>NZ_VTYM01000040.1:0-22139 GCF_013113925.1 Alteromonas sp. 07-89-2 | reverse complement strand
TTTAAAGGGCCAGACAAACCTGGATATTTCTTTTTATTATAGCTCTACAACATGTGCGAAAAGATGTTGAAGGAATTATAAGATAAAATTAATAAATAAGGTTTACTCACTATTGCAGATAAAACCCCAGTCGTCTTCTTACAGTTTCAGGCAATTCTGGCAATGCACTCTTGGGAAGTAAGAAGGTTGCCATGTTAAAAAAATCTAAATAGATACGATTAGACGCAGTGGTTTTCTTGAGGTAATGATGTCCTGACGATCCACCAGTGCCAATTTTAGTGCCCAGCATGCGCTGAACCATCATTGCGTGACGATAACGCCATATAGTGAGTTGCTCGTCTATCTCTGTGAGTGCGGTAATAAGCTGGAACGGCAGATTAAAGATAGGCTCTTCAGAGTACTGCTTTATGAACAATGCAGAAAGCAATGCTTTATGACTCAAGCGGAACTTGCCCTCGCCTCTTAACTTTTCAAACTGCGTATCATCAAACAACGCATCAAAGTTCTCCATCGTTGCTTGTAAGTCTTTTAGCTCTTGTCGCCGCTCTGTATCAGATAGCATGTCACTGGTTGAAATTGTATGATGGTCGTCTTTCAACATTTCTTCTGCCGCATCTTTATAATATTGCCAAAAATCGAAACCTTCCGTTTTTAGAAGCGGCATTCTTGAAAGCCATTTGTCGACCAGCTCAAACAAACTGGGTTTGCTTTCAAGGGTTTCCAATAACGCTCTATCTTTATCAGTCAGACGGTTGTAGAAGCTTTGCTTATCAAAGTCGATTCTGAAATCACGCTTTAGGCCTAGTGATATTTCTAAACGCTTGAACTGTATACTTTGGAAGCCCGACGCGGGCACCAAGTAGTCCCTAAACGACAAAAACTGCTGTGGCGTCATGGTTTCCATGATAGCAATTTGATCGTTCATTAACTTTTGAATTTGTATGACTCGCTGTAAGCGATGCACCACTAGTGTTAGCTGCTGATCTTTAACCGTCTCTTGATTAAACGTATCAATTACTGCATTTAATTCATGAAGAACCTGCTTGAACCAAAGCTCATAAACTTGGTGAACAATAATGAACAGCATTTCTTCGTGCGCCGCGTCACCGTACTTCTCACTCTGTAAGTCCTGCGCCCCCAAAATCTTATCAAGCTGTAGGTAATCGCCGTAGTAGCAGGGCTCTATATTTTTTTTCATGTCGTTCTTGCCTTATTGCTTTGTTTAACTTCGTAATTCTATCACCGTCGACTCGACATCCACAGAATACAAGCTATACATTATAAGGATATATAGCCAAGGTTCGTGTTGTGCCATTTAGCTTGTATAAAAATGTGTCCAATTAGTTGGACAAGCGCTGTATTTTCCGCACAGCATATTTGCATACCACAGCACTTTTACGCAGGGCGCTAACAACAATTATAAGGGGAATGAACATGAAACTAGATGACGACATCCATAACTATTATGAACACCTGGTTTTAGAAAGAATCAGTAAGCTGGGGCTCGATACCACGAAAAGTCCTGATTACTTAGCAGACTTGTGCTGTCTTGCCTTAAATCAGGTTCCACCACGTTATATCCGCTACGAAGTAGACATGGCGTTTTACCTGCCTCAAAGCGAACGAAATCAAATGGAAATGAATGTTGAGCATGCTATTAGTAAAGCACTCAAGTACTTAGATGAAATAGAAAAGACTAAAAAAGAAGACGAATAAGGAATTTGGGTGGCGGGCCTCCAGCCACATCCCGGCACATGAGTCGTCTGCTGCGGCTGCTCCCTTCCAGGCCTGACCGGGTTCACAGAGTATCATTGCGGGAGGACCAAAAGCCCACCATAGAAAATCGCATTCAAAGCAAAGTCATTCGCCCCTGCTTGAGTGCGGGGCGCATTATGACTATTTGGTTGAGAGTTTTCAACCCTTTAAAGAAAATCTCTCTTCGGCAATAAGGTTGGCAACACGGTTTGTCGCCGCCCCTTCTTGCTCTGCACGGGTATAAATTTCTTTTAGCGTTTCGCCGATTTGCTCAATATGTGCGCGAAGCGCTTCATTAGAACTCGATTCCATACGCTGATGGAAGATGTCGATAACGCCACCCGCGTTGATCACGTAATCTGGCGCATACAGAATGCCGCGCTGTTGAAGCAATTCACCAATATCTTCACGTGCAAGCTGGTTATTTGCAGCGCCTGCAATTACTTTGGCTTTGATTTCAGGCAATGACAGATCGTTAATGGCTGCACCCAACGCACATGGCGCTAGCACATCCACATCTAAGCTCAGTATTTCTTCCGGCGCTACAGCTGTCGCACCAAATTCAGATACTGCTTTTTCAACACCTTCAGGATAGATATCCGCAACATAAATCTTGGCACCGTGCTCATGCAAATGCTTTGCAAGACGGTAGCCAACGTGCCCCATACCTTGAATAGCAACACTGACGCCATCAAGGCTGCGCTTCAAGCCGTACTCTACCGTCGCCTTCAATCCCACAAACACACCGTATGCTGTAGACGGAGCCGGGTTACCGTCAGGTACTTCGCCCGCATAGTGGTATTTAGCATTAACACCAGCGATGTAATCCGACTCGGTTGCCATGGTTTGCAAGTCCGTTACTGAAATACCAGAGTCTTCAGCAGTGAAATACTTGCCGCCCAATGATTCAACAAACTTTCCCATTGCCTTCATCATTTCTGGCGATTTAGCCTTACGAGGGTCGCCGATTATCACAGATTTACCGCCGCCAAGCTCCAAGTTAGCCATGGCTGCTTTATACGTCATCCCCTTTGACAGTCTCAACACATCGGTCAATGCCTCACCACTATTTACGTAGGGCCACATGCGACAGCCGCCAAGTGCTGGCCCCAGATTGGTATTGTGTACAGCAATAATGGCGCTCAAGCCCGCCTTCTCGTCATGATAAAACGCAACGTGTTCGTGATTATTGAACTCTGGGTGATCAAAAACTGACATATTTTCCCTATTAATACTGTGATGAATTAAAGCCTACCCAAGGTCTAGCTGTCACGAAAACGAAACGCCGCTCATTTGGGATGATGTGAGAGTCTGAAGATGATTTGCGGTACACTTATCGGCCTCGCAAAGATCAGCAACATTTTGCCAAGTGTATCCGATTGTTTTGAGGACAGGCCTTGCAAAGTTTGTTAATGAAATTTACAAACTGAAACGCAATAGAATTGATTACAATTTTTCTAGGACAGCTATCCTAGAATTTTTTTTGATATATAATAAACATCATAAAAACGACGGAAACAGTGTTAATGAAATTGGATAAATTTGACCGTGAGATTTTGCGCGTACTTCAGCAAGACGCCACGGTGTCGATGGCAGATTTAAGCCAGCGTGTAGGATTGTCGCACACTCCGTGCTGGAGACGTGTCAAACGAATGGAAGCCGACGGCATCATTCTTGGTAAAGTCACATTGCTAAACAGCAAAAAACTGAATTTAGGTGTGTCGGTCTTTATCTATGTCACGTTGAAAAACCATGACGGTGACTCGCTAACTGATTTTGAAAATGCCGTACAAAACATCGATGAAATCGTGGAGTGTCATACCACCAGCGGTGAAAAAGACTACTTACTAAAAGTGATAGTGGAAAGTATTGAAGAGTACGAATTCTTACTTAAAACGAAATTAACTCACCTGCCTCTTGTCGATCATTTAAGTTCAACCTTCGCCTTAAAGCAGGTGAAAAACACCACCGAGCTACCGATTAAACGCCAATAACTCAAAAAATGGGGTCAGAGTACATTTCTACTCTCCCCCTTCAGTCTAAGTGGCGTCTATTTGATTTTCGGGCTTAGCCCGCTCAAAAGCATCTAACTCGTTACAATTCTTCGCTATCTTACTAATTAAAGGGTAGCGACTCATATCGACGTTAAAACGTTGCGCATTATACACTTGGGGTACTAAGCAAATATCAGCCAGCGTAACATCGAAATCAAAGCAGAACTTTCCGGCTTGGGTCTGAAGACGCTTTTCAATGCCGTCGAACCCCAGCGTTATCCAGTGGGATGCCCACTTCGCCACATCATCTTGTGACGCCTCAAAATTCCCTTTTAGCGCATTCAGTACACGTAGATTACCCAAAGGCTGAATATCACACGCGATATCTTGTGCTAGCGCTCTGACTCTGGCTCTCTCTGTTCGATGTTCAGGAACCAGCTGGTGTGCGCCTTCATACCGTTCATCAAGATATTCGATGATTGATAGCGATTGATTCAGAATAATATCTTCGTCTTCATCAACCAAAGTAGGGACAAGGTGCGCAGGATTGAGACGCGTATATTCGGTACTATGCTGCTCGCCACCGTTGTTTACAAGATGGACAGGTACATACTCGTACTCAACCCCTTTCAAATTCAGCGCAATCCGCACGCGGTAAGAGGCGGTCGAACGCCAATAGCCGTAAAGTTTTATGCTCATGGTACTACCACACCTATTAAACGTTTTTGGTAGGAGTACAGGGCTTTGATGAGTCTAAACGCTCTACTCCCTCTTATAATGATAGTGGGGAAAACAACAACGTGCCTACCGAGTAAACCACGTTATTACCCCACACTACTTTTCATTTTAAAATTTTAGCTAAGCGGTTTAACTTGCTGTTCAATTGCGCCAAAAACAGAGTGGCCTTCTTTATCTAGCATTTCGATGCGAATACGATCGCCAAACTGCATGAAAGGAGTAGAAGGTTTGCCGTCTCGAATAGTCTCAATCATGCGCACTTCTGCAATACATGAATAACCCATACCGCCTTCAGCGATGGCAGAGCCATGATCTGTACCCTGTTTATTAGACACTGTACCCGAGCCGATGATAGCACCTGCACCTAGGTTTCTGCTCTTGGCGGCATGCGCGACTAGCTGACCAAAATCAAACGTCATGTCCTGACCCGCTTCAGGCTTACCGAATAGTTCACCATTGTAGGTTGAACGCAAAGGCAAGTGCACTTTGCTATCTTTCCACGCATCACCTAATTCATCTGGTGTTACAGCAACCGGAGAAAAGCTAGACGCAGGTTTTGATTGGAAGAAGCCAAACCCCTTCGCCAGTTCGCCTGGGATTAACCCTCTAAGTGATACGTCGTTAACTAACATAATAAGTCGAATGCGCTCTGAAGCTTGTTCAGGCGTACACGCCATAGGAACATCATCAGTAACAACAGCGACTTCACCTTCAAAATCGATTCCCCAATCATCACTTGGAAGTATGATGTCATCCTCGGGTCCAATAAAGTCATCGGAACCACCTTGATACATCAATGGGTCAGTCCAAAAGCTTTCCGGCATTTCTGCATTACGCGCCTTTCGCACCAATTCCACATGGTTCACGTAAGCACTTCCATCAGCCCATTGGTAAGCTCTAGGCAGAGGCGACTTACAGCGAGATGCGTCAAACGGCACGCTGTCACACGCATTGTCATTTAGCGCTTGGTATTTCATCTGTAGCTGAGGGGCAATCTCTTTCCAATTATCCAGTGCGTCTTGCATCGTTTTCGCAATGTCCTGTGCACTGCATGCTCGAGAAAGGTCCTTCGACACTACCATTAGGCAGCCATCTCGGGTTTCATTCTTATAGGTTGCTAGTTTCATTGTTCTTTCCTCGAAAAATTATTCATCAGCTTGGCGCTCTTGTCTTTTATCAGACCTATATCTTTTTACGCGGCAGCATCACACGCAATTCCATGATTATAGTTATGCCACTAGTTGGTGTGCATTGAGAAGTGATCTGTTGACGAAGTTTTATTTGGCTGTAAGAAAGGATGTACGCTAGTAAGCCTCTGTTGAGCAGGTATAGCGCTGCCCGCTTGCTCCGTGGGCGATGTAAATTTATCGTAACAGATGAATTGATATTGCTATGAGGCACAAAAACGCATTAACGGTATAAAAATTGGCGTAGACCATTTGCCATTTTTACTTTGCTAAACGACGTCAAATATACTTGGTCACATTGACCTTCACCCTATGGTAAAGGTCAATGCTCCCATCTAATTAAAGCTTAACCGTTGCCTTGTTAATGCCGTACTCACGTAACTTATTTGCAATTGCCGTATGACTTAATCCCAGTTTTTTAGCCAATTGACGGGTACTTGGGTAGGAAGGATATAACCGTTTGAGCAAGTCCTTTTCAAACTTCTTCACTTCTTCGTCTAATGTGCCGTCAAAGTTTTCGTCAATATAAGTGACGCTTGGCGCACAACTTGGAAGCTGAATGTCTTCCTTGGTAATCTCCTTACCGTCAAGGAGTGATAACGCGCGATACAACGCATTCTGTAGCTGTCTCACATTACCCGGCCACGGGTATTGCTGCAGAAAATCAACACAGGATTTACTGAGTTTCGCAGGACGACGACCTAACTTGGTACTGTGTTGAACGATGAAAGACTCGGCTAGAGGAACGATATCCTGCCTTCTGTCTTTTAAAGAAGGCATAACTAAACTTAGTACGTTTAAGCGGTAGTACAATTCTTTTCTAAATCGTCCTTCTTCTACAAGCTGACCTAAATCACGACAGGTGGTACAAATAAATCGCACATCTACCTTAACTGGCTCAGAATCTCCTACTCTTCTAAATTCGCCGTCTTCCAGAACGCGGAGCAGTTTAGCTTGAAGCTGAGAAGACATATCAGCAATTTCATCGAGAAGAAGCGTACCGCCTTTCGCTTGCTCTAACAGCCCCACTTTTGCATTAGGCTGATTGAATGCGCCCGCTGCGTAACCGAATAATTCGGTTTCTGCCACGCTGTCAGGTAAAGACGCGCAGTTTAAAGCTAAAAATGCACCTTCACTGCGACGGCTAGACTGGTGACAGGCTCTAGCAATCATTTCCTTGCCTGTGCCTGTTTCACCAAAAATTAAAATAGGTGCATCCAAATCAGCTATTCGCTTGGCTTCATGAACGACTCGCTTCATAAACGGAGACTGAGTGACAAAGCGGTCAAAGCTATCAGTGGGAGACTGGTGAAACGCGGTAAACTGTTGTCCTAGTCGCATCTCTGATTTTAATATCACCACAGCACCTGCCATGATCATATTCTGCTCGCCGTCAGGTACGGTAATAGGCAGCATATCGGCTAGGTAATCCTGTTGAATAAACTTCACTTTCGAAGACTGAGGGCCAGGCGATTTACCGTCCATCCATTTAGTAAAGTTAAAGCCTTTCACAACTTCGCCAATTTCAATGCCTTCTATTTCGCTACTCGGAATTTCTAGCCCCGCGCATACCGCTTCATTGCATAGCAAGATATTGCCTTTGGCGTCGATAGAAAACACAGGGTCGGGCAACGTTCTTAAAATAGCGGAAAGCTGATTTTTTTCACGCTCCCCTGGCATGAAAAGCGTGGTCTTCACATCGTCGATACCATCGATGCGGCGAATTTGAGGCATGAGGTGTTGAAAATCTGCAAATTCGATATTGGGAAAATTAAGGAAAATTTTCCCCGCAGGGTCAATTTCAATACCGCGTAAATCTATTTCTTTAGTAACGAGAATATCTAAAACATCTTGAGTGATACCAAGACGATCCTGACAGCTTATTTCTAGACGCATAGGGTGTTATAGCTATTTTGTAAACATATATGTACAGAATATCATACTTTTACAAAAAGATAACAAGATAAATGTTACAGATGGTTAAATTTGCGATGAATCACACATTTAAGAACGCGTAGAGAGCATGATTAAAAGGCCGCGCATACCAAATAAAAAAGATGCCGCTTCAGTGAGCGGCATCCTATATAAAACACATTTAATTAACAATAGTGTTAACTGGCTTTTTTCTCTTTAGGTGGGAAAAGTGGGGAAAATAGCCCTAAAGACTTCGCTTCTTCTACGAGTGCCATAATATCCATTTCCGCTAATTCAAACAGATGGTCGAATTCCGGTAAGATATAATAGAGAGGCTGCATAATATCGATACGATAGGGTGTTCTTAATGCATCAATAGCAGTGAGCGGGTTACGCAGAGGTGTGTCGCTGTCTAACGCATATATTGTCTCGCCAGGAGAAGATAAGATGCCTCCACCGTATATCTTCAATTCATCTTTGGCTCTCACCAATCCAAACTCTACGGTGAACCAATAAAGACGAGCAAGATAAACTCGGTCTTCTTTGCTGGCAGCAAGGCCCAACTTTCCGTAAGTGTGAGTAAAATGAGCAAATGCAGGATTCGTTAGTAGCGGACAATGACCGAAAACTTCATGGAAAATATCCGGCTCCTGCAAGTAATCGAATTCTTCTCTGGTGCGAATAAAGGTGGCAACAGGAAATTGCTTATTCGCCAGTAATCTGAAAAATTCGCCAAAATTAATTAACGCAGGCACTTCAGCTGTTTGCCAACCCGTTTTCTCCATCAGTACTTTGTTGATGTCGGGTAGCTGAGGGATTTCCTTTTCATTTAACTTCAACAAATCAAGCCCGTCCAAGTATTCTTGGCACGCTCTTTCTTTCACCAGCGGAATTTGTCTCGCATAGAGTTCAGACCAAATTTGGTTCTCTTCGTCTGACCAATGGATAATGCCATTCTCGTCAGATTGTCTCGACTGGTATTGCGTTGATTTTGGCATAACTTCTGTAACCAATAAGAGTTGAAAAACTTGTCTATCAGTCTAATGAAATTCGCGACGTCGAAAAGTGTAAGCCCTTACGAGCGACTCGATTTTGCTGTAACAGGAATTTTACAAAACCAAGTAAACGCATTGTTTTATATAATAAAAAGCCGCTCATTACGAGCGGCTTCATTCAAGTTTGCTTGGTGCGCCATCGCCAATTAAAGACGGCTAATTTCTTTATTGAGTTGATATTCGCGAGACGTTACATAAGTTTCCATTTTACGAAGCCGAACTTCTGCTTTTTCAAAGCGATTGCGAATATCGTGAAACGCTTGTTTTGGTGGCTCGCCCGCCTGCCAAACTTTCGTTTTCACTTCCACTTTTGGGCTTTTTACCTGACCACCGTTGGGATTTGTCCATCCCTTACCTTTTGAGAAAACAGGTTGCGTTGGCGCATTTTTTAACCCAACAGGTTTTTTATCGAGAATGAACCAAGCTGCAATGTATGCAACAAAGATGAAAGGTCCGGCTAACAAGAAGAAACCTGTTACAACTAAAATCCTTACTAACCAAGTTTCTAAGCCGAAATATTCAGCTACACCCGAGCACACGCCTGCAATTCTTGCATTTTCTGGGTTGCGATAGAGCTGCTTACCGTTTCTCATGCTCTATTCCTCCACTCAGGTGCCTCGCTGTCTAAAATGGCCTCTAGAGTTTCAATGCGTTCGCTCATTTTCTCGGCTTTCTCGGCTAAGTCTTGCAAAGATGCGTGCTCTTCTGCACTCAATCCCTGATTCACTTGCTTCTTGCTTCGATAGTGTAATATTAGCCAAATTGGAGCAACGAATATTGAAAACACCACAAGGGGCATCACCAACATTGCAATCGTACCTTCATCCATCTCAATCTCTCCTACAAACTCTGATGTAATTACCCTCCTTCCGATTTCACATCCGGAGGGTACACCCTATTCTTATTATTCTGATTTTTCGGTGCTTGTGTTTGCACCTTTTACTTTCGCTTTAAGCGCAGCAAGTTCGTCTTCAACTTTGTCACTGGCCTCTAGTTCAGCAAACTCATCCTGTAACGTTTTCTTACCTAAATCGTAAGCTTCAACCTGCGACTCAAGGTCATCGATTTTACGCTCATATTGCTCAAAGCGTCCCATCGCATTATCTACTTTAGTGCTATCCAGCGTCTTTTTCACTTCAAGACGAGAGCTTGCAGTTTTCTGGCGCATAATAATCGCTTTTTGGCGACTCTTCGCATCCGCTAGCTTTTCTTGAAGCTGACCAATTTCATCCTGAAGTTTGCTGATTTGCTCATCAACAATGGCCAGTTCTTTACTTAACGCTTCAGCAGCTTCTGCAGACTTCTTCTTTTCCTGCAGCGCAGCACGCGCCAAGTCTTCTCTGTCTTTGCTCAAAGCAAGCTCAGCTTTGGCCTCCCAGTCACTTGCATCGCTTTCATACTTTGCAATTTGATTAACAATTTCTTTTTTGTTGGCTAAGGTCTTCGCTGATGCTGAGCGCACCTCAACCAATGTGTCTTCCATTTCCTGAATGATTAATCTAACCATTTTCTCAGGATCTTCCGCTTTATCTAAAAGCGCATTAATATTCGAATTCACAATATCTGTAAAACGCGAGAAGATACCCATAATAATTACCTCTTGCTAAAAATGGTAAGTGTTTAAAAAACACCACACTTGATAAATAGGTTACTCTTGGTATTAGTTGTATTCAATATGCTTGCCAACTTTATAACTGTGCTAACCTGCTATTTTTCATACACTTTTTATAAGTTCAAATAATACTCGTTTCTCAATATGTTTTGTTCTACACTATTAATTGGTCGAAATGACTAACTTTTGAGGGATTTAATGAGTAGGTATCGACAGCAAGACAATTTACTTGGCCAAGCGAATAGTTTTCTAGAAGTTTTAGAGCAAATTTCACAAATTGCACCGCTAGATAAACCTGTGCTGGTCATAGGTGAGCGAGGCACAGGTAAAGAGCTTATTGCCGCGCGACTTCACTTCTTATCTAAGCGCTGGGATCAGAACTATATTAAGCTTAATTGTGCTGCCTTAAGTGAAAGCCTATTGGAGAGTGAATTATTCGGTTATGAAGCAGGTGCGTTCACCGGTGCCTCAAAACGTCGCGAAGGTCGCTTTGAAGTGGCCCACAACGGCACCTTATTTCTTGATGAACTGGCTAATACTTCTGGCCTTATTCAGGAGAAGCTACTGCGCGTTGTCGAATATGGCGAATTTGAGCGCGTTGGCGGAAGCAAGTCAGTAAAAACTGACGTACGCCTTATTGCAGCTACAAACGAAGACTTACCCGCGCTTGCCGATGCCGGTGAATTTCGTGCAGACTTACTCGACCGACTTGCCTTTGACGTAATTACCATTCCTCCGCTACGCGAACGTAGGGAAGATATCATGATGTTGGCAGAAAACTTTGCTATTAATATGGCCCGTGAAATGGAAATGGAATTATTCAGCGGCTTTACAGAGAAGGCGAAGCGGACCCTTCTTGACTACGATTGGCCAGGCAATATACGTGAACTAAAGAACGTGGTCGAACGTGCAGTTTATCGAACAAATAATCCTCATCTGCCCGTACATGAAATCGTTCTTGACCCCTTTGAGTCAGCTTATCGCCCGAAAGGTAGAGTGAAGACCAATGACAGAGTGAATACGTCCGACTCACCCGTTACTCAGGCCCCTTCAGAGGCCGCTGCCACCAATGAACGCATTGAAAGTGCAGACATTACGCCACTGGCACCAGTGAAAAAGCCAGAAATTGTTGAATATCCCATAGATTTGAAAGAACGTTCTCAACAACATGAGATAGATATGATAAAACAGGCACTTGCTGACAGTCAGTTTAATCAGAAGAAGACTGCTGAAAAATTGAGCCTGACGTATCATCAGCTGCGAGGCTATCTCAAAAAATATAACTTACTAGATTCTTCCGCGGAAAGCGTCGAGGCGTAAAGCATGTCCCATGGTTTGGTAAAGCGTTTGTCATTATGTATATGTACAGCGCTTCTTGTTGCATCCTGTGCTAAGCAGAACAAACAAGCGTTTTACAATACGGGTATTATATACTGCTCTGAAAGCAATCCAGTTACCTTCAATCCGCAGCTAGATACATCAAGTACAACGTCAGATGCATCTTCACACCAACTCTACGATAGATTGCTTGATTTCGACCCTGAGTCTGGCCGCATCGTGCCTAGTTTGGCGAGTAGCTGGTTAGTGAGTGATGACGGTCTTACCTACGCTTTTCAACTGAGAAAGGATGTATGGTTTCACAATACGCGCTACTTCACGCCAACACGAAACTTTAACGCCGACGATGTTATCTTCAGTATAGACAGATGGCGCCTACGCTCCCATCCATACCACTACGTATCTGGTGGGCGCTATCCCTACTTCGAAAGCATAGGCCTTGCACAAAATATCGCGTCGGTAGAGCGCGTAAACGGCTACCGCGTTGAAATTACACTTAAGCGCAGGGATAGCTCATTTTTGGCAAATCTAGCAACCGATTTCGCCGTTATATTATCAGAAGAATATGCTAACCAGCTGGCACAGACCGGCACGCCGGGCAAAATCGATGAGCTTCCAGTAGGTACTGGCCCCTTTAAATTCGATAGCTATCGCAAAGATCATTTCATTAAGTTCCTGCGCCACGACAACTATTGGCGTGACCAAATGGAAGATGCGCCTACGAGTGATGAAGCCCTAAGCTATAACAATACTGTAGAGAGTGCCAACCAAGAAGTTGAAAATGGCCAAGGTGGTGAAGATACTGTTCAAGATGGTACAGCACAAAACGGTGACGAAACGCGCCCTGTTGTAGAGCAGCTTATATTCGACATTACGCCAAGAAGCTCACTGAGACTGGCTAAATTAATGACCGGGGAATGTGACGCTACCGCTTTTCCTGCACAGACTGAACTTGAAGTGATTCGGGCAAAAGAAGATCTGACGCTAGCGGAAAAACCAGGACTAAACATTGGATTTTGGGCGTTTAACACTCAACGCCCTCCTTTTGATAACCCAGATGTAAGACGTGCGCTAGCGGCCGCAATCGATAAGAACACACTGCTAGAAGCGGTGTATTTTGACAGTGCTACTAGAGCTAAGACCCTGCTGCCTGCGGCAAGCTGGGCGTTTCAAAATGACGCAGACGATACCGCCTACAATCCAGTTCTAGCGCGCAAATTATTAGCTGACGCCGGTGTTAAGGCCGGCTTTTCTATGACGATATGGGCTATGCCTGTTGAACGCTCTTACAATCCTAACGCAACAAAGATGGCCGAGCTCATTCAGCGTTATTTGCGTGATGTAGGCGTAGAAGCAACCATTGTCAGTTACGATTGGACTACCTTCAGACGCCATCTTCAGGAAGGCCTGCACGACTCGGTATTAATTGGTTGGTCTGCCGACAACGGAGACCCAGATAACTTCTATCGTCCGCTATTGAGCTGTGGCGCTATACCCTCAGGTACAAATCGCGCCATGTGGTGTAGTGAAGACTATGATAAGTTACTCAACGACGCTCTTCAGACAGATGATATTGAAGAACGCACAGCCATATACCGGCAAGTTAACCGATTATTATACGAACGCCTTCCTCTTGTTCCCATCGCACATGCCTATCGCTATCAGGCATACAGGAATGAACTAGAAGGAATGACCATTAATCCCTTTGGCGGTGTACGCTTTGGTGGAGTAAAAAAAGCACTGTGATCCAGATCCTCGTAAGATACTGCACTTTATTTATATTAACGCTTTTGGTGTTAGCGATTATGTCGTTTTCACTCGCCTACCTTTTTCCAGGCGATACACTTGAAAACCTAACAGGACTCGTGCCGCAAAATGAAATTCAACGCGCGGCATTGGAGCGGCAATTTAAACTAGATCAGCCCTATATTTTCCAGTTTTTCTATTATGTAGGCAATTTGCTCACTGGTGACTGGGGATACAGCTTTACGTCAGGCCTGCCGTTAAGAAAAGAGGTAGGTATTGCGATGCCGGCCACAATAGAACTGGCAACCTATGCCATGTTGATGGCGTTATTCATTGGAATACCGCTTGGTTATTATGCGGGGATTCGCAGCTATTCAACGTCTGATCACCTAATAAATAGTGCAAGTATAACGACCTATTCTTTTCCTGTTTTTTGGTTTGCGCTCCTGCTTATATTGGTTTTCAGTTTGCAGCTAGACGCTGCACCGCTGTCGGGTCGTATCAGTTTGCTTTATAACATCGAACCCGTGTCAGGCTTTATTCTCATTGATATTTTATTGTCTGACGTAGAAAACAAGACCTTAGCCTTCAAAGATGCGTTATCGCACTTAGCATTACCTACGTTTGCCATTGGTGCTATCGCCACCGCTTCGATGATACGTATAACAAGACGTTCAGTTATAGACGTGAAACACCGCCCATATATCGCTGCAGCAATATCTAGAGGCCTTTCAAGTTGGCAGATATTCTTTCGTCATATTCTGCGTAACGCGTTACTGCCCATTTTACCGCTAATGGCGATACAAATTACGACATTAATAACGAACGCGATGATTGTCGAAACCTTGTTTTCTTGGCCGGGGATCGGTAATTGGCTGATTCAAGCTATTTATCAACGAGATTACCCTGCCCTTAGAATTGGTATGATGGCAGTATCCACGGTGGTAATTACACTCACGATTCTGGTTGATTTGTTTAACCGAATGATTGACCCAAGCAGAGAGAAATACGAACGTGCCACAGTTTAGTTTATACGACGAAGAATTCCATCCGTCGCCGTGGCAACGGACTTGGGCATCATTTAAAGCGAGCCACATCGCCATGCTTGGCCTGATTATGCTGGCGTTGTTTGTTGTTTGCGCGCTGTTCGCACCAATCATCACTCCCTATGATGCCGTGGAACAAAATATCGACGGACTGTTAATACCGCCTAGCTGGTTAGCTAATGGCTCTATATCGCACCTTTTCGGTACTGATGCGCTGGGTCGAGACCTCTTTACCCGCATAATTTATGGGTGTCGCATCACACTAGGCTCCGCATTCATTACTGTTGTGCTTGCCATGTTGGTCGGCGTTAGCCTTGGGACCTTTGCTGGTATGCTGCGAGGTGTTCGCTCAAGTATCGTCAACCACTTACTCGATGCACTTATGGCCATTCCCACGCTACTTATTGCGATTATTATCGTTGCAATATTGGGTACCGGTCTGGTTAACAGCATGTGGGCAATTACCCTTGCGCTTATTCCACAGTTTGTGCACCACACAAGAAGTTTTGTGCGCGCCGAAATGAAAAAAGAATATATAGTGGCGTCTAAATTGGACGGTGCCAGTAGATGGCAACTTTTTGCTCATTCTATACTACCCAACATGACCGAAATGCTGGTTGTACAGGGCACGCTTGCACTTTCTATTGCAGTTATCGACATATCTGCACTTGGCTTTCTGAATTTAGGCGCACAGTCAACGCTTCCTGAACTTGGTGTTATTCTAGCTGATGGGCTAGATGTTGCTTATCTAGCACCGTGGAACGTTGCCGTCCCCGGCATGGCAATATTCTTTATGGTGCTATCTATCAACATTGTGGGTGACGGTTTGCGTTCAGCACTTAGAAAAAGAGTGAGTCATTAATATGCCAATGCTTGATATTAAAAACCTCACCTTGGAAATGCAGAGCAGCGATGGCGCAATTAAAGCGTTGGACAAGGTTAACCTGTCGGTTAGCAGCGGGGAAATTCGCGCACTGGTAGGAGAGTCAGGCTCAGGCAAAAGCTTGATCGTGTCCGCCATTTGCGGAGCCCTTCCTAGCCAATGGAATTTAACGGCTGACCGCATGAGTTGGAATGGTGAAAACCTGCTGAGTATGTCTGTGCAGCAGCGTCGTGAGGTAATGCGTCGAGAAATAGCGGTCGTGTTCCAAAACCCACAGGCAAGTTTAGACCCATCGGCAACGCTTGGAGAGCAGTTGGAAGAGAGCATTCCCGATGAATTTGTTGAAGGGAGCTGGTTCTGGCAACGAGCACAACACCGCAAAAAGATCGCAATAAGCACCGTTCACAAAGTAGGAATAAAGCACCACAAACATTATTTAAGCGCTTTTCCTCATCAAATACCGGCTGACATAGGTCAAAAATTCATGATTGCGATGGCCTTGGTTTCACAGCCTAAATTGCTCATCGCCGATGACCCAACTCGGGGAATGGAGCCTACAACAAAAACACAAATTCTGAAGCTCTTCACGCGTTTGAATCAGACCCGCTCGCTCTCGATCTTGTTTGTTAGTCACGACCTACTGGCAATTGCAAGTATGTCTCACTCTATGACGGTGTTGTATGCAGGGCAGACTGTAGAATCAGGTAGAATGAAGCACATTAAGAAGCGCCCTCTGCACCCTTACACAAAAGCATTACTAGACAGCGCGCCAAGCTTCAGAAAAGATCTGCCACCGAAATCGTTGCTACCCACGCTTGGTGGCTCTATTCCCACACTACAGCATTTGCCTATTGGTTGCCGATTAGGTCCACGCTGCCCTCGTGCACAGCGCGCCTGTGTACAAACGCCAGCCGTGCGTAAAATTCACGATCACAATTACAGCTGTCACTTCCCTCTACATATGGAGAAGCTGTAATGGATATCATGCAGGTTAAAGATCTCACGTTTATTCATAACGAAAGGAAACGTTGGCTAAAACGCCCTGAAGTATTTCAACTTGGCCCAGTGAACTTAAGCGTAAAGCGCGGTGAAACCATTGCAATTATTGGTGAAAACCGCTCAGGTAAATCCCTGTTGGCTAAGCTCTTGGTAGGTGCACTGCCTGCTGATGCAGGTGAAATTGAAATTAACACACACAAATATTTAGCCAAATACCAGTCTAAAGATAGCCAGCAAAAACGTACCCATGACATTCGTATGATCTTGCAGCATAGCTCCGAATCGATGAATCCATCGGTTCCTGTGGGAAAAATTTTGGATGAGCCATTGCGTTTGAATACAGGCCTAAGCGAAGCAGAACGCAAACCAATTATAGAAGATATGTTGGTGAAGGTAGGTCTCTTGCGCGAACACTATTACTTTTATCGACATATGCTTTCTGATGGACAGCAGCAGCGCGTAGCGCTAGCCAGAGCCATTGTGTTAAAGCCCAAAGTGTTAGTGGCTGATGAACCCTTTGCAGCGTTAGACCCTTCCATTCGTTCGCAAACGGTGAATCTTATATTGAAGCTTCAGCAGGAACTAGGCTTGGCGTTTATCTTTATTAGTCACAACTTGGGTATTGTACGACACATTGCAGACAGGGTTATTGTGATGGAAGGCGGTGAAATTGTAGAAGAAGGCAAGACCGAAACTATCTTTAGGTGGCCGCAGCATACGCGCACTAAGAAACTCGTAACCGCATACCAATCTCTAGTGCCACAAAACACAATTCGAGAATAACGAGGTTATCATTTAAGTACTGCTTTCTTAAGACGCGTACTTACACAATGAGCAGAGTCGTTCTGCTCAACGCGAAAAGAAAGCGCTAAAAAGCCTTTTTTAAACGAAACCCACGCAATAAAAAAGGGGCAAATAAATTGCCCCTTGTATAGCAATGCATTCGTGCTTTCTAGCCAACCAGAGCCAAAAGTATACCTGCGGCAACCGCACTACCTAGCACGCCAGCCACGTTAGGTCCCATTGCATGCATAAGTAAGAAGTTATGGGGGTTTGCTTCTAGCCCAACTTTGTTCACCACTCTGGCTGCCATCGGCACAGCAGAGACGCCAGCTGCGCCAATCAGTGGATTTATACTGCCACCCGACAGCTTACTCATTAGCTTGGCCATGAGTACGCCTGCGGCAGTGCCTATACCAAACGCGATAGCCCCAAGCCCCAAAATACCTAAAGTCTCGACCGTAAGGAATGCTTCAGCTGATAACTTTGATCCTACTGCTAAACCAAGGAAAATAGTGACCGTATTGATGAGCTCGTTTTGGGCTGTTTTGCTCAATCTGTCTACCACGCCACACTCTTTCATTAAGTTACCGAAGCAGAACATGCCGACAAGCGGCGTTGCGGCTGGTAAAAACAAGATAGTCATAAACAGCACAGCAAGCGGGAAAATAATCTTCTCTCGCTTTGACACAGGTCGTAGTTGACCCATTTTTATCTCGCGCTCTTCTTTTGTGGTCAGCGCTTTCATGATAGGTGGCTGGATAATAGGCACCAACGCCATATAAGAGTATGCAGCGACTGCAATCGCACCAAGCAAATCAGGCGCAAGGCGTGAAGCGAGGAAAATGGCAGTAGGCCCATCCGCGCCACCTATGATAGCAATGGCACTCGCGTCTTTTAACGTAAACTCAAAGCCAGGTATAAGGTTTAACGCTATCGCGCCAAACAAGGTAGCAAAAATACCGAACTGCGCAGCTGCGCCAAGTAACAACATTTTAGGGTTAGCAATAAGCGCACTGAAATCAGTCATTGCGCCCACGCCCATAAAGATGAGCAGAGGAAATACACCTGTATCTATGCCGATTTTGTATATGTAGTGCAGCAACCCACCCGCTTCTGAAAAACCAGCAATAGGGATGTTAGTAAGCAATGCACCAAAACCAATGGGCAGTAAAAGCAATGGCTCAAACTTTTTAACAATGGCCAAGTACAACAAGCCGAAACCCACTGCCATCATTATAAGCTGGCCGGCTTCAAAGTGCGCAAGCGCGGTACTATCCCAAAGTACCATTAACTTATCCATGTACTACCCCAATAAGATTAACGGTTGACCACTGGTTACGGCATCGCCTTCACTAGCAGTAATGTCGGTGACCGTACCGGTGTATGCGGAGCGGATCTCTGTCTCCATTTTCATGGCTTCCAAGATCATCACTACATCGCCTTCTGACACGCTGTCGCCGTTTCTCACCAAGATTTTGAACACGTTACCTGCAAGCGGTGCATCAATAGACTGTGAAGCGGTAGAGGCTGATGGCGCACCGCTATTGGTTTGAGGCTGTGCTTGCATCTGAGAGCCACTAGCAGGTGTAACGCTCGTCAGCGTACCTGAAGGTGCCACTTCTACGCGATACACTTTTCCATCTACGTTTACGTCGTAAGTTTCACTCGCGGTAGCCCCTTGTGAGTTTGGCTTGGCTTCAGCAGGCTTAGGCGCACTCGAGCTTTGCGACTCTTGCGCGCTAGGTGCAGGTTCAAACGCATCAGGGTTGCCGCGGTTTTCGATAAACTTTAGGCCTATTTGCGGGAATAAGGCATAAGTCAAAACATCATCAATTTTATCGTCTGACAGCGATAGTTGCTTTTTCTGAGCCAGTTCATCAAGCTCTTTACTCAGTGTATCCAGCTCTGGGGCAATATTGTCAGCAGGGCGACATGTCACGGGTTCTGCGCCATCAAGCACACGCGCCTGCAACTCCTTGTTTACTGGTGCTGCGGTAGCGCCATATTCACCTTTGAGAACGCCTGCGGTTTCTTTTGTAATGCTCTTGTAACGCTCGCCGGTGAGTACGTTAAGCACTGACTGCGTGCCCACAATTTGTGAGGTTGGCGTAACAAGAGGAATGAATCCAAGATCTTCCCTTACCCGTGGAATTTCTTTTAACACTTCTTCGAATTTATCTTCAGCGCCCTGCTCTTTAAGCTGACTTTCCATGTTGGTTAGCATTCCGCCCGGTACTTGAGCCAAAAGAATACGTGCGTCTACCCCTTTGAGACTGCCTTCGAACTTGCTGTATTTCTTTCTTACCTCTCTGAAGTAACTGGCAATGTCTTCAAGCTCAGGCAATGAAATGCCCGTATCGCGTTCAGTACCTTCTACGATAGAAACCATGGTCTCAGTTGCGCTATGACCATAAGTCATGCTCATTGAAGAAATAGCCGTGTCCAGCATATCAATGCCGGCATCTATAGCTTTTTGATATGTCGCCGTACTCAACCCTGTTGTGGCATGGCACTGCATGGCAATAGGTACATCAACCGTTTCTTTTAATCCGGTAATCAATGCCTCGCACTCGTACGGTTTTAAAAGCCCAGCCATATCTTTTACGCAGATAGAATGAACCCCTAGGTCTTCAAGCTGTTTCGCCATTTCGAGCCAAAGCTTAAGATTGTGCACAGGGCTTACCGTATAAGAGATTGTCCCTTGCGCGTGAGCGCCACTGTCTATGGTCGCTTTTATTGCGGTTTTCAAATTCCTAATGTCATTCATGGCATCAAAAATTCTAAATACATCTACGCCACTTTCGTGAGCTCGCTCTACAAAGCGAGTGACAACATCGTCAGCATAATGGCGGTAACCCAATAGGTTTTGACCACGCAACAGCATTTGCTGTTTCGTGTTAGGCATGGCTGCTTTTAGCTTTCTGATGCGCTCCCAAGGGTCTTCCCCTAAATAACGAATACAGGCATCGAATGTAGCACCACCCCAAGATTCAACTGACCAAAAGCCAGCTTTATCTAGTTTTTCCGCTATGGGAAGCATATCTTCAATACGCATGCGCGTAGCAAGAAGGGATTGATGGGCATCACGCAGAACCAGCTCGGTAAGGGCCAGAGGCTTAGACATGGTAACTCCTGATTAGGCTTTATTTTTTAGAATTTTGGCGATGGGTATGAATTGCGGCAGAAATAGCTGCGATAACGTTTCCGTCTATTCCTGGTTGTACCGCTTGATTGTTTCGACTCAAATTAGCTGAAGACTCTTTTAAATGAGCTGAAGGCTCTGCTTTTTCACCGGGAAAAGCTTCACAAAATCGGGCAATGAGATGAATACCCACAATAAGAAGCCCTAAGAATGAGAAAACAAATACCATTCCTATAAGCATAAGAGAACCTGCTTCAAAGAGCAGGCTAGCGACGGATCCCGAATCCATATTCAATCCTGTTGTTATTTTGTACCTGAATAAGTATCACGTGGTTTTTCAAAACACAACAAAGTAGCATAAAAAACCACTTTAAAATGAATAAAACCCGCCAAAATGAAACTTAATGCATTATTCTTTAATAAATTTGCAACAAAAGCATATTTTAGGAATTAGCATAAGCGTTGCCGATGCCAGCAATCTACGTTTACGTTCATTTATACTCACGCCTTAATGAAAGCCTATATTCTCCGTAAAGTCACTGTCTAGCTGTTTAGCGAAATCTTTCGCATGCATCGCCAACAATACCAATCCGCATAGATAATCGCCCACTCAGAAGGCGCTGGCAAGTTTCCTAGCAAAGCGTGGGAATGCAGGAATGGCTGTTCCCTTTCAAATTCCCAGAATGCAGCTAGGAAGCTTGCCAGACCTTCCCAAAGGGCGAGTTTAAAATGTCCGTACTCTTTGTTGTGTCACCTTGATGTAGAACCACTATACCTACGGTAACACGCCGCGATTACGAACATTTTAACTCTCGCTGAGTGGGTGATTATCTATGCGGACTGGTATAAATCTAGCTGCATATGTCGTTCATCCTCGGGTACGTAAGCAGGCACATTTACTGGGCTTCCCTCACAGTCCACCGCCATAAAAGTTATAAAACAGCGATTTGCGACAGACGTAGTGTTTTCGGTGGCGTCGCCCGATTTAACCACAACATAGATATGCATACTTGACGCACCAGTGTGTACCAACGATGCGGTTATCTCAACTAGTTGGCCTACTTTTATAGGTTTTATGAAACGTATGCCATTGGCAGATACCGTGACGCAGTAACATTTGGACCACTGCGCGGCACAGGCATAGGCTGCTTGGTCAATCCATTTCATTAAGCTGTTATAGAGAGCATGCCACCGTGAACGTTACCGCCAAAGTTGACGTCGGTAGGTTCTGCTAAAAATCGAAAAGTAGTAGATGGATGTGCCATAGCGTACCTCGCGCTTTACTGCTGTTAGACACATTAAGTTTAGCTTAAATTTTGAACAGCGCGCTTAGACGAAAGTGGAGAGAACAAAAATAAAAGGAGTAGAAATGAAAAAACCCACCTAAAAAGGTGGGTTTTTCAATATGGCGCGTGTGGAAGGATTCGAACCTCCGACCGCCTGGTTCGTAGCCAGGTACTCTATCCAGCTGAGCTACACACGCGTAAACTTGTGTACTTTTGAATTTTACATCAAAAGGTGACGCTTTAAAATAAGTGGCGCGTGTGGAAGGATTCGAACCTCCGACCGCCTGGTTCGTAGCCAGGTACTCTATCCAGCTGAGCTACACACGCGCAAAACTTGTTGTTGGCCGCCACTGCCAACGAATAATGGCGGAGAGGGAGGGATTCGAACCCTCGATACGCGTATATGCGTATGGTTCCTTAGCAGGGAACTGGTTTCAGCCACTCACCCACCTCTCCTTGACTGCGGGGTGCATTTTACGGATTCATTGGCCTGAGTCAAACCTTTTTTATAAAGAAATTGTTCACCCGCTGCCATTTTAAACGATTCGAGCAAAAAACCAGTAATTTGTTCGCAATACAAGCAATTAAACCGAATTTTATTTAACAATGCTCGTTAATTTGCATTTGAATATGCGCAGCTTCATTGCAGTTTTAACTGACC
>NZ_VTYM01000039.1:0-22323 GCF_013113925.1 Alteromonas sp. 07-89-2 | reverse complement strand
ATCTTAAGTGGGCACAATAACCACAAATCAGTACACTAGTGTTGAAACAATAATAATAGATTTTCGTGGGTTATCAGGTGGTATGTGAAAGTGCAATAAATCGTTGCGTCCGTTTCACTCGCGTGGATTTCCTTCGTTCCTAGGGATAGTAAATGAAAAACTCCATCTTGATGAAAAGTGGCATTCCACTAATCATAGTTTTGGTCGCGTTTATCGCCGCGACAGTCATGATCAAATCACGTAAGCCACCAGAGCAAGTACCCGTGGAAATTCCAGCTTTTTTGGTTGAAGCGAAAGAAGCAACAGCAGAGGCCGTGAGCTTTATCGTAAAATCTCAGGGTAACGTTGTTCCACGAAATAAAACTGCGTTAAGTGCGCAGGTCAGTGGCCAAGTAGTGAGTTTGTCTGATGTATTTATAGCTGGCGGTACATTCAAAAAAGGGGATGTGCTGGCAACACTTGAACAAGATGATTATCGCACGGATCTTAAGCTTGCAGAGGCTGAATTAGCTCAAGCGCAAGCAGCGCTTCAAGAAGAAATAGCTCGCGGCAAAGTAGCAGAGCAAGAATGGCGATCGGTGAGTAGCGTTGCACCGCCTGAGTTGGGTTTACGTAAGCCGCAACTGGCAAAAGAACAAGCAAACGTTAAAGCTGCAGAAGCCAAACTAGAGCGTGCAAAACGCAACTTAGCAAGAACGCAAATTACAGCCCCTTATAATGGCATTGTGGTTGAACGTAATATTGACCTGGGTCAGTTTGTATCAATGGGCGCAGTACTTGGTACAGTGTACTCCACCGATACTGCAGAAGTCAGGCTGCCTATTACTGACAGCGATTTAATGTTTATCAATATTGCAGGACAATCCAATGACGGCGCTCCGGTTTCGTTAACGGCCTCTGTGGGCGGTGTGAAACGTACTTGGGAAGGTAAACTGGTGCGTTCAGAAGGTATTTTAGATACAGGCAGCCGAGTAGTATATGCCATTGTGGAAGTACAAGATCCTTACAATCTGAAATCTTCACACAATGCCCCCCTTCGTTTTGGTCAGTTTGTAGAAGCAGAAATCACGTCTCGTCAGAATGAAGAATTGGTGGTGTTGCCTCGTAGCATTTTACGTTTAGACAATACCGTACTGACTGTTAACGATAATCGTGAGATTGAAATAAAGCCTGTTGAGGTTGCGCGTACAACCGCTAAAGAAGTGTTTATTCGTTCTGGCATTGAGCATGGAAGCCTGGTAGTGAGAAGTGCCGTACCAAACCCGTATAATGGCATGAAGGTTCGTCTACCAGGTGATGAGCCAGTGCTATCTGATGCCGCTGAATCGGATGCTAGCGAAGATAACGATAAAGTAGAGAGCACGTCCACCGAAGGTGAAAGCGAATGAGCCGTATTGATACCAATAAAGGGCTTATTGCCTGGTTCGCTCGTAACAGCGTAGCTGCAAACCTTCTGATGTGGTTGCTTGTAGTTGGCGGATTATTTGGTGCCTTCAGTATTCAGAAGCAAGTATTTCCCAATTTCGAGATAGACGTTATTAACGTTCGCGTACCGTATTTGGGGGCCGCACCTCAGGAAGTAGAAGAGGGCGTACTGCTTAAAATTGAAGAGTCAATTAAAGACCTAGAAGGTATTAAGCAGCTTAATTCCACAGCCGTTGAAGGTATGGGTACGGTAAGTATTCAGGTGGAAGAAGACTATGATGTTCAATCTTTACTTGATGAAGTAAAAGTTCAAGTTGACGCTATTCCGAGCTTCCCCGCAGACACTGAAAAGCCCGTTATTTACCGTCAAAAAATACAACAAGACGTAATTTGGCTCTCGGTTTACGGTGACGCGTCTGAACGGGAGTTAAAAGAGTTTGCCAAAGATTTGCGCGACGACATTGCTAACCTACCTGGTATTTCAAGTGTTCAAGTTGTTGGGGCAAGGGACTATGAGATTTCCGTTGAGCTTTCGGAAGTCGATTTGCAAAAATACAACCTTACATTCGCCGATGTCGTTGCGCGTTTAAGTCAAACCAGCGTCGACTTACCTGGCGGCTCAATTCGCACTGAAAATGGCGATATTCTGCTTAGAACGAAAGGGCAAGCCTATACAGGCTGGGATTTCTCGCAGATTGTTTTAGTAACAAACGGTAACGGCACGCGCGTGACATTAGGTGATGTGGCGTATATCAACGATGGTTTTATTGAAAATAACCAATATGCGCTATTCGACGATAAACCCGCTGTTAGTTTGCGAGTGCGTGCGGTAGGTGATCAAAACGCATTAGAAATTTCTGAGCAAGTTAATACCTATATTGAGAGTCAGAAATCGGAATTTCCGGCGCATATTGAAGCTGATACGTGGGGCGACAGTTCGTTCTACTTAGCTGACCGACTCAACATGATGCTGGAAAACATGTTCTTCGGCGCGCTGCTGGTTTTCTTGGTACTTTCTTTATTTTTAAAAATTAAGCTCGCGTTTTGGGTCATTGTGGGCTTGCCGGTTTGTTTTCTTGGCACCTTGTTAGTTATGCCGCTAGATATGGTTGGCGTGTCTATCAACATGCTTAGCCTGTTCGCGTTTATTCTTGTGCTGGGTATTGTGGTTGACGACGCCATTATCATGGGGGAATCGGCGTATTCTGAAATAGACAAAAAAGGCCATAGCGCTGAAAACGTGATAGCGGGCGTCAAAAAGGTTGCTATGCCAGCAACATTTGGCGTGTTGACAACCATTGCCGCATTCTCGCCCATGCTGATGGTATCTGGACCGTTTGGAATTATTTGGAAAACCATCGGTATGGTGGTTATCGTGTGCCTTATTTTCTCGCTCATTGAGTCCAAACTAATATTGCCGGCTCACTTGGTACACATGAAGCTTAAGCCTTACGATCCTGAAAAGGCGAATAGATTTCAAAAGTTCCGAGATTTCTTCAGCGAAGGTATTAAGACGTTTATAAACAATAAATACGCGCCATTTTTGGCTACAGCTGTACGAAATCGCTACACCACGGTTGCTGTGTTTATGGCTATGCTGATCCTCACAGTAGGCCTGTTCGGTGGTGGTATTGTACGTTTTGTATTTTTCCCGAATATTCCTAGCGATTTTATGATTGCAAGTTTCGAGCTTGAGCCAGGCTCATCGCTTGAACAGCGTGATAATGTACTGACTACGCTTCGCGAGGCCATGCACCGCATGGACGACAAAGTAGCTGAAGAGTCGGGTGAAAACGTTATAAAGCACGCCATTGCCTTTGATAATGGCAACCTTGGGGGAGAGATTTTCGCAGAGCTTACCAAAGGTGAAACGCGTACGCTGACAGACTTTGAAATTCAAGACATGTGGCGTCAAGAGTTACCAGAAATCCCAGGTGTTAAGTCGTTTAATATTAGCTCTCCGGGTGGCCCTGGTGGCGGTTCAGACCTGAGCTTTGAATTTAGCTCAAGCGATATTAAGGCCCTTCGTTCGATAAGTGATGAACTTAAAGAAGCGTTGGATAAATACGAAGGTGTTACCGACATTAACGACACCTTCTCAGGCGGAAGCGAAGAAATTCAGCTAGCACTGAAACCTCAGGCTGATGCGCTAGGTATTTCTTTGCGTGATTTAGGTCAGCAGGTTCGCTTTGGTTTCTATGGTGCGGAAGTACAGCGTATCCAGCGTGACGATGAAGAAATCAAAGTAATGGTGCGTTATCCGAAAACGGAACGTAGCTCTATAGAGCACCTTGAAAACATGCGTATCCGCGCGCCAAATGGACAAGAAATTCCATTTGAGCAGGTGGCGACATTTACAGTTGGTCAGGGCTTTGATTCAATTATTCGTGTCGATGGTAAACGCTCGGTAACCGTAACTGGTGCAGTGGATAAAGCGTTGCTTGACCCGTCAGAAGTAACCAATGATGTGATTGAAAATTTGATGCCGGATCTACTAGCGCGGTATCCCAAGGTGGACTTCCAGCTTCAAGGTAACTCGAAAGAGCAGGCTGACGCTATGATCAGCCTAATGCAGGGGCTTCTATTTGCGCTCTTTGCCATTTACACCTTGCTTGCTATTCCGCTTAAATCGTACAGCCAGCCGTTTATTATTATGTCGGTTATACCTTTTGGTATCGTAGGCGCCATTGTGGGGCATTTGGTGTTAGGTATGGCGGTAAGCGTACTTTCTATCTGCGGTATAATTGCGTTGTCTGGGGTTGTAGTTAACGACAGCTTGATCATGGTGGATTTCGTTAACCGTGCGCGCAAAGAAGGCATGTCGCTAATGGATGCTGCTATTAGCGCAGGTACTCAGCGTTTCAGAGCAATTATCCTCACCTCACTAACAACGTTTATGGGGCTTATGCCAATTGTTTTTGAGCGCAGTTTACAGGCTCAAGTTGTGATCCCAATGGCTATTTCATTGGCCTTCGGTATTTTGTTCGCCACGGTGATCACCTTGCTGCTTGTCCCAGCGCTGTACCTTATTTTAAATGACCTTAAAAGCGTGTTTAAAGGTCGAAAACATACGCAAGTTACGACAGAAAGCTAAATAGAAAATGCCGGTTGAAACCGGCATTTTTCGTTTAAGGAATAAAAATGAAGAAAAATCTAATATACGCTGCCATAGTAGCGGCATCAGCAGGTTTAACCTTGGCGTGTACAAGCTCGTATACCGAATCTACTAGTTCAGTGCAAGGTGAATCACAAAGTGGCGGCATGCCAAAAGTGTCCGACTATCCAGAAACCAAAACTGTGACTCAGCAAGACAACTATCATGGCACTGTAGTGAGCGACCCATACCGCTGGCTAGAAGAAGAAAAGAGCGAAGAGGTAAGTGCTTGGGTTGAGTCTCAAAACACCCTTGCTCGTCCTTACCTGGCTGAATTGCCCTCTAGAGAAAGATACAAAGAACGTCTAACAGCGCTGTGGGACTACGAAAAATACTCAACACCATATATGGTAAACGGCAAGCTGTTTTATTCTTATAACGACGGCTTGCAAAACCAATATGTGCTTTATATGGCTGACGGCGTTAACGGTGAGCCTGAAGTACTGATTGACCCAAATACATTGAGTGAAGATGGCACAGTGTCTATGGCGTCAACTGAACTAAGCCCTAAAGCCTCGTTCTTGGCCTACATGCTTTCTGACGGTGGTACAGACTGGAAAACTATTCACGTTCGTGACACCAGTAAGAAGTCGGATTTAACTGACACTATTAAAGGCATTAAGTTTTCAAATATCGCGTGGTTGCCCGATGAAAGCGGCTTTTTCTATTCACGTTACCCCCAAAATGAAGCTGGTAAGTATGATGATAGCCAAACCGTATCTATCTATTTTCACGCAATAGGTACAGCGCAAAGTGAAGACAAAAAGGTTTTTGCGTTTGACAATAAACCTACATGGAACCCTTATCCTTCGGTTGTTCAAGATGGCAAAACACTGCTCATTTCTGTGTTCGAGGGATATCAGGCGAATGGTGTTTATGCTAAATCGCTGGTAAATGATAACAGTGAGCTCGTTCCGGTTTTCGACAAATGGGATGGCCGTTACGACCTAATTGGCGAGCATGACGACGAGTTATTTTTCACATCTACAGCAAATGCCCCTACAGGTAAGGTTATTAAGGTTGATTTCGATGGTGGCGTTAAAGCAACGGAAACCGTAATTGAAAGTACATCTGATACCTTGTCGAGCGTTTCACTATTGGGTGAAAAACTTTTTGCTCAGTATCTAAAAGATGTAAAAGGGCAGGTAAGTGTATTTGATTTAAACGGCGAGAAAATAGATGAAATTGCGTTTACTGATATTGGAAGTGTAAGCGGGTTTTACGGAAGCAAAAATGCCGATACAACGTTCTATAAACTTACGGGATTCACAAATCCTGGCCAAGTATTTGCGTACGACGTAAAAAGCGGCGAGTCATCATTATTTAAATCCATCGATACCGGTGTTAATTATGATGATTACGAAACAAAGCAAATTTTTTACACCAGTAAAGATGGAACAAAAGTTCCCATGTTTATCGTGCATAAAAAAGGCTTGAAGCTAGATGGAAATAATAAAACGTTACTGTACGGGTATGGTGGTTTTAATATTTCACTGCTGCCCCGCTATTCAGTATCACGCATGGTATGGGTAGAGCAGGGCAATGTACTGGCCATAGCTAACTTACGTGGTGGTGGTGAGTATGGGCAACAGTGGCACAAGGCTGGGACTAAGTTAGATAAGCAAAACGTATTTGATGACTTTATCGCCGCGGGCGAGTATTTGGTTGAAAGTGGCTACACCACGCCTGAGAAAATGGGTATCCAAGGTGGCTCGAATGGCGGTTTGCTTGTTGGTGCGACCTTAACACAGCGCCCGGATCTCTTCTCTGCTGCCTTACCTGCAGTCGGCGTGTTAGATATGCTTCGCTATCACACACCTAGTGCAAATGCGCGAGCATGGTCCTCTGATTATGGGTTAAGTGAAAACAAAGACGAATTTGAAGCGCTTTATGCTTATTCGCCACTTCACAACACTAAGCCCGGCACGTGCTACCCGGCTACATTAGTCACTACAGGTGATCACGATGACCGTGTTGTGCCGTGGCACAGTTATAAGTTCGCGGCGCAATTACAGGCAGATCAAGGCTGTGACAACCCAGTTCTGCTTCGCGTGGAAACCCGAGCGGGACACGGTGCAGGCACACCTACATGGATGCAAATAGAGGGGTATGCTGACCAGTGGGCATTCCTAGAATCAGCCCTCAATTAAGCTTTTTGACAACGACTAAACAGGAGCCGCTTGAATAAGCGGCTTTTTTGTTTGCATTTTAAACAAATAACCATATACTGTATAAATATCAGTATGGTTTATTTCGAGTCTCATCTTGGTTCGCTGATTAGCGCAACATTTAGGAGATAGTTATGCAAACAGGTATTAAAGCGGTCGACCAGCTTATTTTAAAACATGGCATAATGGCTGATTTAGGTTCAGATACGTTTCAGCGCCGTAGTCGCTTAACTGGTGGCGATGAGCGTGCAAATGCACTGCCTTTCTGTATGTATCAAAAAGTGGCACATGCCCCTTTGTCTCATCAATTCACGGTGCATCACTTTTATATGCCGGGTAGTAAAGGGAAGCTGGCGAGCTTTCTGTTTAATGAAAAAGGGCAGTTGATCGAGCAGGTCTACTATCAGAAAGTAGCGCGATGGGTGGAAGTGTGTAGGAAATTACAGCAGCTTGTGCAAATGCCTACATCTGATATTCATATGGCGGCGTAACAGATAAAAAAAGCGGTAACGTTTCTCAACGTCACCGCTTTTCTACTAAATAGATAGGTAGCTACAATGGAAGAGAGTAGCTACTTAACTTTTCTTAGTAATATGTGTACTTAAACTCAACACCCCAAATACGAGGTTCGTTTACAATACCCGTTAAGTTTGCAAAGTCGATTGCACCTTTAACGTTGTCTTCGTCTGTTATGTTACGACCGAATAGCGCTACCGTGTAGTTGTGCGCAAAGTTCTCATAACCAATGCGTAGACCGCCTTCGAAATTGTCGTCTGTAGTAAACTCAACCGCTTCATATAGGAAGATGTTGGTTTCACCTTGGAACGCCCAATCAGTAAACACGAAGAACTCACCGTCATCACCCATAGGGATAGTGTAACGTGCAGTGAAGTTAAAGATTGATTCAGGTGCTTGCGGGAAAGGGTTTCCGTCAATGATTGCATTGAATCCATCTGGGCGCTCATCAGTTACTGTACAGTAGCCAGTGAAGCCATCAGATGCGCTTGTACCACAAGGTGCAACCGTTAGAGAATCATCTTTAATTTCAGTGTGGTTGTAGCTGTAGCCAGCAGTAAAGGTAAGTTCGTCAGTCGCTAGCCATTGAGCGTCTACTTCAAAACCATAAGCTTCACCTTCGTCAGCATTCACTAGCGCAGTAAAGTTGTTACCACCACCAATGGCCGAGAACTGCATGTCATCAACGGTATAGTAGAACGCAGCAGCGTTTAGACGTAGCGTGTCGTCGAATAGGTCTGACTTAATACCCACTTCAAAAGAGTTGATCGTTTCTGCGTCTGCAACTGAAGGTGCACCTTCAAATGCGACGTCACGACCTTGGATAGTTTGCGCTCTGAAACCATTAGCATAGCGAGCAAAAACAGACATGTCGTCAGTTACACGGTAGTTTGCACTTAGTTCAAAGCTTGTTTGACCGTCATCTACATTGATATCGTCATAATCTTGAACAGATGCAATACCTAGAACAACGGCAAACCCGTCAACGTTTTGTTCGCCAACAACAAGAGATTTCTTGTCGTGAGTGTAACGGATACCACCAGTAACATTTAGCTTGTCGTTAACTTGGTAAGATGACTGACCGAATACCGCCCATGTTTGGTTTTCATGGAATACCGTAGTCGCGCCAAAGAAACCGTCGATGCTGGTTACGTTGAACGATGCATCGTAATAGAAAGCACCTACTTGCCAGTTCATTGGGTCGCTGGTGTTGCTTGCTAAACGAAATTCTTGCGTGTACTGCTCTAGATCGTCAAGATTATCTTGAGTTACAAAGTTTTGTGAAGCAATCGCGTCGCCGTCGATGTCGCCAAGGCTTGAACCTTCAGCGGTTTCGATTGCAGAGATTGAAGTAAAGGTTACATCGTCCATGTCGTATTCTAGTTTAAGTGATGCACCTAAACCTTCATAAGACTGTGGGTTGTTATCTGTACCGTTACCTTCTAGATCGCCGTCGTAGCTTACTGTTTCGCGGTCGTAGCTATCGTTAAGGTCATTGCTGCCTTTATTAAAAACGTTTCCACGGAAAATTGAAGCAGTACCGTCTAAGTCGCGGCCGTGTACGTTGAGAAGTGCAGAGAAGTCCGCTGATGGCTCCCAAAGAAGCTGCAAGCGCCATGCTTTCTCATCGAAGCCACCAAGTGCGTCGTTTTGACCTGTTGCTGCGTTGTCGATGTAATCATCACGCTCTTGTGACAATACAGAAAGACGGGCAGAAAGTTCGTCAGTAAGACCGCCGCTAATAGCGCCTTCAAAGTTCATTGTACCGTATGAACCGAAGCCTGCTTTCGCGTAACCTTCAACGTCTTGGGTTGGTTTTACTGTATCAAATTTGATGATACCAGCAGTGGTGTTTCGACCAAATAGTGTACCTTGTGGGCCACGAAGTACTTCAACTTGCTGAACGTCGAAAAGCGGGAAGCTTTTAAGTACCACGTTTTCCATTACCACTTCGTCCATGATAATAGAAACAGGTTGTGATGCAGCAAGGTCGAAGTCGGTGTTACCTAGACCACGAATATAAAAACGCGGTGCAACACGACCATTTGATGACTCAGCATAAAGGCCAGGTACGCGAACCGCTAGAGCAAGAATATCTTCACCGCCAGAGAATAGGCTTTCGAATTTCTCACCGCTTAACGTCGCAACAGAAATAGGCACTTCCTGAATTGACTGAGTACGCTTTTGCGCAGTAACGGTAATCTGTTCAAGTGAGGCTTCTTTTTTTTCTGTCGTCGCGGCCTCTTGTGCAAGAACTGAAGAGCTGAAAGCAGCACTAACGGCTAACGCTAGTGTGGCGATTTTGTGTGTTCTCATGTTTCCACCAAGATGATTTTAAATTTATACTTTTGTAGTGTTTTTAGCACAAAAATTAACAATCTATGCTTGGCTCTGCATTTTACACAAACTTTTACATAAAAACTTCAAATTTGTGCAAACCAAGGCATTTTTCATCGAAAATGCACAATATTAGTTAGATTGAATATAACTAAAAAGCCTGTGTGCACAGGCATGGAACATCAAACTTAATAGAGAGATATTTTTTGGTGCAAGTAGTCTACTAACCATCTAAATCAAATTAGCCTCGCTTGAATTTCGCTCGGTATTGAGAAGGTGATAAACCAGTCATTTTTTTAAATAGTCGAGTGAACGAGCTAAGGTCTTCATAGCCCACAGCGCTAATCACGCTCTCTAACGGCATACTAGAGGTTTCTAAGAGCTTTCTCGCGTGCTCAATGCGCACCGACTGTAAATACTGACCTGGCGTAATATCACACGCGCTTTTAAATCGGCGTATAAGTGTGCGTTCGGTCATATTATGCCGTAGTGCTAATTCGCTTAGTGTACATTTATTTTGTACGTTCTTTTCCAGAAAAGACTGTACCGCTTTAATGTCCTTGTCTGAGTGAAATCGTCGCTGACGACTGCTGGCATAAATAGTTTGGCTTGTTCTGGACACATCCAAAACGTGGGATTTTGCCGTATCGCTCGCAATCTGATGACCACAGTAGCGTTCTATCAACAAGATAGATAAATCAATCCACGCCATGCCGCCGCCTGCACAAAACACCATATCGTCTTCAGTAACCATTTTCTCGGGTTGTAAGTTTACGGCAGGGTACATGGCCTTAAATTTATCTGCATATCCCCAATGTGTAGTGGCAATTTTATTGTCCAATAATTCAGATTGGGCCAAAAGGAAAGTGCCGGTGCAATTGGCGGCAATGTCGGCCCCCATTTTCTGCAGACGCCTTATGTGTACAAGCAGAGGCGCTGTGCTTTCTAGCACTTCATCAATATCGCCACCAATGGTGGGAATTAACAAGACATCAGTATGTGAGACTTCTTCGATGGCGATATTGGGCTGTAGAACAACTTGATTAGAGCAAAGAATAGGCTGCCCATGGTGACTGGCCAACTGTACTTTGAACTGAGGGTTGGTTGGTAAGTTGTGTATTCGCTGCCAACTAATACCTGCGAAAGCAAATACATCGAGGGCTCCTGTAATGGCAGATGCCAAGGCCTGGTTAAAGCCGAGTACGGTAACGGTGAACTTGGTGTCATTCATAAAAATAATTCGAGTTATAAAATAAGATAAAACTCAGTGATTGTTGGCGTGATTGACCATTATTGTGTCATTAATGACAATAATGGCACGATAACGAATATGACACAATGTGTTAACAAGTTTTCGTAGAGGACAGGACACCATGGCCGATCAACTTATTCCCCGCCGTGAAATGCAATTTCAGCTGTACGAAGTATTAAACACCGCAGCCTTATGTGAAAAAGCTCGCTTCGAAGAGCACAATGTAGAAACCTTCAACGCTGTTATTGATATGGCCGAGAAGATGGCAGAAGAGTTATTTCTTCCTCATAATGCCGTTGCTGATAAAAACGAGCCTACATTCGATGGCACTAAAGTCTCTATGATTGACGACGTTAAAGTGGCCTTCGATACTTACAGAGAATCGGGCTTTATCGCGGGTCACTTCGATCTTGAAGATGGCGGTATGCAGCTTCCTGTTACCGTGATGAATGCCTGCGCGGGCTATTTTTTAGCGGCAAACCCATCGTCAACCGCTTACCCTTTCTTAACTGCGGCGGCCGCCAATGTCATTAAACACTTTGCCTCCGAAGATATCAAAAGTGCGTTTCTATCAAAAATGCTAGCGGGTGACTTCACTGGAACCATGGCACTTACCGAGCCCCATGCCGGTTCGTCACTTGCTGATATTCGTACATCAGCAAGGCCGCAAGATGATGGTACGTACCGAATCAAAGGCAGCAAGATTTATATATCAGGTGGTGAGCATGAGCTTTCTGACAACATCGTACATTTGGTGTTGGCGAAAATTCCAGGTGGTCCAGCTGGTGTAAAAGGCATCTCCTTATTTGCTGTACCTAAATACCGTCTCGACGCTGACGGCAATCCAGATGTGCGCAACGATGTAACCCTTGCTGGCCTTATCCATAAAATGGGCTACCGAGGTACAACTTCAACCGCACTAACCTTTGGCGAAAATGGTGACTGCCACGGCTACCTGATTGGCGAGCCGCACCAGGGTTTGCGCTACATGTTCATGATGATGAACGAAGCACGCATTGGCGTGGGCTATGGTGCTGCCATGATAGGGTATCGCGGGTACCGTTACTCACTAGAATACGCAAAAGATCGTACCCAAGGTCGCACTGCGCCTAATCTTGCGCCAGAAGACGAGCCTACACCTATTATCAATCACGGTGACGTGCGACGTATGTTGCTAGCGCAAAAGGCCTACTGTGAAGGCGGTATGTCCCTCTGCTTGTACGGCAGCATGCTCATCGATGAGATGGAAACGGAAACTGACAGCGAAAAGCGCACCGAACTTTCTCAGCTTTTAGATCTTTTAACACCCGTGTTCAAAGCATGGCCTTCGGAGTTTGGCCCTAAAGCCAACGATTTGGCAATTCAAATTCTAGGTGGTGCGGGCTACACCCGTGAATATCCTGTTGAGCAGTGCTGGCGCGATAACCGCTTAAACCCAATTCACGAGGGCACGAATGGTATTCAGGCGCTAGACCTGCTGGGAAGAAAGTTATGGCAGCATGACGGCAAAGGTCTTCAGGTGCTGCTTTCTCGTGTAACAAGCGATATGAAGCGCGCAGAAACGCCAAGAGCACAGGCGCTAGCTGTAAAATTAAAACCATACTTAGACCAGCTTGGCGGTTTAATACAACAAGCTGCGGCTGACCTGCGCTCTGATAAACAGCCTGTTTTACTAACTAACGCGAGCTGCTTTTTAAATATCTTTTCAAGTTGTGTGGTGAGCTGGATTTGGCTACGCCAAGCAAATGTTGCCGAACAAACACTTGCTAAGGGTGCTGGCGAGCAAGACGTTGACTTTTACGAAGGTAAGTTAGCAGCTGCTGAATACTTCTTAAATTGGGAGTTACCGCTGGTCAGTCGTGATATTGAGGTTCTTTCTTCACGCGAGGCGACGTGTAACAACGTAAAAGCGAGTTATTTTTAATCGTTCAAATCAAAGAGCATGCGCAGTGACCAAAATTAACGGCGTTGCGCTTGTTCACTAAATTGGAGTACACCTAATGAATGTAGCTGCAAATGTTGAAGGTAAACATATTCTTATTACTGGTGGCGGCTCGGGTATCGGTGCTGCTTCGGCTCGCGTATTGAGTGCGCGTGGTGCAACAGTAGGCATTGCCGACTTAAACGAAGGTAATGCCAAAACACTGGCTGAAGAAATTGTTGCTGCAGGTGGCAAAGCCTATGCGGTGGCTGTGGATGTTACCGAATCGGCTCAGGTCAAAGCGATGTTCGACACGGCGCTTTCTCATAACGACAAGATTGACGTAATTATTAATAACGCGGGTATCGACCATTTTCCAGCTCCGCTAACTGAAGTCGATGACGCCATGTTTATGAAGAATATTCAGGTCAACTTAGCTGGCGTGTGGTATTGCATGAAGAACGCCCTTAAGCACATGACGACGACAGGCGGTGGTCACATCATCAATATTGCCTCTGTAGCTGGATTGCGGTCTGCGCCTATGATTAGTGCTTACAGCGCTTCAAAACATGGGGTAGTGGGGCTTACTAAATCGGCGGCAGTGGAATACGCAAGGGCGAACATACGCATAAACGCTGTTTGTCCAAGCTTTGTAGATACCCCTATGGTGCAAGGCGTTTTATCAAAATTGGATGAAAGAGGCCAAAAAGGGCTTATTGGCGCAAATCCAATGAAGCGTTTGGGTAAACCAGAAGAGATTGCTAATGCCATTGCTTGGTTGTGTAGTGATGAGTCGTCATTCATGACGGGTCAGTCAGTAGTACTCGACGGTGGTATGTTGGCCTAGAGCAGGCACCGCAACAAGCGTTAATAAGAGAAATTAAGCACAAAGCACTTTATCAGCAAGAATTAAGGATATGACAATGAAGAACCTTTTTGATTTAACAGGAAAAGTGGCACTGGTTACAGGTGCAAGTCGCGGTATCGGTGAGTCTATTGCCCGCTTGCTTGCCCAGTATGGCGCGCATGTAATTGTATCAAGCCGCAAAATTGACGGCTGTGAAGCCGTTGCTTCTTCAATTCGTGACGCAGGTGGAAAGGCGACAGCGCTAGCGTGTCATGTGGGTGAAATGGAGCAAATTACAGAAGCATTTAACGTCATTAAACGCGATTTTGGAAAACTGGATATTCTAGTAAACAACGCGGCAGCCAATCCTTACTTTGGGCATATCTTAGATACTGATCTTGGCGCCTACAATAAAACTGTAGACGTCAATATTCGTGGCTACTTCTTCATGTCGATTGAAGCTGGCAAAATGATGAAAGAGCAGGGTGGTGGCGTCATTCTTAACACGGCATCGGTAAACGGTGTAACACCGGGTGACATGCAGGGGATTTATTCTATTACGAAAGCTGCGGTTATCAGCATGACTAAGTCATTTGCAAAAGAGTGCGGTAGCTTGAACATTCGCGTTAACGCATTATTGCCAGGTTTAACCGATACTAAATTTGCGTCAGCGTTAACAACTAACGAGCAAATCTTGAAGCACGCGCTTAAAGTTATTCCACTAGGCCGTGTCGCTGACCCAGATGAAATGGCGGGCACGGTATTGTACTTAGTATCAGACGCTTCAACCTACACGACCGGCACGACAGTGGTGGTAGATGGTGGTATGCTAGCGTAATTAGATACAGTTACGAGATACGACCATGCATATATGGGTTGACGCCGACGCGTGCCCTGCAGTGATCAAAGACATTCTTTTTAAGGCAGCCAGACGTACCAAGCTGCCTTTGTCTTTGGTGGCTAACCATTCTATGTCTGTTCCACCAGACAAGCACATAACCTTAACGCAAGTGCCGTCAGGCTTCGATGCTGCTGACGATTATATAGTAGAGAAGTGTGAAGCGGGTGACTTGGTGATTACCAATGACATTCCATTGGCCGCTGATGTACTGGCAAAAAATGCACTAGCGTTGAATAATCGTGGTGAAGAATACGACAAGTCGTCTATCAAACAGATACTGGGCATGCGAGATTTCATGGAAACCATGCGCTCAAGCGGGGAACACACAGGCGGTCCAAAAGCCTTCTCTCAACGTGACAAACAAAACTTCGCCAACGCACTAGACCGACTCCTCACCCAAGGCCTCCGCAACCTCAAATAAAATAATGGGGTCAGAGTACATTTCTATAGCGCGATCTGATCAGCGAAAATATTGGAGTCAGAGTACTTTAAATACTGAAAAAAGTACTCTGACCCCATTGGGTTTTAGCAATCTCCACCACCGCCATCACTGCTACAAGATGAGCTTGAGCTACTGCTTGGTGTGTATATCGCTGAGGCGCCATCGCTTTGAGAGCCTGGCGTACCGCCGCGAGTCTTGGAAATAAACGTAATTAGGAACATCAACGCACATAGCGAAATAATAGCGATAGATGCTTTCCACTCACCGGTTACAGCTCCGCTATAACACGAGTACGCAGCCACGGCTAAGCTAACAAGCCTTATTAGTAACCTCATAACGATCTCCTTTTTACCGGAAGGCATTAGGGGGAAAATGTACTCTGCCCCCCAATTTAATGTACTCTGACCCCATTATTTGATGGTTATTTAACGATGGTCATCTCTTCTATGAGGTTTGTTGCACCGTCAACGTATTCCATTACCCATAGCATGTAGCGGCTGTCTACATGGATGGTACGGGTTGTTTTCGGGTCAAAATCCCAATCAGAATTAACACTCTCGAACGTACCGTCAAACAACAGACCGATAAGCTCTGCTTTTGCGTTAAGTGTTGCTGAGCCTGAATTACCACCTGTTGAATCTAAATCCGTCAGGAAGTTTACCGGCACGCTGTTAATAGCTTCTAGCTTGTAAGGTCCGTATTTCTTGTCCTCAATAAGCTCAAGCTGCTTTTTAGGAGAGTCGAAAGGTGTCTCGCCCGTGTCTTTTTCAGTAATACCTTCAAGACGAGTGAACGGCTCGTAAATCAGACCGTCTTTTGGCGAGCCGCCCATTACGTTACCGTAAGTGACGCGCAGCGTGCTGTTTGCATCTGGATAAGCAAGGCTGCCCAAAGATTTTTGCCACTCAATAATGGCACTCATGTATTTAGGGCGAAGCGCGGCAGCTTTACCGCTTAGCGTTTTGCTCTTATCTTCAATAGCCATCTCGGTATCGAACAGGGCAACCGCAAGTTTAATGAACGGGTCGTTGCTATTTTCGAAATCAGCGCGGCTTGCAGTTAACCATTTCAAACGTTCTTCAGTGTTAGTCAATGAAGTATTGTCGTAAAACGCCTTTAACTTCTTCTGAAGTGTTTTTCCGTCGGTATCACCATCAATGCCTACTGCTTTATCGAACGCGGCTACTCGGTTTTTTTCTGGCTGTTCAAGGTACATACTAATCATTTTTTGCCAAACGGCCTGATCAACGGCCGGGTCAAAGCGACGCTCAATACGCTCTACGCCTTCTTTCAGACGAATTTGATCGCGCTCCTGAAATCCAGATTCACGTTCTGTGTCCGGCTTTTCTTTTTCGATGGCATTGCGATAAAGGGTTTGGGCTGACGACAAGAGTTGTGCACGACTTAGGTTGTTGTACCAGAAGTTTTGCTTGTTCATTTGCATTTGTTCAGCACTAACCGCATCAAGATCGGCAAGTGCTTGCTTCATTTCACTCTTACCGTTTTTATCAAGCCACGCAGCTAGTTGCTCTTCACGCTCAGCGCGACGTGGAACAAGTCCAACGCGTTTAGCACCTGAAAGTTGGCCCAACGTATTTTTGTGGAAGTTGTTAAGACCCGCTAACAATGCTTCGTATTTGATACGCGCATCGCTGCCTTCTTCAGATGCACTTTCGATAGTCTTGATCCACGCGTCTACCAGTTCAAGGTAAGTGGGATATAACCAATCAAACGTGTACGATACTTGTGATAAACGCGCATAGCGGTTAGTCGAGCCAGGATATCCCGCTGCCATAACAAAGTCGCCGTCTTCAAGTCCAGCTGCCGAAACTTTTAAGAAATGGTCAGGTTTAAACGGCACGTTCTCTTCACTGTAATCAGCGGGTTTACCGTCTTTACCCACATAAGCTCGGTAGAAAGAGAAGTCGCCCGTGTGACGAGGCCACATCCAGTTATCTACATCACCTCCGTATTTACCAATTGAATCAGCAGGCGCGTAGGCAATACGCACGTCACGAATTTCCATTTGCTTAATTAGCTTATACTCAAGGCCTTGGAAAAATGAAGGCACAGAGCAGCGGAAGCCCGCTTCAGACTCACATTCTGCGATTAACGCCTTGCGGTTCGCTTCAATTAGGTCGTAGCGCTCGCGTCCTTGAACGTCATCGCTGATACCGCCAATGACGTTGTCGGTTACATCAGAAAAATCGACCGTAACGAACATGCGTGTACCCGGCGCGGCCGGCAGTTCTTCACCAATTTCTTTTGCTAGGAAACCATCTTTTAAATAGTTGTTTTCTGGGGTGCTGTTATATTGAACAGAGCCGCGCGCACAGTGGTGATTAGTAACGGCCAAGCCTTTGTCAGAGACAAACGATGCTGAACAGCCGCCTAATGAAACAATCGCGCCCATAGGAAACGCGGTTAGGTCGTTAATACTACTAGCAGGGATTGCTAAGCCTGTTTCTTTTAAATCGCCGGCAATTGAAGGGAGTTGTTCTGGCGTGAACATGCCTTCCTTAGCATTTACTTGCATTGCACTGCCAAGTAGCGCGGCAGAAAGACAAAATACACTTACTTTAGACATGGGTGATCCTTGTTCTTGTCGTTAATCTCATTGTTATAAGTCAGTCGTAATAAATACCAAGTTAACGTGTACGTCAACATTGTTATAGTGTAACGATTATATCCGGCTTGCCCTACTAAAAGGCGTATAACGCACCGCGTAAATTTGTTAAAAAGTGTGACTAACCGCTACTGACAGCGTAGTTGGGGCGTTCATCGCAGAAATAGGAAGACGGGTCATTTGAAGGCAATAAAAAAGGCAGGGTGTGAACCCTGCCTTTTGGATCTTAAGAATCAATAGTTCGTACTTAAAGCACTGATACCAATGCTTTAGCTAGTGTTTCTACGTTTTCTTGATTGATGCCCGCAATGTTCACGCGGCTAGAATCAACAAAATACACACTGTGCTTTTCACGCACTTCGCGTACTTGCTCTGGAGTGATACACAAGAATGAGAACATACCTTTTTGGTCGTTTACGAAGCTAAAGTCTTTAGGCGAGCCATTATCGTGAAGGTTTTGAACTAGCATTGCACGGAGTGATTTCATGCGATCGCGCATTTCGTTCACTTCAGATACCCACTCGTTGTTAAGTGCTTCGTCAGCTAGGATGATGTCTACCAACGCGCCGCCGTAGCTTGGTGGCATAGAGTAGATACCACGTGCGATTGATTGAATTTGACCCTGAGCAATTTTACGGGTTGCTGAATCTTCAGTGATAATGGCAGCTAAACCAACACGTTCGCGATAAAGGCCAAAGTTTTTAGAGCAAGAAGCTGCAACAATAACCTCTGGTAGGTTTTCTACCAACAAACGCATGCCGTACGCGTCTTCTTCTAAACCTTCACCAAAACCTAGGTAAGCCACATCGATGAAAGGCAGGAATTCGCGCTCTTTTGCTACTTCTAGTACTTCATCCCATTGTGCATTAGTAAGATCAGCACCTGTAGGGTTGTGACAGCAACCGTGTAGAAGAACGATATCGCCTTTTTCAGTTTTGCGAAGGGTTTCCATCATAGCGTCAAAGCGAATGCTTGCTGACGCTTTATCGAAGTACGGGTAGGTTTCGATTTTAAGACCCGCCGAGCCGATAAGTGGAATGTGGTTCGCCCATGTTGGGTCGCTTACCCATACTTTAGCGTTGTCGTTACAACGGGCAAGTAGTTCTGAAAGAATACGCAATGCACCGCAACCACCTGGAGCTTGAACCGCTGCAACGCGGTCTGCTAATAGAACGGGGCTAGTCTTACCTAATAGCAAAGACAACATACCGTCGATAAAACCTTGGTTGCCCTGAGGCGTGATGTAGGTTTTGCTAGTTTCTGTATCTAAAAGCACTTTTTGCGCTTTTGCGACACTTGAAAGAATAGGGGTATTACCTTGCTCATCTTTATATACGCCAACACCTAAATCGATTTTGTTTGGGTTGGTGTCTTCACGATAAGCAGCTGACAGGCCAAGAATTGGATCTGGGGCGAGATGGGGTAATACTTCAAACACGATATGTCCTCACGTTACGTTGGTATGCAAAAGATAGCAGGCTGGCATTATGCCACCGATGGTAGAAAAAACGACCCCTAAAGGTTGAAAATATTTCAATTAGTCGAGGAAAGAAAACGTAAACGAAAGTTTCATTTCAAAAACACCCTAAATTGAAAAAGAAAAAGCGCGGGTTTCTTGTGCTTCGCCTTTGTCTGAAAAGCGTCGTTCTTTCCAGGTCAGCGTATTGTTTTTATCTACTAATAGCAGTGTAGAGGTGCGTGTTCCGTATTTTTCGGATTGAATAAAAATGGAAGACAACGCTTTTTCCCACTCATAGCCTACACCCGTGTCGGGTAACAGGGCATCGTCGGCTTTATTGTCGTAACGTAAAATATCAAATAAATCTTCTTCATTAATGATGTTTTGTTTGGAAACATAATCGTTTAATGCGGTAACGCCCTGCGTGACTTTTGGCCAAGGTGTGGCAATATCCGCGTTAGACAAACCGTAGACACCAGTGTCGATTATGTGGGTCGAATTGTTTACGTTGTTGTAAACCTTAAGCGAATTTATATCTCCGAATAACAGGTTGTAGCCGTTGTATTGGTGGCGCTTTTTTTCAAGCGTTGCCAAGTATTGTGATTGTGCGACAGGCTTCATTTCGACTGGGTCGTGCTTCAGCCAGTTGGCGACTAATTCACCTCGCGATACCGCATTTTTATTGATGTTGTGTGGGTCCCTTACATTAGTAAGCGCTGCCACATATCCGTTACGCGTAACACCCATCCAGGTTCCATTAGCTTCTAAGTCTTGCCCGGCGAGTAAATGCGGGTGGCTTTTCCAGAATGAAGAAGGCGCTGTGGGCCTTGCGTAAAACTCATCCCGATTCGCAGCAATGATAAGCCGGTAATCATCCCGCATATTGTTTGCGATAAATAAAATACACATAGCTATACTAAGCCCATATTCTCTAAGAATTCAAAACGATGCATTGTTAACAATTGCGTTACAAACCCATTTTGATTACTCTTCGCCAAATTGCGCACACTATAACGTTTTACTCTGTTAATTAATATGCGGGTACAATATGGAAAGTAAAGCGCTTTTCGTTACGGCATTCCATTTCGAAGCCTCAGAAAATAAATTAGCGAATAGATAACCTAAGTGTAGTAAGCAGAGCATAATAATAATGACAAAAACCTCACACCCTCAAACCCACTCTCAACGGGCCAATAGTGTTAACGTTGGAGAGCATGTTCCTCGCAAGTGGCCCAACTGGTTGTCGTCCTTCGCTGCGTGGGTGCTGACAAAAAGGGGCTGGCGTGTAGAAGGTGAACTAATCAATCAGAAAAAAGCCATTTTAGCGGTAGCACCGCATACATCGAACTGGGACTTCTTTATTGGCTTGTTCGTGGTTTTTTCCTTTAAGCTAAACATTAATTTTTTCGGAAAGCACACCATCTTTGCGCCCCCTTTGGGCGCTATTGTTAAAAGGCTAGGCGGCATTCCTATAGAGAGAAGTAAAGCGCATGGGGTGGTCACGTCTATTGCAAATAAGATAAAGGAAGCCGATCAATTAATACTCGCGTTAGCGCCAGAGGGTACACGAAGCCCCATTTATCCATGGAAAACAGGCTTTATGCACATTGCACGAGAAGCCGAAATTCCTATACAAGTCATTGGGTTGGACTACGCCAGAAAGATGATTGTGTTGGGGCCAATTATTCAGAAAGTGACTAACATAGATGAACAAATGCAAACTATTTATACGTTTTATGATAATGTTTGCGCAAAATATCCTAAAAACTGCATTACAAAGCCATAATCATTTCTATTGAAGTGGTAAGTACGCAACCGTATCAACTCAGAGTACTGGTGCGCACTCGGCTCGGTCGCAAACATCTATTTTCGGAGCTTCACCCGTGACAAAATTGGGATTCACAACCCGTCAGGTTCATTCTGATCGCATGCTTAATACGCCTGAACATGGTGGTGTTCACAGCAGCACGTCTAATTCAGTTCTTTTCGAGTTTAAAGATGCGCAGGGCATCATCGATGCGTTTCAAGGTAAACGAGCTGCTCATGTTTATTCTCGTTCATCGTCACCTTCTGTGGCGGCACTGCAAAATATGCTTAATGATCTGGAAGGCGGTGTAGGTACCTTGTGTTACTCAACCGGAATGGCGGCGATAAGCAGCTCGTTATTTGCTTTACTCAAAGCCGGCGACCATTTAATTGTAAGCCAATACCTATTTGGTAATACGCGAAGCTTTTTTGAAACCATTAAAGATTTTGGTGTGCAGGTTACCTACACAGATGTGACCGACATTCAGCAAGTTAAAGAAGCTTACCAGCCAAACACAAAAGGCGTTTACACCGAAACCGTAGCTAACCCTGTGACACAGGTGGCCGACCTTCACGCCATTGGTCAATTCTGCGAAGAGAAGCACATGCTGTTTATGGTTGATAACACCATGACGCCACCCCCTGTTTTTTATGCTAAAGATATTAAAGCGTCGTTGGTGTTTTGCTCGCTGACAAAATACATTGCAGGTCACGGTAACGTTTTAGGTGGTGCTGTCATCGATACGGGTAACTATGATTGGACTAAGTTTAGTAACCTAAAACCGGCTTATCAGGTTGCAGATACTGCACAGTGGGGCATTACGCAAATTAAAAAGAAAGGTTTACGCGATTTAGGCGCTACATTGGCACCGCAATCAGCGACGGCCATTGCCCTAGGCATGGAAACCTTAGATTTACGTTTATCACGAAGTCAGCATAATGCTATGCAGTTGGCGACGTTCCTAGATAATCATCCCAAGGTATCTAAAGTCTTTTATCCAGGTCTTGCCGACCACCCTCAGCATTTCATGGCACGGGAATACCTAAACGACGGCTATGGCGCAATTTTGAGTTTTGACCTTATCGACGGTGCTGATCCCGTGGCGTTTTTAAACGAAATGAAGTTAGTTATTTGCGCCACGCACTTAGGGGATAATCGCACCTTAGCGCTACCAGTTGCGCCTACTATTTATTTTGAGAACACGGCAGAAGAGCGTGAGTTAATGGGTATTTCCGATACCATGCTGCGTATTTCGGTAGGTATTGAAGACACTCAGGATCTGATTGCAGATTTCGACACGGCGCTAAATACCATATAGATAAAATCTTCTTGTCTAGAAATACAAAAAAGGGGCGTTTGCCCCTTCAGATTGATGATAAACCCCTCTTTTTTCGGAGGGGGTTATTTTTTCTAGCAGCCGAAGGCTGCGATCGCGATATTTTTTAATAAGGCGTTTTTGTTTTAGTGT
>NZ_VTYM01000038.1:0-25824 GCF_013113925.1 Alteromonas sp. 07-89-2 | reverse complement strand
CCGTACTCTTTGTTGTGTCACCTTGATGTAGAACCACTATACCTGCGGTAACACGCCGCGATTACGAACATTTTAACTCTCGCTGAGTGGGTAATGATCTATGCGGATTGGTATAATGATACTTCGTGTGACGACAAAAGCGGCAATGATGCTATTCATGGGTAGTGAAAGAAATGAAAGGGTGCGTCTTTTTAAAGTAAGGCTAAGGTGAGGCTGCGCGGCCAGTTTATAGAAACGCTGTACTAAAACACTGTAATCACAAACATTATATTTATAACTACTGTATTACTAGCACAGCGCATTTTTCGTATAGTGGGCGCGTTACATTCGCAAGGTTAATTAGAACAAGGCGAGGGCAATCAACCAGATGCCGTAGATAAAAATATAAGGTGCACTTGCAATTAATGCCGCTTTTTTAAGAGAAAAGGCGGTCCATTGAGTAATACCTACGGTGGCTAAATAAATGCCCCAGAATAGCTCTACCCTTAACGCCTGGCCGAAAGCGTACCAAGGCGAGTCCATCGGGATATTCGCAATATATCCAAGGGACGCTGGCGATAAAATTGATGGCGCGACTTGATGGTCGCCTGCGAACAACAGCAAAGCAACACCCACTAAACCAGTAAGCACATAAGGCATTGAAAGCCACCAAGCGAAACCATACCAGTCAGTAAAGCCATACACATGGCTGTCGTCAGAACGGGTCATTAAATTCACGTACACGGCGTAAATGGCGTTTACGATAATAGGAATAAAAAAGGCACCTATAACCGATGACCAAAGCAAAGCATCCCTAGTGAAGAAGGCCTTCATTTGCTCTTCTTCTGCCGGACTCATATCCCCTTGCGCGGCAATATTCATCTGAGCGAACCATTCAATGTCAACGAAGTTTACATACAAGTACTGGGAAACAAGCGAAATTGCCATGATCAAAATAAATGGCATCCAGCTCCAATTGTTGTTTTCACCTACTGCTTTAAATACGCCATTAGGCTTGAAGAAAATATCGTTACACGCTTGAAAGGGGTTCGTTACATTGTGCATCCCTTGCTCCTATTTCGTTTTTCTTATTACTCTGGCTCTGGGTAAAGCCATGAGTCATTGTTAGCTTGCCAACAGGCAGGCAATAAATTGAGTCATAGATTACTGTTGGCTACAGGTGTTGTACAGCACAACATCTTGATATTTGTAAGAGAAAATGAATGTATTGAAAGGTTATAAATAAAAAAAGGGAAGCGTTCGCTTCCCTTTACGTAATACTGCTGATTGCTGCTCTATCTTTGGTGATCTTCTATGCACTCTCAAAACACGCTGCAAGACCTTACAAATAAGTAATATTGAGCAGTGTCAAAACTATGGTGCTATACATTAGCGAAATAGGCAGTCCAATTTTTATAAAATGCGAAAACTTATAATTCGCCGCATTATAAACAAGCAAGTTGGTTTGATAGCCGAACGGTGAAATAAAACTGGCACTTGCTGCAAATGCTACCGCTAACGCAAATGGCATTAGCGGTGCGCCAATGATTTGCACTAACCCGTAGGCAAACGGGAACATTAATGCCGCAGCAGCGTTGTTGGTAACGAACTCTGTTAAAACCAGTGTTAGCAAGTAGATGACTAACAATGCTATGAACCAGTCAGTACCCGACAACACTGGCATAAGTGCCTCGGTGGTTATATTTATAACCCCCGAATTTTCTAATGCGGTTGCCAGGCTTAGCGCGCCCACAATCACTACAATCAAATTCAACGGTAAATTTCGTTTCATTTCGCCGTTTGACGTTACCCTTACGCCAATTAGCACAGCGGCTAAAAACAGCAGACCAATAGCCAGTGAAATGACATCAGTTGCAGCTAACAACACTGTGGAAAGGAAGCCGCCAAGGGTAATCCACTCTTGCATGTTGGTTAGTGGGCGGGCGATTTTTTGCTCTGACAAAATAAAAAAGTTTTTATTTAAATTTTGACGAGTCGCAAAGTCTGGGCCTGTAGCTAAAAGTAAGAAGTCACCTGCTTGAAGCTTTATTTCTCCTAACTTGCCTGACAGCTGCTCTCCGTCGCGGCGAATGGCTACAACGGCCGCATCAAACAGGGCTCTAAAGCCAAGCTTTTTAATGGTTTGCCCAATAACTTGAGCGCGATTGGCAACAACTACCTCGGTTAAGCTCTCACGCAATACCCCATCGGTCTCAGCAAACATGCTTAGCCCCTTTATGTGGCTAAGATTATCAAGCTTTTGGACGTTGCCAGAGAAGATCAGTTTGTCGTTTTCCAGAATGACCAGGTCAGGCCCAACAGGAGATATCAGGTTGCCATTGCGCACCACTTCTACCAAAAAGAGTTCTGGTAAGTTACGTAAATGGTTTTGTTCTACGGTTTTGCCTATGAGCTCTGAACCAGATTCCACTTCGGCTTCAACCATATACTCGTGATAGTTATTACTCTTATTGCCAATATGAGGTAGCAAAGGCAGTAACAAAAACATGAGAAGACCACAGCTTAAACCCGCTACGGTGCCATAAAGTGTGAAGTCAAAAAAGTTAAAGCCTGGATGCCCGTGCTCTTGCAAAAAGCTGTCTACGATCAGGTTGGTAGACGTACCGATTAAGGTGACCGTACCGCCTAAAATAGCTGCGTACGAGAGCGGGATTAGTAATCGAGAGGCAGGATGATATTGGTTTTGCTTAATTGGACCAATAAGGCTTGCCACAATAGCAGTATTGTTCAAAAGCGCAGACGATAAAAAGGTCAGTGAAAACAAGCGCCAATAGGATTGAGTAAAGTTAGCACTTACTAGTTTCCTACCTAGGCGTTTTATTAACGCTGTTTTATCAATTGCACTGCTTACCAAAAGCAACAAAACAAGGGTAATAAGCCCCTTGTTTGTTAAATTTAGCAAAATGTCATCAAGAGATAACTGCTGGGTAACCAGTAAAGCTAACACTGCACCAGAAAACACAGTGGAAGGGCGCTGATTGGTAAATATCAGCGCGCATATCGTACCGGCAAATACTGCCAGTACGATGAACTGGGTCACATCCATATTGCTCCAGTCCTGCTTAAAGTTTACTGATATCCACAGAGTTCCAATGCGGGAAGTGCTTGCGTACTAGTGCATTGAATTCAAGCTCGAACTCAGAGAAGTTAGGCGATGTATGCTGTGCGTCGCCCGCAATTTCATCAATGATCATACCTGCACCAACAGTGCCGTTGGTCAAGCGATCGATAACGATGAATGAACCCGTAGGGCGGTTGCGCTTATACGGATCGCAGGCAACAGGTTGAGTAAACTTAACGTCTACTACACCAATCTCATTAAGATTTAAGTGCATAGCATCCGTTTCTTCCAACGTGTTCACATCAATTTGATTATCGATATGAGCAACTACCCCTGGTGTTGATTTAGTCGCAAACTTAAACAAGTATTGCTTGTTTGGCATTAGCGGCTCTTCAGACATCCACACAAGGTGAGTTTTAAATTGCGTGTTAAGCAGTGGCAAGTTGTCTGATTTTACAATCATATCGCCACGAGAGATGTCAATTTCATCTTCCAGCGTTAGCGTTACTGCTTGAGGTACATAAGCGCGCTCTTGATCGCCTTCAAATGTAACCACTTGCTTCACCTTTGATTTCTTACCAGAGGGAAGTGCCGTTACTTCATCACCTGGTGCAACTTGGCCAGATACCACCGTACCCGCAAAGCCACGGAAATCTAGATTAGGGCGGTTAACGTATTGTACAGGGAATCGAAAATCTTCAAGGTTGTCGTCTTCACCAATTTCAATATTTTCCAACATTTCCATAAGTGGAGTGCCGTCAAACCATGGGGTCTTTTCGCTCTTGCCTACTACGTTGTCGCCTTCAAGTGCTGAAATAGGTACGAACTGAATGTCAGGAATATCAAGCTGCTCAGCAAACTTCAGGTAGTCTTCCTGAATTTGCTTGTACACTTCTTCTGAATAGTCCATCAAGTCCATTTTGTTGATAGCAACAATAACGTGTTTGATACCTAGGAGAGAAACCAGAAACGAGTGACGTTTCGTTTGTACCTTAACGCCGCCGCGAGCATCAACAAGAATAATAGCAAGGTCGCACGTTGACGCACCAGTTACCATGTTACGGGTGTACTGCTCGTGCCCCGGAGTATCTGCGATAATAAACTTACGCTTGTCAGTAGAGAAGTAGCGGTATGCTACGTCGATAGTAATCCCTTGCTCACGCTCAGACTGAAGACCGTCTACAAGAAGGGCAAGGTCAACTTTCTCGCCGGTAGTGCCCACTTTTTTACTGTCTTTAGTGATAGCTGCAAGTTGGTCTTCATAAATCATTTTAGAATCGTGAAGTAAGCGACCAATTAGGGTACTTTTACCGTCGTCTACGCTACCGCAGGTAAGGAAACGTAGCATGTCTTTCTTTTCGTGTTGTTCTAGGTAAGACAGTATGTCCTGTCTTAGTAATTCGTTTTCATTGTTCATGTTATGCGCTCACAAGGAAAAAGGGGTTTAACACAGACTCTTTTTGGTTGTACGTAAGAGCGTCAGCGTTGTCATCTAATGGGTTTTCAGGGTCAAGTACGGTTACGTTTGCGCCTGCTGCTAGTGCGACTGCGTGCGCTGCTCCCGTATCCCATTCAGATGTTGGGCCTAAACGAGGGTAAAGATGTGCTTCGCCCTCAGCCACCAAGCAAAGCTTCAGTGAGCTACCCATCGCCACAAGCTCGGTTTCACCTTTAAGCTGTGCCAATAAATTCTGAATTTCTGGGCTTTGGTGAGAACGACTACCTACCACTTTCCACACTTCGGCACCATCGTGCTTGCGCGCAGAAATAGCGGTAAATTCGCCATTTACTTCAGTCCACGCACCTTCACCAACAATACCTACATAGCTTTTATTTAGTGCTGGCGCGTAAACCACACCCATGGTCGGTTTACCGTTTTCGATAAGTGCAATATTTACCGTAAACTCACCGTTTTTCTTAATAAACTCTTTAGTGCCGTCTAGCGGGTCAACCAGCCAGTATGACGACCACGTTTTGCGCTCTTCCCATGAAATATCTGCTGACTCTTCAGAAAGAATCGGCAGGTCAGATTCAGCTTCAAGAGCGTTAACGATTACGTTATGTGCGGCAAGGTCAGCTTCTGTTAGCGGGCTGGTATCCTGCTTTTCATAAATGGCGAAGTCTTTCTCGTAAATGGCCATTATCTTATCGCCGGCTTCTTTGGCGATAGCTAGCACTTTTTGTGCAAGACTATTTAAAGGCTGTGTCATTACACCAATCCCTTTTCTTGAAGCAAAACATACAATCGCTCAGCGGTTTGCTCTGCTGGTTCATCCTGATAGGTTAAGTGTACTTCTGGCGCTTCAGGTGCTTCATAGGCTGAATCAATACCTGTGAAGTCCTTAATTTCACCACTACGCGCTTTCTTGTACAGCCCTTTCGGGTCGCGTTTTTCACACACTTCAAGAGGTGTATCGACAAACACTTCTACAAACTCTCCGTCTTCCATTAAGCTGCGGCAGTAATCGCGGTCGGCTTTGAAAGGCGAGATAAAAGCGGTAAGCACAATGGTACCGGCATCGACAAAAAGTTTAGCGACTTCACTAATGCGGCGAATGTTTTCAACGCGATCTTTATCGCTGAAACCTAAATCGCCACACAGACCGTGGCGCACGTTGTCGCCATCAAGCAGATAGGTGTGCTTGTTCTGGTCGTGAAGCTTTTTCTCAAGCAGGTTGGCTAATGTCGATTTACCAGAGCCGCTTAAACCCGTTAGCCAAAATACACGAGGTGTTTGACCAAGCTTTTCAGAGCGGGTGGTCTTGTTTACTTCGTGTTTATGCCAAACAACGTTGTCGGTGGCCATTAGAAGTACCCTTCCATTTTCTTCTTCTCCATAGAGCCTGCGCTGTCATGGTCGATAACTCGGCCCTGACGTTCAGACGTCTTGGTAAGCAGCATTTCTTGGATAACTTCAGGTAGGGTAGCTGCTTCTGACTCTACCGCACCGGTAAGTGGGTAACACCCAAGAGTACGGAAACGCACAGAGCGCATCTCTGGTACTTCACCTTCTTCTAGCGGCATACGGTCGTCGTCAACCATAATAAGAATGCCGTCGCGCTCAACGACAGGGCGAGGCTTAGAAAGGTAAAGTTGCGGAATATCGATGTTTTCTAGGTAGATGTATTGCCAGATATCTAGCTCAGTCCAGTTAGACATTGGGAATACACGAATGCTTTCGCCTTTGTTAACCTGAGAGTTATAAATATTCCAAAGCTCTGGACGCTGGTTTTTTGGGTCCCAGCGGTGGTTGCTGTCGCGGAATGAGTAAACACGTTCTTTGGCACGTGATTTTTCCTCGTCGCGTCGAGCACCACCAAATGCAGCATCGAACTTATATTTGTTCAGCGCTTGCTTGAGTGCTTGGGTTTTCATGATGTCAGTATGTTTTGCTGAACCGTGGCTAAATGGGCCAACACCAGCTTCAACACCTTCTTCATTGATGTGAACAAGCAAATCAAAACCGTGCTTCTTAGCTTGTTCGTCACGGAACTTAATCATTTCACCAAACTTCCACGTGGTATCTACGTGTAATAGTGGGAAAGGAATTTTGCCGGGCGCGAACGCTTTACGGGCAAGGTGAAGCAGTACAGAAGAGTCTTTTCCTACAGAGTAAAGCATAACTGGGTTTTCAAACTCAGCAGCAACCTCACGGAAAATCTGGATACTCTCGGCTTCGAGTTGTTTCAAATGCGTTACAGACGGGATACTAGCAGTCATTTTGAAGTCCGAATTTTATGTTATATGCAAAAAAGTTATATATGGGTTATTTTTCTGCATAGAACGATAACATATTTAATTTCAAAAGTAGTATGCGATTTTGCTATTTAAAATAGCTATCTTATTCCATTAAATAAAACTGTCATGCAATTGAAGCATAAGCCACTTTTTAACGGCCTATAAAAAGAAAAAAGCCCTGTTTAATAATATAAACAGGGCTTGTTATTCACTTTCGTTGCGAATGACTTATTTCGTATCGTTCGCTTACCTTTCACTCAATTTGGTCTGGAAAGCGTCGAACGTATCGACCACACCTTCTCTTGGCGAACCAGATTTACTTAAAATCATGATGGTTAAGCTAGATAAAATAAACCCAGGGACAATTTCGTACATCCAGTCACCTAGCTTTTGGCCGCCGAATTCAATAGGAAGATAAATCCACAGTAACACAGTCACTGCACCAACGATCATACCGCCTAGTGCGGCACGGCGAGTCATTTCACGCTTAAACAGACTAAATAGTACAAGCGGTCCGAAGGCTGCACCAAAGCCAGCCCAAGCATTACTTACAAGCGTTAAAATGGTGCTGTCTCTATCATAAGCTAGATAGATTGCTACAAGCGCGACAACTACTACGCTGACACGACCAGCAATGACGAGCTCGCCATCTGACGCATCACGTCTTAGGAAGGCTTGATAAAAGTCACTGGTTAGTGAACTTGAGGTTACCAACAGCTGAGAAGAAATAGTACTCATGATCGCCGCTAAAATCGCAGCGAGCAGGAAGCCACCGATGAGCGGGTGGAATAGAATTTGAGATAAGTAGATGAAAACGGTTTCTGGATCGATTTCGTTTCCGTTACCTGTTACATAGGCAAGGCCGAAAAGCCCCGTCATTAACGCACCAATAATCGACACAATCATCCAACTCATACCGATATTACGCGCAGTTGGTATATCTTTAACAGAACGTATCGCCATAAAACGCACAATGATATGAGGCTGACCAAAGTAACCTAGGCCCCATGACATCAGTGAAACAATGCCAATTACGCTTAGTGCTTCATTGGTAGACGCATCCATAAATGCATCGAAAAGCGCCGGATTAATGGTATCTAAGGCGTCAATTGACGCGCCGATTCCACCCAACTCGCTAATAACAACGGCAGGTACCATAATGAGAGATACAAACATGATGCACCCCTGAACGAAGTCGGTCATGCTTACTGCCATGAAACCGCCTACGAGGGTATAAGCTACGACGACACCCGCGGTGACGTATAAGCCAGTCTCATAAGTTAATCCAAATGATGTCTCAAAGAGCTTTCCGCCAGCTACCACACCAGAAGAGGTGTAAAGCGTAAAGAAAACAACGATAACCACAGAGGCTATAACGCGCAATAAACGCGTGTTGTCAGCGAAGCGATTTTCAAAATAGTCGGGGAGGGTAATGGAGTTGTTGGCTACTTCAGTGTAAACGCGAAGGCGTGGAGCAACTAACATATAATTTGCCAGAGCACCGAGTGTCAAACCAACGGCAATCCAGCCAGCAGATAAGCCTGATACATACATTGCACCGGGTAAGCCCATGAGCATCCATCCGCTCATATCCGATGCACCTGCTGAAAGCGCGGTTACCGCGGGGCCTAGTTGGCGGCCGCCAAGCATATAGCCTTCTACGTTGGTGTCTGTCTGCCGATAAGCGAAAAGGCCTATCCCTAACATTACAACAAAATACAAACCCAACGAGATTATCGTGCCAGTAGCCATATAAATTCCCTATGTTTTTTCTTTCATGCTAACACCTATGACATAGAGTCTCTATGTCAGTCAGCGACCTTGCATGTTTTCTATACGGTAATTCGTAAATAAAGTTTGGCGAAAGATTAAATTGGAAAAGATGCAACACGCGCTCGACCTTCTCTTTTGGCTCTGTAGAGAAGCTCATCGCACATCTTGATAATGTTATCTAGGTTGGTTTCTCCGTTGACGTCTAACAGACCTGACGAAAAACTAACCGAAAATTTTTCTTCGGTATTGCTCCAATGCTTTTGGCGAGAAAGCGCGAAATTCAGCTCGTCCAGAATTCGCTTAGCAGACCTTTGGTCGGAGTCGGAAAAGTAAATCAAAAATTCTTCGCCGCCATATCGGCAGAGTTTGTCTGACTTACGAATTCGGTTTTTGATAATCTGCGTAAAGGTAGTCAACACTTCATCACCGACAACGTGGCCGTATTTGTCATTAATCTTTTTAAAGTTGTCGACATCAAGTAGAGCAATACAGGACGCTTTATTGCCTTTCAGTGCTTTTTTCAAACTGTTTAGCATAGCTCGTCGCGTGAGAGCGCCGGTTAGTGAGTCACGCTCAGCTAGCAAGTCGCTCTGTCGTTTCGAAATCCATAGCCATAGTGCAAGAATGATAAGAATTGTGATAATCAACGCAAAAATGGTGGTTTTCATTGCTTCTTTGTCGGTAGAAAGGCCATCTTTTTCGCTTCTGAGCACAGTGAGTTCTTTTTGTCGATATCGCGCTAACTCGATATCTTTCGTAATGCCGTCGGTAAACGAAGAATTTGATAACTTGAATTGCTCAGTGTTTTTTTCAACAAGAAGCCTATTGTAGGTTTTCGAATGCTCATATGCTTTTTCGTAGTCACCTGAAGCATCGTAAAGCCTTGAAAGCTCCCGCTCTAACCTAAGCTTGATTTTTTCTTTAAAACCCGAATTTGGAATAGTAGCCAGAACGATATTGCGGTAACGCTGAAGGGAGTCTTGAAATTTAGCATCATCGTTCAATACCGCTGCGTAAAGTGCATCTGCGTAAGCTGAAAGCTCCTCAGTTCTTTGTTTCACCTCTTTGGTATCAAGCTGCCTGATTTGCGTCATGACTTCTTGCGCTAGCAGTTCATATCCTTCGCTTTTTTGAAACACTACTACACGAAGCCTTTGGACATACGTCAACAACTTTTCGTGCACTGAATTTACTGTGGACAAATGCTCTATTGTGTCGTTTGACATAGCCAATGCTTCTTCAAACTTATTTTGAATTAACAATGAATCGATGGCCGAGAAGTAGGCCCAAGTTTTTACCATGGTGTTGTTATCTTGCGTTTTACTTTCAATGATCTCTTTTGAGTGGAAAAATGCTCTGCTTGGAACGAAGAGTTCCAGATAAGCACCTCTCAGCCAATCATGTGCAATTACATTTGATAACGCATTTTCTAAGCTTTTGTCTGATGAGTATCGAGGAAGGTGCGGTAACGCATATTCGATTTCATTAATTGCTTGTATTGGGTTCGCAAGGGTGAGTTCCATCGCTAACCATATGCTAGCTATAGCAGTGGCTCGTCGACTCCCAGTTTCTAGCGCTTCTCGCTGCAAACGGCGCAGTTCAGGAACAGAAAAATTTACTCTATGGTCAGAGCCTTTAAAATCATTTACCGCTCTAGCATAAATGTAATATGCCTTCGCAGCAGCGAAAAGCTCAGGTTTAATTGTCTTAAGCTCTTGCCAATGCCTATCTAATAGAGGCTCTTTAACGAAAAGTGGGATTCTCGGCGAGTCAGCATCATTCGCAGTATAAGTGGCCAACAAGTGTCTAAATATCACGCCTTCACTTTGCGTGTCATTCTGCAAACCGGCACTCGTTAACATAGCAATGATATTCTCATTGCTCACCTCGCTAGGTGTATTCCAATGATAAATTGTCGTTGCAGCTATATGACTATAATTATCAAGTTTTTTTAGTCTAAGTGCGTTGTGTATATCTAGACTTTTAGCAAAGACAGTGAAACAAGCTATTGCAGGAATCAAAAGGCAAATCATCAGACTTGTAAAACGAAACCACGCGCTCATTGTGATGGAGACCTCTTTACTGCGGGTAAGTGAATGAAGTGATTAACTGAAATTAAAACGGACGTTTTAACCTTTAAGTCGGAGTATAAGTTTTATTGAACAGGGTTTCATCTTAATTTTGGGCGAAAAAAATCGGCCCATAGGGGGCCGACGAAGGGAAGTGCTAAAGATACGCACTTTTTTGGAACGCTTTACAGTTACTTAACGAGTGTTAAGCAGAAAATTGAATCCTTTCTGACACCGCCTTTTTCATTTCGCTTAAATCAGCATCTTTATCGCCAACAATCATTACATTGGCATGTTTCATTTTAATACTCTCTCCGTGGTACTGACCATCGGCAAACTCGCTTGGTACGGAGACATCTCCACGTTCAGGGACTACGAATACCGACATCTTACCTTGCGGCGTATTCACAATCAGGTGAAGGCTTCTAACTGTGCTCAAATGGCAATAGTTTGCGACCTCTACACCATCGAGCATTTCGCTAAAGCTGCCACCAAAGCTTGCTAGCTTTGCGTTAACCATGTTCAAATCAACAGGAAGCAACGAATGAGCGTGTTCCATTTCTGCGTACTGCATATGGGCAAGTGCTTGTCCGCCAATACTAAGCGGTTGGTGGTACCACATGGTAAGTCCGATACCTACAGTGAAAGCAACCGATGCAGCCATGGCTAAATACCAGCGACTTCTTCGTTTATAGCGGTTAAACTCGTCCGTTGATTGTTGCCAAATAAGCTTGCTAGCTAAGTCTTCTGGCACATCAACTTTGAGGGCTTGCTTTAATTGCTTGTCTAACTGCTTTTGTTCATTCCAGAAACTGCGTTTGCTTTCATCCGCTTTTGCCGCTTCTACAACATCACTGTCAGTCGTTTCTGGATCGGCGTAGATTCGACGCCTAAATTCTAACTCATCCATTTACACGACCTCTCTGTTCATTTTGCTTCTCTAATGCCTCTTTTAGCTGATTCCTCGCTCTGAAAAGGCGAGTCATTACCGTGTTTTTGTTAAGCCCTAACTGGTTGGCGATCTCTTCGCCACTAAAACCGAAAATCAATTGAAGTATTAAGGGTTCACGATACTCCACACTCAATCCACCTAATAGTCGCTGAAGCTCTCTATCTTTCAAGTCCCCATCAGCATGCTGTGTGTCATCTTGAATATGGCAATCATCAATATCTACTGTGTCGAACTGTTTGCGTTCAAACCGACGGGCGTTTTCGCGGCGAAGAATGGTAATTAACCATGACTTTGCTGCTTTTTCATCATTTAGGGCGTCTAATGAGCGCCAAGCACGTAAAAAGGTTTCCTGAACAACATCTTCAGCAATGCTCTGGTCTTTGATAAGCCAAAATGCATAGCGGTAGATGTCGGCGTGAAATGCCTTTACTAATGCTTCATATCTTTGGTGTTTTGCTTTCATACCCGATAAGACCTGAGCACTATCGGATTTATTTCGCCCAAACATAAAAAAATCCAAAAACTTAATTTTTTCTCACTATGGCATAAAAAACGCGCCATTTCGTTAGCCGAAAGGCGCGTTTTCATTTTATTTCCAGGGATCAGAGCACCTAGTTCGAAAAACTAGGTACGTTTTTGGGAAGTAATCCAAGCATTAATGTTTTCTTCTAAAATAGAAAGTGGGACTGGACCGTACTTCAATACCTCGTCATGGAAGCCTTTCCAATCAAACCTGTCACCAAGTTCAGCTTGGGCATGCTCTCTAAGTTCCATAATTTTCAGTTTACCAATCATATAGGCCGTAGCCTGACCTGGCATAGCAATGTAGCGCTCAATGGCTTTTTGCGCGTCGTATTTAGGGTTTGGCGTATTTTCAACAAGGTAATCTACGGCTTCTTCACGCGTCCATTTTTTCGCATGAATACCCGTATCAACCACAAGTCTGCAAGCGCGCCAAAGTTCCATGGCTAGACGACCGAAATCAGAATAAGGGTCTTCATAAAAGCCCATATCTTTTGCAAGTTCCTCGGTATATAGGCCCCAACCTTCTGTGTATGCGGTAAAGCTCAAGAATTTCTGGAATTGAGGTACACCTTCTAGCTCTTGTGCAATAGCGCGCTGCATGTGGTGACCAGGGATGCCTTCGTGATACGCCAGCGCCTCTAACTGATAAGTAGGCATTGCTTTCATGTCATAAAGGTTTGCGTAATAAATACCTGGGCGGCTGCCATCTTGCGCTGGACTTTGATAGAACGCTTTGCCTGCAGACTGTTCCCGGAATGCTTCGACGCGTTTAACAATCATTGGCGCCTCTGGAAGAATACCAAAGTACTCAGGAATAGCTTCTCGCATGTCGTCTATAGCTGTTTTCGCCATATCAAGGTATTGCTGTCTACCTTCATCTGTTGATGGTAAATAGAATTGTTCGTCTTCACGCATGAAAACAAAAAACTCTTGCAGCGTACCTTCAAATTTTACCTGTTTCATAATGTCGCGCATGGCGTTGTGTATGCGCTCTACATTATCTAGGCCAATTTGATGGACTTCTTCAGCAGTAAGGTCAGTAGTAGTAAACCAGTTAAGGCGATTTTGATACCACTTATCGCCGTTAGGTAAACGCCATACACCATCGCCTTCAGGTGTTACTTCACGCTGGTGAGCGAGTTCTTCAATAAATTTCTCGTAGGATGGCATGACTGAAGTAACTAAGGCAGCTTTTGCCTCGCCTAATAACGTAGTTTTTTCCGCCTCTGTAATATCCAGGCTATTTACTTTATTTTGAAAATCTTCCCAGATAGTTGAAGGTATTTCGCTAGAATCAAATGGTGCGCCGGTAATCACGTTTTTTGACGCATCAATCATTTGATCGTAGGCCCATGCTGGGGGGAATACGCCGGCTTTTTCGCGAACTTTCATTTGTTCGATAACTTGATCAAAGTACGTACGTACATTGTCTAGTCGTCCAATGTATGCCTTAGCGTCCTCTTTACTCTTTACGCTGTGAATGTTGATAAGGAAGCTAGGCACTTGTGTATGTGCGGCGCGGAACTGATGTACGATGTAACGGTGATGTCGAAATTCGTCGTTAGCTAAATCGCGCTCAATACCCAGTTTATACAGGCGCAAACTTAGCTGTTCCTGTTCACTTAACTTACTGGTGTCAAAACTATTAAGCTTTTCTAAACGGTTTTTGGCGATGGCAATGCGAGCATCAGCTTCTTCGTCACTGATGTCATCCCATTTGTCATAGTCCCATTTTTTACCCAAGTAACTTTGAAATAATGGCGAACGCTTAAGATCTTCTTCAAAAGTACGTTCGAAGAACGCATTAAGGCGCTCTGATTCAGACTGCCCAGCTGGCTGTTCTGTTTTAATAGGTTCTGGCGCTGTTTTAGCGGTTTCACTTGCAGGAGAGCAAGCCGTAAGCGTGGTAATGGCCAACGCAATTGGCGTTAGCTTTACTAGTGTTCTCTTCATTATATTCCCCGTCGCGTTTAATTGATTATTTTTATAAGCTAAAGCTTCTAAGGTTAATAAGCCTTAAAGAGGACAATAAGGCTCAAAGGCTCGACTGTTTCTTGAGCGCAATCATTTCTGTTACGAAGCCCTTGTCACTGTGATTTAGCTAGTTGCAAGGGCTTTCATTACGCAAATTCTAGTGTATTGGCAAATGAAATGCGTTTTATGAAGCAGGATATAAGGCAGATAGCGTGTTATTGTTCCCTTCACTTTTTTGCTTCCATTCGCTGCGGGCAAGCTTAGCTTCATGTGAAAGTTTATCTAAAGCTTTCATGACCTGTTTAGATTGGGTGCTAGCGTCAGCTTTATTGGCTGAAAAGCGCAGTGCATAGAGCTCATTAACACTAGTGTTGATTCCTTCAAACTGCGAAAGTTGCGCTTTACCCGAAGTTAACGCGTTTATCCACTGCTTAAGAGCAGACGTAAGTAAACGTGTGTCCTTTGCCTTTATTACTGACATAAGGTTTTGAAACTGTGCTTTTTCATCCCACTGAGCATAAGAGTGGGGGCGCTGTGCAGAGCCGGTTCTGTGAGTGATCCCAGGTCCCATAAACTGAGCCTTTTTAAGCTTTCTGTAGGTAACTAACCATCCTGTAAGCGCTATGACGAACAGTACAAGTAGTGCTCCAGTTACCATCCAATTAAGCTGGGTATTTTCATCAGTATTGACTTTACTTGAAGCGCTGTCTAATGGTTTATTCTCATTGCTAGCACTAGCGTTAGGCTGTGTTGCAGTTGACGGTATATCGTTTTGAATATCTTCATTGCTTGCACTACTCATTGATGGAGTGTCTAAGCTATTCGGAGTATTGGCATTATTTGCGCCAGACGCTGGCGCTACCGTAATTGAACGAGCGGGAATACTGGCATATTCAGTTTGCTGAGTAAGCGTATTAAACCAAGGAATAGTAATTTCAGGTAAGACAAAATTACCTGGCTGCGTTGGAATGATCGCCAGCGACGTTTGGCGCTGTGAAATTAAGCTCTGGTCTTTTTCGACTGTTGTAGTATTAGATTGATCAGGGTACAGCTTAAAGTTTGGCGGATAAAACTCAGGAATATCAGGAAGCTGCTCTTCTACTACGCCCAATGCGGTTAGCGTAACAATACGGGTGACTGGTTCACCTGCTACAAAACTATCACCTTGTGGCCATTCTTCATCCACTCGCACCATTTCAGAAGGTAACCAAGGGTAATCTATCCCCTGAGGAATGGGTTTAATGTTCACCGTAATGTCAGGCCCAACCCGATTAATTTGCTGGGTGCGGTTGAAGAAGCCAAAACGTTGGTTAGTATTGGCAGCCATAACTTCGCCAGTGAAAATAGGGCCTCTTAGCGTGAACTCGCCGGACGCTTGAGGCACAACAGCAAATTGACGTTCAATAATCTGATACCGTCTTCCGTTTACTATATCTGTATACTGTTTATCTTCTCCTAGCTGGGTGATTTCCGCATTTTGCATTTCTGGCGCTTGTAGACTGCCGCGCTCAATATTGCTAGAAAGAAACAGCTTAACCGTGTAAAGCAGCTGTTGATTTAAATAGGCCTCTTTTACGTCGATGTCAGTGGTAACAAAATAGTCTCGGGCGACATTACTTTGTTCTTGAACTGGTATTACTTTAACTTGAATAGGCTTGGTTGATTTACCTTCAATGGTTAATGAAGGAATGGTGAACGTGCCTTCCTTACGAGGAAATAACGTAGTAGTCCAAACGGTGGTGCGCTTGGTGTCGAAATTGACAATTGAGGTTTGGCTACTTACTGATGTTCTTCCGACCACAAAGTCTTTAAGCAGGGGAGAGCTGTCGAATGCATCTCTGTCCGCGCTGCCGTCTGCGGTAACCGTTAAGCGAATGGCTTCATCCAACATGACAGGGTTTCTATCAATGGTGGCTTCCAGCGAATTTACATCGGCATAAGCCGCCGTACTTAAGAGTAGGGTTAATAAAAAAACAATAAGTGTAGATTGTAATAAGGCTCTCATCTACCAATCACTCCGGTTTGAAGGCATACGTTGACGCTGACGTTTTTGTGCTTCTAATTGCATTTTTCGTTTTAGTAGGAATGCAGGGTCGTCTGGCACGCGGCGCATTAAACTCTCCATTCGCTGCAGCTCTTCTTTTTCTGCGTCGGTAAGCTCAGTCTCTTGACCTTGCATTGCCTGTGCTTCCTGCTCTGCTTGTTGTTCGTTTTCTTGTGCTTGCACGCTGTCACCTTGACCAGACTCTTCCTGTTCTGCATTTTGCTGCTGAGAGTCTGATGACTCGTTCTGACTGTTCATCTCGGAATCATCAGGCTGTTGTGAGTTATCTCCGCCACTTTGCTGTTCATCGTTAGCTTGGCTTTGATCAGACTGTTGACCCTCATTATTGTCTTGCTGACCATTCGGCTCGTTTGAACCTTCCTGATTGTTCTGGTCACCTGATTGCCTGTTGTTATCAGAGTTATCAGAGCTATCTTGGCCATTATCCTGCGAGTCACTCTGTTCGCCGTCATCGCCATTTTCGTTCTGGTTTTGCTCCTGATTCTGCTGTTGCTGCTGTTTTTGCAAATCCTCGACAATCTTTTTGTTGGTTCTTGCATCGTCGAAATCGGGTGCTTCGCTTAACGCCTGATCATATTTCTTAATTGCGTCTTCAAGCTTACCGAGTCTTGCCAGTGCATTGCCTTGATTGTAAAGACTCTCGGGGCCAGGAATGTTTTTGAAGGCATTTAATGCACCTTCGTAGTCGCCTGATTTATAAAGTGATGATGCTTTCCACGCTTCATCATTAAACTGATTAACGGCGTCTTTGTACTTGCCTCTTTGGTAACTGTTCAATGCTTCCTGGTTGTCATTCATAAATGGCGTTTGCCACCATGAAAGTGAATCAGGTTTATTTGCCATCTCTAGAGTCTCTTCTGGTGCGCCTATGCCTTGTGATGTGCCAGCAATTTCTGAGGCTTGGGCACGTTGCAGAGCATGGGCGTTTTTAATCATAGAGGGGCTAAGTAAACCTACCAACACGATGAAAACTAATCCGCGTTTGAATGCAAAGGCGGCAAACGGTAGAAGTATAAGCAGCAAGTAAGGGCCAACTTCTTTCCATTGGTCTCCTTGCAAATTACTCTCTTCTTCGTTCTCTTCGCTGTCGCTTTTATCTAGTAGAGATACCGAGGCGAGGGCATCAATGTCGGTGTCGTTTGATGTAAAGGATTCAAAGCGTCCGCCGCTCGTTTTAACCACGCCTTTCACTGCGCCTTCGTTTAACTTGGGTATAACGATGCTGCCGGTGAAGTCTTTTAATAGCTCGCCGCTTTGCTGGCGGATAGGCGCGCCTTCAGATGTCCCAACGGTAAGTGCATTTACTGTAAAAGGAATAGAAGCCACATACTCCTGAAGCTCTTGTTGTTGTTCTAACTCTATACCGTCAGTAATCCAGTAGATCATGCCTGAGTTATATCCGGCATTCGTGAGAAGCTCTGACGCACTCTCTATACCTAGGAGAGGGTCGCTGCCTGGCACGGGCATAATTTCCGGTGACAGGCTTGGGATCAGGGTTGTGATATTTCCTGCGTCTTCGGTTAAGGGGCTAATGACAAACGCATCGCCAGCGTAAGCAACCAAGCCCATTTCACCTTCACCAATGGCGTTGACTAGGTCTATCGCTTTATATTTAGCGCGAGTCAGCCTGTCTGGCGTCATATCGGTAGCGCGCATTGAAAGCGACATATCTATGACTATAACGTGTCCCATTTTCAACTGGTAAACCGGCTGCGGCAGGCGTTCCCATGTTGGGCCAGCGAGTGCTATCACACTTATAACCCACACAAAAGCAAGCATCCACATTGGAGGTTTTGCGCCCATTTCGGTTTTTCCAATCACCATATATTGATATAGATGAGAAGGGATCACAGATTGCCAGCCAGATTGCTTAGCCGTGGTTTTTCTAATTAAAAACACAAGCAGCATCAAGGGGACGAGCGCGATAAACCATTCGGGGCGTAAAAAATGAAATTGGTTTAAGAAGTCGAATTCCATTACTTCGTCTCCCTGTTTGTTTGCGCTGCTTGTATTGAATCAGCTGAGTTCGGGTGTGGCTGGGACGAGTAAATTCGTCTTTGTGAGAACCAACGAAATGTTGATAAAAGAACCGTCAAGAATGCCCATAGTGCTGACAGTAATATCGCAGCACCAAGGGGATAGTAAAACAGTGCGCTCAATGGACGCATTTTACGCGTTTCACCTTCAATAGGCTCAAGCGCGTCAAGTTGTTGATAAATAGCCTGAAGTTCCTGGGCATTTCGAGCCCTAAAATATTGGCCGCCAGTGCTAGTCGCAATGTCGGTTAACATGCCTTCATCAAGTTCTTGCGACGGGTTTATTTGTCGGCTACCGAAAAAGCTCTGGATCAGCATTTTATCTGCGCCCACACCTATAGTGTATACCTTCACACCCTTACTAATTGCCAACTCTTTCGCCTGTTCGGGTGTAATATTCCCTGCAGTATTTTGCCCATCGGTAAGAAGAATTAGCACGTTATTGGACTCTTCCCGTTCGTCAAAGCGTTTCACTGCTAAACCTATCGCATCGCCTATGGCCGTCTGTTCGCCAACCAACCCAATGACAGCTTCACTCAGAAGTGTAGAAACGGTATCTCTGTCATAGGTAAGCGGCGCTTGAACGTACGCGGTATCGGCAAATAAGATAAGGCCAATTCTGTCGCCAACGCGACGCTGAATAAAGTCATAAACCACCGACTTAGTCATGGTTAAACGGTTAACTTGTCGGCCATTTAGCTGCATGTCATCTATCTTCATACTGCCCGATAAGTCTACCGCTAACATCATTTCTCGACCTTCATTCGGTATGCTGACAGGCTCTCCTAACCATTGAGGGCGTGCGGCAGCCGTCACTAGCAGCAGCCATATCAAGCTACTTACCAACAGCGGTATTTTGGTTTGTTTCAACTGGGTTTGCTCTGACACATCGCCAGGTCGCAAACTAGGAACCCGCAATGCAGCCATAGGCGTGTCTTGTGCTTTTTTAGAAAGCAGGCGAACGATAATAGGTAAGGGGAGTACGAAAAAGACCCACCACCAAGCAAAATTAAGCATGATGCGGCTCCTTGGATTGTTTATCATGAGGGCTGCCATCGTTTAGACCGCCATCATTCACACCGCCGTAAGCCCCCTTGTGTTTTGGCAGTTTGGCTTTTGAAAGCCAGTTTTTTACTGCCCCCTTGCAGGTTTCAAAGTCACTAGGGTTGGGGGTGGCTTGATAAACATTGCTTACTAACAAACCTAAATCACTTTCAAGTTTGCTATCACTACTTTTCAATGCAGAGGTTAAGAACGCTTGCCACTGTTTACCGTATAACCCAGCTACTTGCTGAGTTGGGTAATAGCTCATCGCCGTGCGCTTTAGAATTGAGTTTAACGCCACGGGCCAATTGCTTTGTTGTGCTGAAATCGATTTAAGTAAGGCTAAAGCCTGCTTGCGCGCCTTGTTGCGACGTATGTGAGCAGTGATCGCTTTATATAGGCAAAATAGAGCAAGTAAAACTACTGCAATTGCGACCCACCAACCCCAATCTAATGGCCAAATGTTGACCTCTGTAGGTACGTGTATATCGCGCAGTTGAGCAAGTGGGTCTTGCTGCTGAGGGGACACTGGCATTTGATTTGCCGGTGGCATCGATTGAGCAAAATGAGATAGAAAGCTTGATAAAAAATGGGTTGAAAGAATACTGCTCTGCATTAATTAAGCTCCAACCTTTGTTCTTGTTGCATACTTTGAAGCTGTTCGTCTAGGGGAAGACCCGCTGAAACACTGAATCGAGCGATATTGTTTTTGCGCAAGGTGCTATAAATCGCGCTGTTGTGTTCACTGCGCCATTTTTGATATTGCTGTTGCTCGGTATTGTCGCCTAACACCCAGCGTTGTTGGTTTCGGCCATCAGAAACGCTGACGGTTTGTAATGAACTGGTTTGTGGCAAGGCGTGTTCTATTGGATCGTTAATTACGATAGCCCTTACTTCACAGTGTCGTGTTAAGTGACTCAAGTGTTGAATAGCTTGGGTACTTAAATGCTGAAAGTCTGACACGAGATAAACCAGGCTCCCCGGCCTTGCTAGTCGCCTTGCCCTAGCACACGCATCGGCAAAAGCTTGTTCATCTTTGTGTTTGTCCGGCTCAGATTGCGCGCTCTGTTCGTGCAATGCCATAAGTTCATGACACACGTGCAACACGGCCTTTTTGCGAGTTAGTGGTTTAATTTCTTTGTGCTGTTGCTGATTAAATACCAGTGCGCCAACTTTATCGCCACGAGCGGCAGCAGACCAGCTTATTAATGAAGATACATGCGCGGCTTGCACCGCTTTAGTAAGCAGCTGCGTGCCAAATGCCATTGAAGGTAGGTAGTCACAGAATAGAAAAACCGGGCGCTCTCGCTCTTCCCGATACACTTTAGTGTGAGTTTTACCCGTGCGCGCAGTAACGCGCCAATCAATAGCGCGAATATCATCACCGGGCTGATAATGCCGGGCCTCATCAAACTCCATGCCTCGGCCTTTGTGCTTGGTGAGATAACTTCCAGCAAGTTTAGCTTGTGGCATACGTTTAGGCGCCAAACTAAACAGCTTAGCTAACTGCTGGTAGCGTAATAATTCTGCTGTAGACAACGAGACGCCATTACTTTGCAGCTTGTTTAGCTGCGCTTGTACATTCACCATAGCTTAAGGGACTGCGACAGTTGCAACAATCTTATCAAGTACGTCGTTAATCGTTACGCCTTCAGCCTCGGCTTGATATGACAGAATAATACGGTGGCGAAGCACGTTGTGAACCACAGCTTGAATATCATCAGGACCAACAAAGTCTCTGCCGCTAAGCCATGCGTGAGCGCGTGCACAGCGATCTAGACTGATGGTTGCTCGAGGGCTTGTTCCCATCGCTATCCACTGGCCTAATTCCGCGTCAAAATTTGCAGGCTGACGTGTGGCCATAATCAATTGAACTAAATACTGTTCTAACTCAGGCGCCATATACAAAGACAACGCTTCTTTACGCGACGTAAAAATATCGTCTTGAGTTAGCGTTGGTGGCGTAACAGGCGGTTCTGAGAGGGCTTCACCTCGCGTTAAACGCAATATCTCTAATTCTGTCTCGGCGCCAGGATAATCGATGTCCACGTGCATTAAGAATCGGTCTAGCTGTGCTTCAGGTAGTGGATAAGTTCCTTCCTGTTCTAGCGGGTTTTGCGTTGCCATTACTAAAAATAGCGGAGGAAGGGGGTAGGTTTTACTGCCTACCGTAATTTGACGTTCAGCCATGGCCTCAAGCAGGGCCGATTGCACTTTTGCTGGTGCGCGGTTGATTTCGTCGGCTAACACTAAGTTATGAAAAAGCGGCCCTTTTTGAAAAACAAACTCACCGGTTTCGGGACGGTATATGTCTGTACCGGTTAAGTCGGCAGGCAAAAGGTCTGGGGTAAATTGTACGCGATGAAAGTCGCCGTCAATACCATTAGCAAGTGCATTGATTGCGCGTGTTTTTGCAAGCCCTGGAGGACCTTCTACCAGAAGGTGGCCGTCGGCCAAAAGAGCGATAAGAAGGCTTTTGGTTAACGCATGCTGACCAATAATCTGTTGGTCTAAATAAGCGTGTAACTGTTGAAATTGCGCTGCTGCCATAATGCAAAATTTCCGTTTGAGTTCTCGTTATCAGGAAGTGTCATCGGAACGATAGATTTATAAATCTCTTATAAAGTGATCGCTTAGCTAAAAAGTAAATTACATATTAATTAGATAGCTTTAGCCCGTCACAATGACACAAAACAGACTTTCATTTCCATATAAGGTTCATTCTATCTTTCTTCAAGTCGTCAAACAGTAATAAAAATGCGATATGTGGTTGGATGCAAAGCAAGCTTTATAAATTTCGATAGCATAAAACGGTCAAAATTTATAACCAGGGTAAACTTTAGTTTCATTTATGTTGCCCTTAACCCTGCATTATTTGCTATTTTGTTCATTGTTTGTAAAAATCGGGTTTATTACAGGTCAGACCACTTTGGGGCAATAAGCTCAAACGGAAGTCGGTCATTAATTTAGGTGCATTATGGCAACAAAACAATCAGTTACTACCCGAGAGGGTGATCGCATCGCCATTGTCGCGGGGTTGCGTACTCCGTTTGCGAAAATGGCTACATATTTCCACGGTGTTCCGGCTGTTGATCTAGGTAAAATGGTCGTAAACGAACTTCTCGTTCGCCATGGTGTTCAAAAAGAATGGGTTGACCAGGTTGTCTACGGTCAAGTAGTACAAATGCCTGAAGCGCCAAACATTGCGCGCGAAATCGTGCTTGGCACGGGCATGAATATTCATACCGACGCTTACAGCGTATCTCGTGCATGTGCGACGAGCTTCCAGTCAACGGTAAACATCGCAGAAAGCATGATGGCTGGTACGGTACAGGTAGGCATTGCTGGTGGTGCCGATTCAACGTCGGTATCACCTATTGGGGTTTCTAAGAATCTTGCGCGTGCGCTGGTTGATTTACAGAAAACCAAGACCCTTGGCCAAAAGCTAAACATCTTCAAGCGTTTAAGCTTAAAAGACCTAGCGCCTGTTCCTCCTGCGGTAGCAGAGTACTCAACAGGTCTGTCGATGGGACAAACGGCAGAGCAAATGGCGAAAACGCATCAAATATCTCGTGAAGAACAAGACAAGCTCGCACACCGCTCGCACAGCCTAGCCGCTGAAAGCTGGGAAGCAGGCAAGCTGTCTAGCGAAGTGATGACCGCTTATGCTGAACCGTATAAAGGTGCGCTTGAGCGCGATAACAACGTACGTTTCGATTCTAAGCTTGAAGGCTACGCGAAACTTCGCCCAGTATTCGATAAAAAGTACGGCTCGGTAACTGCGGCAAACGCTACACCGCTTACTGACGGTGCTTCTGCAGTGCTTATGATGACAGAAAGCCGAGCGAAAGAGCTAGGCTACACGCCGCTTGGTTACATTAAGAGCTACGCGTTCTCGGCAATCGACGTGTGGGAAGACATGCTAATGGGGCCGTCGTACGCGACACCTATTGCGTTAGATCGCGCAGGCATGACCCTAAACGACTTAACGCTAATTGAAATGCACGAAGCGTTCGCAGCGCAGACCTTGGCAAACGTTAAAATGTTTGCAAGTGACAAGTTCGCCAAAGAGAAACTCGGCCGCGACAAAGCGACGGGCGAAATTGACATGGACAAGTTCAACGTGATGGGTAGTTCAATTGCCTACGGTCACCCGTTTGCTGCAACCGGTACACGTATGATTACGCAAATGCTTAACGAACTAAATCGCCGTGGCGGTGGTACAGGCCTTCTTACTGCATGTGCTGCGGGTGGTCTTGGTGCCGCAATGATTGTGGAGACAGAATAATATGAGTCAGGAACAAGAAATGACAAATGAAGTTCAGCCAACATCAGGCGCATTTACGTTAACCAAGCAAGATAATGGCGTTGCTATTCTTAGCATGGACGTACCTGGCGAGAGCATGAATACGCTTAAAGCTGAGTTTGGCGATGAGATATCTGCCATGCTTGATGATATTGAACGCGACAGCAGCATCAAAGGTGTGGTGTTAACAAGCGGCAAGCCAAGCTCATTCGTAGCAGGTGCCGATATCACCATGCTAGCAGCGTGTAAAACTGCGGAAGATGCCACAACCATAGCCGCTGGCGGTCAAGCCATTTTCGATAGAATTGAGAACATGAAGGCTACCTTCGTTGCGGCTATTCACGGCCCAGCGTTAGGCGGTGGTTTAGAGCTAGCATTAGCGTGTCACTACCGTGTATGTACCGATTCACCTAGCACTCAGGTAGGTCTACCGGAAGTGCAGCTAGGCTTGTTGCCAGGCAGTGGTGGTACTCAGCGCCTTCCTCGCCTAATTGGCATTCAGCAAGCGATGAAAATGATGCTTACTGGGTCTCCTGCACGCGCTAAGCAAGCTAAAAAGTACGGTATTGTAGATGATGTTGTACCTCACAGTGTTTTGTTGAAGGTAGCTGAACAGTTTGCGCTTAAACGCAAACCAGAAAGGGAAGCGCCGCAAAAGAGTGTGATGGACAAAGTGTTAGAGAAGACCGGCCCGGGTCGTAACATGATGTTCAAAAAAGCGCGCGAAGCGACATTTGCCAAAACCAAAGGTAATTATCCAGCGCCAGGTTACATTATTGATGTAATTGAAACGGGCATGAACGAAGGGATGAAAGCGGGGCTTAAAGCCGAGGCTGAAGCCTTTGGTAAGCTTGTTATGACGCCGGAATCTTTCCAATTACGTCAGATCTTCTTTGCTACGACAGAAATGAAGAAAGAAAACGGCGTTGAAGGTGTTAAACCTGAAAAAATGAAGAAAGTCGGTGTGCTTGGCGGTGGTTTAATGGGTGGTGGTATCGCCTATGTAACGTCGACCAAAGCCGGTGTACCTGTCCGTATCAAAGATGTGCGTGCTGAAGGCATTTCCAATGCAATGAAATATAGCTATGACATCTTAAATAAAAAGGTGAAGAAGCGTTTCATGCGCAATAGTGAAATGCAGAAACAGTTAGCGCTTCTTACCGGTACGCTAGATTATAGCGGCTACCAAGATGCTGATATCGTGGTTGAGGCGGTTTTCGAAGATCTAGACCTTAAGCAGAAAATGGTGGCGGATATTGAAGAGAACTGCAAAGAAAGCACGATCTTCGCGTCCAATACATCGTCTATTCCTATTACACAAATTGCAGCTAAGGCAGCACGTCCTGAAAACGTGATTGGTCTGCATTACTTCTCTCCAGTAGACAAAATGCCTTTGGCCGAAGTAATTGCTCACGATAGAACGTCTGACCAAGTCATTTCATCTGCGGTAGAGTTTGCTAAAAAGCAAGGCAAAACGCCGGTAGTTGTTAAAGACGGTGCGGGTTTCTACGTAAACCGTATTTTAGCGCCGTACATGAATGAAGCGGCAAACCTCATTCTTGACGGTGAGCCTATTGAGCACATCGATAAGTCATTGGTTAAGTTTGGCTTCCCTGTAGGCCCTGTGAAACTACTTGATGAAGTGGGCATTGATGTTGGTACTAAGATTATCCCATTCCTTGTAGAGGCGTTCGGCGAGCGCTTCACTGCGCCAAGTGCTTTCGATAAAGTACTTGCAGACGGCAGAAAGGGTAAGAAAAACCAAAAAGGGTTTTATTCTTATGAAGGCAAAAAACCAGGTAAAGAAGTGGACGAGTCAATCTACGAACTACTGGGTCTTTCACCTTCTGCTAAGTTAAGCGAAAAAGAAGTAGCGGAACGCTGCGTATTAATGATGCTTAACGAGGCGGCACGCTGTTTGGATGAGGGCGTTATCCGCAGTGCCCGTGACGGCGATATCGGTGCTATCTTTGGTATTGGTTTCCCTCCATTCTTAGGTGGCCCATTCCGCTATATGGATACACTGGGAATTAAACACGTTGTTGCTCGTTTAAACCATTATGCTACTGCTGTAGGTGATAAATTTACACCTGCTGAAGTGTTAGTAAAAATGGCAGAAAACGATCAAAAGTTTTACAGCTAAGTTTATAAAATGTTAAAAGCCGGGCATTGCCCGGTTTAATTAGATGGTCCGCCTCACCTCTAAGCTAGTCTTAGAGTTAGGCAATCAAAGAGGCGAACCATCATGTCTACTATTAAAGTTCTTGGTATCGATTTAGGC
>NZ_VTYM01000037.1:0-26558 GCF_013113925.1 Alteromonas sp. 07-89-2 | reverse complement strand
AAAGTATACAGAAAGTACGAGGTGATAACCTCAAGTATGATGTGTCTAAATTTTTGAAATTAAAGTGAAATATAAGTATCTATTTATTGGCCCTGCAACGGGTATCGCTATTACACGAGCGTAAATGAGTTGGACGTTAAAAGTCTATGAAAATCACTGATGAGAATAATCAAAAATTCTTGTCGCTACGATGATTAAAATTCGTTTTCTATTTTGTCACTTAAGATAATAATTGAAGTGTGTTAACAACCCAGAGAAGTCAATGAGTAAAGACTATCGTTACCAGCGTGATGAATGGGACTCGGTAGAAGAGGAAGATTTTCACGCTAAAAAGCCAAGTTCCAAACGTCAAAGTACTGTAAAGGAAAAGCAGAAGCGTGACCTGCAACGCCGTGACAAACAGCGTCGCCTGCACCAAGAAGAGTATTAATTCAGCGAGTTGGTGAAATTTTAATAAAGCGTACCGTTTATAGCGGTGCGCTTCTGTGCTTTTGTGTTTACTTGCCGTATTATCTGTGTCAATTTAGACCCACTTTGATTCGGTTGTACAATAAGCATGGATATACGCTTTCTCACCACCTTTATAGAGGTGGCAAAAACTCGTCACTTTGGTAAAGCGGCTGAAAACCTTTACCTTACTCAATCTGCAGTCAGTGCACGCATAAAGCTACTTGAAGAGTATTTTCATACCACGCTTTTTATTAGGCAACGCAACAGTATACAGCTCACTCAATCTGGTGAGAAACTTCTGCCTTACGCTAGGCAATTATGCGCAACGCTAAACGAAGCAAAACAAGAGCTCCAAATTCAATCCTCTGAATATGTTGTTTGCGGCGCAACACAGCTTGCGAGCGAGCTGTTATTGCCTCAGATGCTCAGTCACCTACACAACTCGTTTCCCGATTGGTCAGTAAAGGCTGAAGTTCTTACGTTAGATACCCTTTCGCGACAATTGCACGAAAGGGTGACGGACTTATCATTCTCCACGGAACCGTTGAAATCTGAAGAAGTAAACAGTGATGTATTGCTAGAGCAGGATTTGGCGCTATATAGAATTGGACAAGCGTCTGAGACTATTGATGCAGCAGATTTTGTGGCTATTGATTGGGGAACTAAGGCAAGAGACTGGTTGCTTACTGCTTACCCTCAACTTCGCGATGCAAAGCTAAGAACCAATTCGTTGAATCTTGCGCTCAACAATTTACAGAGCGAAGGTGGTATTGCCGTATTACCGACCAACGTTGAGAGTCAGTTACCCGGTAGTGTGAAAGTGACCAGAATTGAAATGTTAGAAAACGTATCGTTTAAGGTGTATATGCACAGCATGAAGCAAGTCAGACGAGTGGGTCTAGCAGAGATAATAGAAAGCGTGTCTAAAGCGTGTTAACCGCTGCCATTAAATTTACCCACTGTGCCTAATTTAAAGGCATGTGAGTCGCAGAATTAAAGAGAGAAACTTATGTCACAATTACATCCTTTATTGGAAAAAAACGCATTTCAACGACTAGAAGCAAGCCTTGCAACAATTAAAGCGGAAGAGAAACTCTTCATTCTTAAAGATGAGCACGGCTGTGTAATGCTAACTACTGATGAAGAAGATGGTGTTCCGGTTTGGCCTGATGCTGAGTTAGCACTCTTGTGGGCAACCGAAGACTGGGCACACTGTGAAGCGATGGAATTAAGCACCGAAGAGTTTTTGACTAAGTGGGTGCCGGGCATGACGCAAGATGAATTAATGGTCATTGTATGTCCGGTACCTGCTGAAGAAGGAGAGGTGATTACGCCAGAAGAGTTCGCTGACTACCTTTAAAATGTGATCTCAAGGGGAAGACAAAGGGTAATTATCCAGTGAGCAAATGGGCATAAAAACGTTAGTTGGATACAACGTATCTGGCGTTTATTGTGCCCTTAATTAATAACCCAAGGAGGCGTTATGTTTACTGAGCAACCCACAATGAATAGTCTATTTAGCCAACTCGGTTTAGGAAGTTCAGACGAAGAAATTGCTGAATTTTTTGAAACACATCGAGGGCTGAATAAGAGCCAACATCTTCATGAAGCGCCTTATTGGAATGAAAGTCAGTCTGCATTTTTGAAAGATGCCATTGTTGAAGACGCTGCGTGGGCCGAAGTGATAGACCAACTTAATGCTGAATTGCACGAATGATGACTCTGCGCTCAAAGATTTTAACGTCAAACTAATATTCAATGCTCTGAGAGAAGGTAATAGCCGTTTTGTTGCACCCATCTTCTGATGATTTGTGGTTTCTTCCGTTAGGCGGAACGGGCGAAATTGGGATGAACCTCAATTTGTATGGTCACGATGGTCAATGGTTAATGGTTGACTGTGGTGTTTCCTTTGATGAGCCTCTCACACCTGCCTACAAAGGCGTCAGCCAAGCGTCTAACCAGAATACGTTCAAAGCCACTACGCATCGCGTTGTGGCTCCAAACCCTTCATTTATTACTAAACAAAAAGAAGCACTGGCTGGCATTGTCATTACCCACGCCCATGAAGATCATGTAGGCGCAATTCCTTACCTTTGGGAACGTTTCCAAAAGCCAATTTATACTACGTCTTTTACCGCCGAAGTGTTAAGGCGAAAGCTTGCAAGAAGTAAATTGGCTAACCGAATTGCCATTATTGAAGTCGACGCAGGCGATACTAAGAAAATTGGGTCTTTTAGCGTTAACTGGCTTGCCATTACTCATTCTCTTCCAGAACCCTTCGCACTAAAAATCAATACACCAGTAGGCACAGTATTGCATACAGCAGACTGGAAAATTGATGCCAACCCTATAACAGGTTTACCGTTTGACGTTAGCCTTTACAAGCGACTAGGCAGTGAGAATATTCTTGCCATGGTTGGAGACTCTACCAATGCAACAAAACCGGGCTTTTCAATTTCTGAGAGAAATTGTTACGACGGCCTATTAAGCACTATCGCGCCGTTAAAGGGGAGAGCGGTGGTAGGTTGCTTTGGTAGCAATATAGCACGGCTAATTTCGCTGGCTAAAGTCGCGAAGAAAACTAAGCGTTACATGGCGCTGTACGGTCGTTCGTTAATGAACATGTACGGCATTGCCAAGCAACAGGGCATTTGGCCGGACGATTTGCCTGTGTCCGATCCCCAGCATTTAGGTTATCTTCCCCCCCATGAAGTTTTAGCCGTAGCGACAGGCAGCCAGGGCGAGAAAAATACCGCACTGGCGCGTTTTGCAAAAGACACTCACCCTTACCTTAGCTTAGACAAAGGGGATACTGTGCTATTTTCTTCGATAGTTATTCCCGGAAATAAAGAGAGTGTAGACCGATTAAGTAAAGCGCTGCAGGCAAAGGGAGTAACGGTTATTCACAGTGAAGATAGCACGCTGCCAATTCATGCCAGCGGTCACCCCTGTGAAGAAGAATTAAAGCTCATGTATCATTGGGTTAAACCGAACATTGCTATTCCGGTTCACGGGGAGCATCAACACCTTCAAGCACATGCAAATATTGCTAAAGCGTGCGGTATTAAAAAGACCTATGTAGGGCAGAACGGTGATTTGTACAGGCTAGCGCCACAGCCAAGCATTCGCAGACAGGTTGTTCCAGTTGGTCGCATTCCTGTACAGCAAGCGTAAAATAAAAATATTGAAATAGCCCTAAGTGTATTTAGTCGGACGCGCCTTTTGCTTTTGTTCATATTGTACGCTTTAGAAAAATTAATTTTTATTTATCAATGCGATAGATGTGTCCTTTACGTTTTTTAAAACCTCATTTTAGAAGCTGCCCAAGTTTAAAACATTCTGTTACACTTGGGCTTATAATAAAAATTTAAAACGTGCGATCCATTTTTGATGAGATATTTCAACTATTTTTTACTGCTGTTTTTAGTTGTAAGCCTACAAGCGGTGGCCTCGCCGCGACTGTCTAATCCCGTCTTTCAGTCTTTATCGACCAAAAATGGCCTTCCGCAAGATATCGTCAACGACATTGTTATAAACGAAGATGGCTTTGTGTGGATAGCCACAGAAGGTGGTTTGGTTCGTTGGGATGGAGTTAGAACTAAACGAATAGCAGGTCCAGACAATTCTCTTATCGACTCATCCATTTATCGACTTGCCCTTCAAGGTACTGAAGCGTTGTGGTTTAGTGTGTACGGCAGAGGGGTTTATTATCTCGATTTGGCCACTCAAGATGTGGTGCAATTAGAGCCAACGTACCACCACGACTTTGAAAGTTTTGTGCAACATGCGGAAACCTTTCATTGGCAAGATGATACGCACCTTATCATTGCACTGGCAGAAGAAGTGCATAAATTTAACACGCAAACTAAAACCCTTGAGCGAATAGCAAAGCTCCCTGAGCCGCTGTTGGGTAACAGCCAAAGCATCCGGGCGGCAATCACCGTTGAAGACACCTTACTGGTAGCCACTACATCGGGGGTGTACGTCAAAAATATCAACAATTTAGAACAGTCTTTACGTCGACTTGATTACCTGGGTGATATTCCCGAAAACCTCGATAACGCCAATGCAAAGTTTCTACTTTTAGACGATAAGGACAGGGTGTGGATTTCAACGGTTTCGGGCGTATTTGTTGCTCAGAAACAAGACTTTCTCAAGCAGGTACAGGGCGAAAAAGAACATGTCTTTACACAGGTTCTATCTGACAGAAACGTGTGGACGTTGGTTCAGTACAAAGACGACGCTTTTTGGATGGGCACTAATAAAGGGCTATATCAGCTGAGTAAAAAAGCAGGTGGTTGGGAATACGAACACATCTTAGAACCGCATAACGGTTTCACCGAAATTTCAAACAAAAAAATTATCGCCATTGCCAAAGATGAATCTGACAACCTCTGGTTAAGTTCAGTCTATGCTGGTGCACTGTATTTCGGTGTGAAAAGTGCGGATATTTTTGCTATCCAGAATGAACGAGCCGGTGAGGCTAGCGTTTTGACTAGCCATGTGGTGTGGTCGTTTGCCGAGACTGAACCTAATAAAATATGGATAGGTACAGAAAACGGGCTTAATCACTATGATTTCACGACAAAAAAGTCTGAGAAGTATCTGTATTCAAAAAGTCAAAGAGCGATTATCGGCGAAGGCGCCGTAAACAAAATTGTTCCAACGCAAAGTGGCGAATTGTTTCTCAATACGTACAACGGAATACGGTTGTTTGATATGGAAACAGGGGAGGCTAACCGGCCAGAGGTATTAAAAGGTGGCGATGACACCGTATTTGATGCGTATGGCGCGGGAATGATGCTTTCAGATAAAGGAGATTTGTACTTTATTGGCAACGAAGGTTTTGTAAAGTATGACGTGGACGAGAAAGAAATTTCCTCTTTAGAGCTGGATCCTCGTGTTTTTGACATAAATTTTTCATTGGGATTCTTGGGGCAGTCTCATTACCACAATGATCGATTATTTTTTGCTACCGAAGGTGGTTTGTGGTTGATCGACCCAGAGACGTTTCAGCATGAATTGGTCTATCGATTCTCAGAGCTACAGCGTGGCCGAGATCGCTCTATATCGTCGTGGGTTATCGACGATATGGGTGTGCTGTGGCTTGCATACAGTGGCGTAGGGTTGGTTGGTCTAGACGCAGACACGTTTGAGCCGTTGTATAACCTAAATGAATCGAATATTTTATTATCAAACATTGTTTACGGGCTGCAAAAAGACGAAGCAGGCAATATCTGGTTTAGTTCGCACAAAGGGTTACACAATTACGATCCGTCTACCGGCCAAATCAAGAACTTTATCTACGGACGAGAGCTAAGCGTTTCTGAGTTTAACCAGGGGGCTTCGCTTAAGCTTAAGGACGGTCGACTGGCTTACGGTTCGACGAGCGGCGCTGTGGTTTTCTCTGCATCGCAATTGGAAAGCTTGGAAGTTGGAAGAAGTTTGCTCAGTAAGCAAACTGCTATAACGGAAGTTGCCGTAGATAATAGGGTGCTTAATCAGCCGCTTAAAAACCTAAGTGGACATCATTTCGATCTCGATTACGAAGATTATGGGTTAACCATCCATTTTTCGTCATTAGCGATGTCAGGCATAGGAAAAGTAAAGTACTACTACAAGCTGTTAAACGGTGATCGCGTCGTTACAGAAGGCGTGACTGACGATGCAAAAATAACCTTTACCAACATAGAACCGGGTGACTACGTTTTTTCTGTTGCCCCCACGCCAGGTAGTTTCGACTATAACGTGCTACCGGCTGAAATTACGCTTTATATGCCACATGCGCCTCTGCGTTCACCGCTTGCATATACTATTTACGCTGCGCTCATCGTGAGTTTATTCGTAGCATATTTACTCTCCCGTCAACGCCAACTGTTTAGATTACAAAAAGCTCAGCAGCAGGTAACGCTATTCAGTGACGCTTTTAGACAAACTCGAGACTGGGTTTTAATTTTTGATAAAGAAAAGCGTTTAGTTGCCGCGAACCCAGCTTTTGAACACGTGTTCGGCTTTAATAATAAAGAGCCGTTACCCAAGCAATTGGCACGGCTTTATTTGCGTTACCCAACGTTGAATAGACACCTGTCTGGCAAATTACCGGAAATGCAGGGAGGGGATTTTTGGAAAGACGAGGCCGTGATCGATGGTGCTGATGGCAAGCGCTACGACGTGCTTATTGATATAACAGCGGTAAGTGGCGAAAGTAACACTGCAGAGCATTACTTGATTGTTATTTCCGACATCACAGAACAAAAAAATGCTGAGCGCAAACTTCTGAAAATCGCGACCTACGATGGCTTAACAGGCTTGGTCAACAGAACATTGCTGCTAGACAGACTGGAGCATGCTATTGGGCTTGCCCGTCATCATGAGCATCGTGTGGCGGTGATGTTTGTTGACTTAGATAGATTTAAAGGTATTAACGACTCACTTGGGCATGACTACGGTGACAAACTGCTGCGCATTGTAGCCAACCGAATGCGAAACCTTGTGGCTGAGTCGGGCACCGTTGCGCGATTGGGTGGCGATGAATTCGTTATTGTTATTGAGGAAGTTAATGCCAATGACGACTTGAGCTCATTCGTGGCCCAAATCATTGAATCAGTAGAAACGCCTATATCGTTAGCAGAGGAAGTGCTTCGTGTTTCGTGCAGTATTGGTGTGGCGTTTTATCCCGAAGACGCCTCTGAGCCTGCTGAGCTTATCAAGCAGGCTGATGTGGCTATGTATACGGCGAAGAAGGACGCATTAAGCGGCTTTACCTACTTTACGACAGACATGAATGAACGTGCCAAAACGCGTTTACAGCTTGAAAATAAAGTAAAGCGCGCCTATTCAGATGACTGCTTCTTCAATCACTACCAGCCAATTATAGATGCCAGAACCAATACCACTATTGGGGTTGAGTTACTGCTGCGAGGAAAACTGGATAACGAGCCTCTTTTCCCCAATCAGTTCATTCCGGTACTTGAAGAATTGAAGTACATAATAGAAGTTACACGACAGGCAATGCGAAGAGCGGCAGAGGACTTGTCGTCTTGGTATAGCCAAGGCTTCACGGGGTTTGTTTCTATTAACCTATCTGCACTTCATTTCAAAACCGAATTCGACTTAACCGGTGTGCTAACCTTGCTTGATGAGTTCAATCTACCCAAAGAAGCGTTTCGATTCGAGATTACCGAAGGCGTATTGATGGATGACAGTGACAATGCGTTAAGACAGATTAATCGGTTTGTGAAAGAAGGTTTTGTATTAGCCCTTGACGATTTTGGTACAGGTTACTCGTCTTTAAGCTATTTAAAGCGTTATCCGTTGTCGGTATTAAAAATCGACAAGAGTTTCGTTAACGAAATGGCGCCGGGTAATGCAAACGAAGCGCTGGTAACAACAACCATTACGTTAGCGAATAACTTGAATATGAGTTGTGTTGCGGAAGGCGTTGAAACAAAAGCGCAAGCGGAAGAATTGATTGGAAAAGCGTGTTATTTCCACCAAGGCTATTTCTACGCCAAGCCTTGTACCGCCGAGGAAGTGGCACCGCTGTTATTTAAAGCGTGGTAAAACGTCGATATTTACCGCGTTTTTCTAACAGATAAGACCATAAAGATTCAAAAGCCAAATCTATAAGAAAACTAAATTTAGCCTCTAAAGCCTTGTTATTCGTCGCATAGAATGTAAACGCTTGTTTAAAAAGCTTGTTTTTCAATAAAAAATAGGGCTTATTAGAAGTCTGTGAAATCATTGTAAAAATGAGCTACATTATAACAACATATGAGTGACTTATGCCGCTAGACATGACAGCAAACGCAAATACCACGGAAGTAATAACATCGCCATTAAGTATGTTGTACCACTGGGAACAGAGCCGTGGGAACGACGTATTTCTTACGCAGCCTATTAACGGTGAATACCACGACTACACATGGAAGCAAGTCGCCGAACAAGCCAGAAAAGTGGCAGCACGTTTACGTGAATTCGATTTCCCGCAAGGCAGCCGTATAGGTATCTTTTCAAAAAACTGTGCTGAGTGGTTTATCGCTGATCTGGGCATTATGATGGCAGGTCACGTGTCGGTACCTATTTTCTCAACAGCCGGTCCAGACACGGTCCAGTATGTATTGAAACATGCTGACGTACAGCTATTGTTCGTTGGAAAACTAGATAATACTGCGGAACAAGTTGCCTCTATTCCTTCAGAATCTTTAACGGTTGCCTTTCCTTATCCAAACATTGCTACTAAGCAACAGTGGAAAGCGTTTATGGATATCGCGCCCATAACAGACTCGCCTGTACCTGATATGGATGATTTGATGACAATCATTTATACGTCTGGCAGTACCGGTCAGCCTAAAGGGGTGGTGCACAGTTACAATACGGCTTGTTGGGCAGCGCGTCGCTCGCTCGATCAATTGGGTATTAACCAAAACGATCGCACAATGAGCTACTTACCACTTGCGCATATTACAGAGCGTGTACTGGTCGAGCTTTCAAGCTACTACAGTGGTGGCAAAATTCACTTTGTAGAAGATTTAACTACCTTCCAACGGGATGTAGGTCACTGTCAGCCAACGCTATTTATTTCGGTACCGCGTTTATGGACAAAGTTTCAGATGGGCGTGTTAGCGAAAATGCCGCAGAAGAAACTGGATACGCTGCTTAAAATTCCAATTTTGAACAAAATTGTTGCGAAGAAAATTCGCGATGGCTTGGGCATTAATAACGCACGTTTGTGGGCAAGCGGTTCGGCGCCACTTGCACCAGCAGTCATTGAATGGTTCGCGAAAATTGGTATCTACATTTCTGAGGGATGGGGAATGACCGAGAACAGTGCTTATGGCACCGGCAGTGTACCTTTCCGTCATGATAAAATCGGCTGTATCGGCAAGCCATACGACGGCGTAGACATCCGCACGTCAGAAGAAGGTGAGATTCAAGTTAAGTCGCCGTGCAATATGCTGGAATACTACTTGGAACCACAAAAAACGGCTGAAGTCTTTACTGAGGATGGTTATCTGCGCACTGGCGATAAAGGGGTCATTGATGCTGATGGCTACGTTAAAATTACTGGTCGTTTAAAAGACATCTTTAAAACCGCGAAGGGTAAGTATGTTACGCCAGCGCCGATTGAAGCAAAATTCATGGAAAACCCTATTGTTGAGCAAGTGTGTGTAACGGGGACTAATTTGCCTCAACCTGTGGCTTTGCTAGTGCTTAGTGAAGAAGCGCAGAAAAAAGACAAAGCGGGCATTGAAGCAAGCCTTAAGAAAACATTCGAAGCTATCAACGCAAAACTGGAAAGCCATCAAGTTATGGATCGCGTCGTCATTATGAAAAACGAATGGAGCATCGAAAACGACTTGCTGACTCCTACGCTCAAAGTAAAACGTCATGTTTTAGAAGACCGCTTTGTAGATATTATCCAAGGTAGCTATAGCGACAAATTAGTTTGGGTTGACGCGTAAAATCGTCGTTGAGTCTTTTGCTTTGGCAATAATTAAAAAAGCTCTGTCTATGACAGAGCTTTTTGTTATCGGAAGGAGACGCAATAAGCGTTGAAGCTGTGTTGGGCTATAAGTACTACAGCGAGGCTAAATCGCGTCAAACGAAACGCAATTGTCGCTTTAAGAAGGGTAGCGAGAGCGTAACCCTTCATACACTAAGTCGCTAAACTCTGGCTTCGTTAAATCGAGGGCATCCATTACTTCTACCAGGTGCTCGTTGTCTTCACGACCTTCCCACACTTTTACATAAGTGCCTTCTTTATAGCCGTTATCTTGGCGGAAAAAATTGAGCACATTTTTACCTACGTACTGACGATACAGTTCGTCAGCTGACATTTCACACTGGCTTACGATGAACATGAATAGTGGCACGCTAAAGCGTTTGGCGGCGCAAAGGCCCGTCATGAGCTCTAAATTATCAAGAAGCGACAAATTTGACGCGTCGTAGTCCTTTCCATCGAAGGTTACTAGCGTTTTGCCACTTGCTAATTCAGAAGCAATACTTTTTGCAGATTCAGCGATATCGCCTTTGTATTCAATAATGCAGGCACTTAGTGCAAAGTGCCAGATATCCACCAATTCCATCTGAAGCTGTGGCAAGTCTTTTTGCTGTGCTTTCCACCATTTCCAGCCGTGATGCTCAATTGCTTCAACTGACTCTACCATTGCTGCACGTAAGTATCCGTAACCAGCATTTAGCCAGTCTGGGTTTACTTTGGCGTTCATTTTATCCTGAAGAGAAAGCATAGTGGCGAGTTGTTGCGCGGTTAACATTGTTGCTCCTGACCGTGAAATTGTGTTGCGTTTCGTAAAGGCGAAATTGTACTTGAATGACGCTTCGGGAGAAACTGCTAAATTTACGACAGCGAGAGTAAAGCGCTTTCTTTAATGTCTGCTTGCTCGTGGTGCACTTGCACCACGGTAAAACTATGACTTATTGGTCATGTTTTCTCGTTTAATGCAAGTGTTTGATATTTATAGTTTAAAAAGTTGGCATTCAACCTGCAAAACATAAATCGTTAACAGTGCTGCTCAGTAGCGCTAACGTGAATGAGTGCCAGGCAACGCTTATTCACGTTGTTACTGAGTAGACCGTAAACCTTACCCATACAGATTTTTCGTGTCCTGAGGTCTGTGTGGGTTTTTTTTGTCTAAAAGTCGCCCATACACGCTTCTTTGTACTCATTTACTGCGCCAGATCTCTCTATTACTTCGCTAAGAACTCTCCGGATTTTGTTTTCGCCATGCCCCCGGTATTTGTTTTATTATCATAAGATATTTGATTATCTAAATTTTGGAGAAATAACTTAACTACTGAGCACAATGCGATACACTAAATTATAAGGTCGACGATACCTGCACAGTCTTTGCACAGTATCTAAAAGCACGTTCTACAAAGGATTTTTCGATTGCTTGCGCTATATCCCTCTAATAAATTAGAACACTTAAGTTTTCTTCTCACCACGCTTTTACGTCAGCAGCCCATGGGTGTGTTTACACCAGAAACCATCTTGGTTGAAAGCCCGGGTATGCAGCACTGGGTCAGTATGCAGCTTGCCACAGAACACGGCGTGGCAATGAATATTGATTACCCTTTACCAGTTCGCTTTATGTGGAATACAGCACGTACAGTACTTGGACAGGACAAAGTACCCAAGCAATCTCCATATCGTCGTGAAGTATTGACATGGCGTATCGACAATATTCTTCAAGATGGCTCTCTGATGAGCGCAGAAGCTTTCGAGCAAGTTAACCGGTATTGGCAAAATGCAGGAAGTGAACAAGAGCAGGGGTTACAGCGCCTTCAGCTAGCTACCGCTCTGGCCGATGTGTACGAGCAATACTTGTTGTACCGCCCGGACTGGTTGTTTAAATGGGAAGCTAACGAACGCGCTGTACTTGATGACATGGAGATATGGCAAAGCGAAATTTGGCGCATATTGGTCAAAGAGCAACCGCTGCATCCTGCACGTTTGCATCAAATGACGCTCGATGCGTTGGAAGCTGGCCATTTACCAAATGATCCAGCGAATAAGTTGCCTACTCGTGTCATAGTGTTTGCCATTAACACTATGGCCCCGCAGCTGATCGCGTTTTTTGACGCCCTCGCGCAGCACATTGATATTCATATATTTCATTTAAATCCTAGCGTTAATTATTGGGGTGAAGCGAAAAGCAGTAGCGAACAGGCGAAATTATTGCGTTTAGAAGGGCTCAAAAAATGGATGGAAGATGATCAGTCGAACCCGCTGCTTGGAAACTTAGGTAAACAGGGCAGAGAGCTATTCAACTTACTCACTGAACTGGATACCTTTGAGATTAGTGCGTTTGATTCACCGGATTTTGAAGAGAAAAACGATAATGCTGAAAGCGACAATGCTCGTGGTCTACTCGAGTATATTCACAACGATATCTTGCAAGCCGCTCAACCGAAGCCACTTACTCGCGATTTAAGAGAAAAAGACGATAGCGTTACTATCATGTGTACCCATTCCGCGCTTCGCGAAGTGCAGGTATTACACGACCACTTGTTACACTGGTTATCTCAAGATAAAACGCGCACCCCATCTGATATTCTGGTGATGTGCCCGGCCATCGAAAACTACGCGCCATTTGTTGATGCTGTATTTCACAGAGTAGGCACAAAGGCTTTGGCTGGCAGGGGACAGGTTAGGCTTCCGTGTACCATTGCAGATAGAAGCCCAATGGATGCAGAGCCGTTGATTGCGGCATTTATGACGCTGCTACAACTGCCCGATAGCCGTTTTGGTGTGTCGGACATTATGGATTATTTGCAGTTAGATTCAGTGCAAAAGCGTTTCTCAGTGTCACAAGATGATATCGAGCAAATGGTGGTTTGGCTAAAACAAGCTCATATTCATTGGGGTCTTAATAGCGCCCACAAAACTGCCGTTTCAGAAGGTGTTGATCTAGACGATACCTATAGCTGGTGGTGGGGAATACGCCGATTACTTATGGGCATGCTTGCACCAGATAGTGAAGTCATTGTTAGTGACCTACTTACTATTCCCGACGTTGAAGGACAAAGTGCGCTTACGCTAGGCAAGCTTATTGACGTTGTGGCGCTGTTGGATGAGTTTGCACAAGTATTAACAGCCCCAAGAACGGCCGCGCAGTGGTCTAAAGCCTTAATATCGCTTAGAGATGCGTGTTTTATGCCGATACAAGAGCAGCAGCAAAGTTGGGATCTTATTGCCAAAGTTGCTGCCGATCTTGCTGCACGGTGCGAAGAGGCAGGTTATGAACACGAACTCACCCTTCGTCAGGTTCGCGACCTGCTACTCAATCGATTCTCGTCGCCAGATGCTGGTAATCACTTTATGACCGGTCAGGTTACGGTGTGTTCAATGCTGCCAATGCGAAGCATTCCGTTTAAAAAAGTGTGCATTTTGGGGCTGAACGACAGTGAATTCCCCAGAAAATCAAGCCCGCTAGGTCTCGATTTAATGGCAGGTGCTGGCCGCCAAATCGGTGATCGCTCACGGCGTTTGGAAGACAGGTATTTATTCCTAGAAGCCATTATTTCCACCAGAGACAGCTTATATTTAAGTTACCAAGGGAACGACGTTACCAATAACAGTGAGCGGCAACCCAGTCTAGTATTAGCTGAGTTCATGGATATGTTAGCAAACAGCTACGCACTGGATTTATCAAAGTACAGCGTTAATGCGCCGCTTCACCCGTTCAGTGAAGAAGGCTTTACGGGAATCTTGCCGGGCTACGAAACAGGGTGGTTACGGTTAGCTGACGCGTTACAAAAAACGAAATTAAATACCGATGAAGCAGATAATGAATCTGCCAATGATGCGGATACGGCAACGTTAGCGCCATCACCTGATGCACTATCAACGCAATTGCTTCGTCTATCAGGTATTCAAATTGCGAGAGCTTTCAAAGATCCGCTGGAGTATTTCTCTGTCCAACGGCTGGGCGTGAATCTGTCTCAATCGTTTACGCTACTTGAAAATAGCGAGCCGTTTGAAACCAATGCGCTGCTGCGCTACCAGGTGCTCGACGCTATCTTTTCATCTGCACAGCGCATTGCGCCAGAGAAAGATGATGTTACCCCGCTTTCATATAGTGAAAAAGTGGTCACGTTTGCGTCGCTTAGAGGGGATATCCCCAATAACCCCGTTGCCAGAGATGAAGTTGACATGTGGAAAGAAGGTGCGTTGGCATTAAGTCAGGCCATGGGCCCTCATGACGCAGAACCTAAAAAAGCGCACTTTCAAGGCAAATACATCACCTTTACTTCATCGGCTTTATTAGGCAGTGACGCGCTAGTCGAGCTATGTGCAGGCAAAGTTGACGCACATCGCGCCCTGGGATTCTTCATCTCCCAATTAGTTTTTTCAAGTAGCGTTGAAGAAACCAACTACAGTAACTATCCGCTAGATATCTATTCGTGCACTTGGGAAAAGGGCGAAACCATTTTGAAAAAGCAGCGCTTCCCCGCTTACGACCGGGAAACTGCTGTGCGGTTACTTTTGTTTATTGAACAGCTTTACATGGCTGTTTATACAGCGCCGACACCTATTCATTTAAGTTTGTTCGGTACTTTTATGCCCGGGACCAGAAATTCAAACACTAAGCCTGTAGTGGAAAGCATAAAGCCTGAGATGTTTACCGACATTCTGCATGCTCTACTAAATAGTGCGGACGGGGCTAGTGAAACCGACAAAGCGATACTTAGCCAAGTTCAACATGCAATTGACGAGACGTGTCCGTTCACTGATAAAGACAACGCTATAGCTAGCGAAACGACAAGCGAAAAACACGAAAGAGCAAAGCAGGCGGTGGACCAAGCCGCTGCACTTTTTAACACGATAGAGTTACAGCGAGCACTAACCGACTGGCAGCAAAGTAGTGGGCAATTCAGCGCCGATATGGCAAACAACCCCTACTTAAATTGGCTGTTTCCTCAGGGCGTGAGTTGGAATGATATACCGCATTTAAGTGCTTTTGTGCTGCTCGCCATGGTCAACAATGCGTTTCAGGAGGAGAAGCTATGAGTTACAACCCTACATCCTCTGATAACCCTATAGACGAACAAGCTCAGCTGCAAACCGACGACCACAGCGGCACTGAAGCGCAATTACTCGATGTCGTCGCTATGCCGTTAAAAGGGCGCCACCTTATTGAGGCCAGCGCTGGCACAGGTAAAACCTTTAATATTACGCGCTTGTACCTGCGTCTATTGCTTGAAAAAAAGCTCACCGTTAAAGAAATATTGGTGATGACTTTCACCAAAGCCGCGACCGAAGAAATAAAGGGGCGTATTGCGGCAACACTAAGAGAAGCTCTACTTATTTGGCAGCAAGCCAAAGATAACGGCAATGAAATAGACAGTGGCTGTGACCCGGTTTATCAGTATTTATTTAACAGCTGTGAAACTGACGAGAGTTTGGCTCTTTTAAAAGCGGCGCAGCTGGAGCTTGATGAAGCCTCGGTGTTTACTATTCACGGCTTTTGTCAGCATGTTATTACCCAGTTAGCGTTTAACAGTGGCTTTGCCATGTCGCTTAACTTGGGCAATGACACCAGCGATTTATATCTTGAAGCTGCCGAAGACTTCATTCGAAAAATTAGCAAAAGTGAGGACGAGTTTAGGCTATTGGCAGAGTCAGGCTGGCATACACCTGACAGACTGCTGCGAGAATTTAACGCCAGTATTAAAAGTACTCTGACCCCAATATTGCTTAGTGAAGAGGATATTGAAGCGGCGTGTAAAACGCAGCTAGATGAAGCACCTCACACGTCTTTAGCCTACGTGAAGTCTCTACTTCAAAGCGTAGAAGACAATGAAGGGCTATTGGTAGAACAGCTCATCAAAACACCGGCCCATAAAAAAGAACGGCCGCAGGAGTTGGCTGCACTTAAAGCTTGGTTGTGTTCTTGCGTAGATGAACAAAGTTATTATCTTCCGCCGCCCGAAGCGGAGGCCTTCGTTAAAGGTAACCGCTATGCGCGAAACGCATCTGGTGTAAAAGAGATTTTAACGCCTATAAAAGACTTTGCAGTGGCGCTTAAAAAAGCATTTGGCGAGAAAGATAAGGCGCTTGGCAAAGTGCCTGTATTCAAGCTGGTGGTTGAAGCCATTTCGTTCATCAAATCCCGCGTTGAAAAGCAGAAAAAACAGCTTGGCGTTATCGACTTCGACGATCTTATTCGCATGCTCGCCGACGAAGTGGTGAAGCCGAACAATACCCTTGTGCCTGAGCTTCGCAAAAAATTTCCCGTAGCGCTTATTGACGAATTCCAAGATACCGATGCAAAGCAGTACGCTATTTTAGACGCAGTGTATCCTAATCTTGCGGATGCTAACGAAAGTGCGTTATTAATGATAGGTGACCCCAAGCAGGCGATTTATCGCTTTCGCGGTGGCGATATTTTTACCTATTTAAAGGCGGGTAGGCAGGCTGATTACCGCTGGGTGATGAATACCAACTGGCGCTCGGTTGAGGGAATGGTTAAAGCCTATAATCGGTTATTTTTTGGCGCGCCTGTGGCATCAAATAAACCCACCGACGTGTTTGGCTTTGACATCAAATACAACCCTGTGGAATTTACGCCTAAAGCGGCCGCGGCAAAAACGCCACTTATCGACCCTGCCGAACAAGATAGTTTAATGAAGAGCGGTGTAATGAAAAGTGCTGTAACGAAACGCAGCGCAATGAACTACGTTAGCATGTGTTTGGAGGACAAAGAAAACGCCCACATTATGCGTCGCAAAATGGCTCAGTGGATTGCGCAAGAGATTTACCGCTTATTGAACGAAGCGCACTTCCAAACCGCCGATGGTGGCACCGCGCCGGTGAAGCCTCAGGATATCGCTATCTTGGTGAAAGACAGGACCGAAGCTGGCGCTATCAAAAGCGTACTGCAGCAAAAAGGCTTGGCGTGCGTTTATTTAAGTGATCGCAGTAACTTATTTGCCAGTGCCGAAGCCAAAGATGTACTGCGGTTACTTAACGGTATTTGGCATGCTAACGACACCAGTAAAGTGGCGTCGAGCTTGGCGTCACCGCTTTGGGGGTATAGCGCACAAACACTCATTGAATTGCTATACCATGAAGATGACGCGCAGTGGGATGCTGCTATCGACAAGGTATTGTCGCTGCGGGATATGTGGCTGCAAAAAGGGTGCATGAGTGTGCTGCTGTATTTAATGCAAGACAGCTATCAACCTCATGCTGACAGCGTGGAACGCGCCCTTACTAATTATCAGCATTTGGCTGAAGTGCTGGAAAAAGCCAGCACTACTCACCAGCGCCCAGAGCAGCTACTCGACTGGTTGAATAAGCAAATTCATAAGCCTGAAAGCGATGAAGAGCTTACTTTGCGCCTTGAAAGTGACAGCCAACTTATTCGACTTATTACTCAACACGGCTCGAAAGGGCTAGAGTACCCTATCGTGTTTGTTCCTTTTGCCACCGGCTACAGAGACGCCGCTAAAAACGGCAACACTACGTCGCAAATCTTTACCTATTACGACGAAGAAAAACAAGATTTACAAATGCAGCTTGGACAGACGCCACAAGCCATAGCTCGCGTTCAAAGCGAGAGCGAAGCGGAAGACATGCGACTGGCCTATGTGGCAGTAACACGGGCTGCCCATCGCTGTTACATGGGCGTTGTACCTATGACTAACAATGAAAGAAGTGCATTAGCACGAGCACTTGGTGTAGGTGGCGACGGCAGCAACAACGATTGGTCGAGTGTATTAAACCGAGTTGCTGAAGAAGAAGCGTCTCATGCCTGCCATATCGACGGTGATAAGTTTGAGGAAGTGTATACTGGCTTTGAACAAGAAGGTGAGTTACCTCAGCTTACTGCGTTGCAATTTACCGGCACGGCAAGCGAAGAATGGCGACTGTATTCATTCTCAGCAATGAGCCGTTTAACCACGGTTAGTGCTAACCAAAGCGTTGAAACCGGCACAGCAGCAGAGTCCGGAGCAACAACAGAGCCCTTGAGTCAAACCCTTCCTAGTGTGCCCGTACTTCAAACCATTCGAGATGAAGAAGTGTTTGCAAGCGACACTCTTGTGGGTGAGATGGGCTCAATTGATGCAGACATCAATTTCTCGGCAGGTATTGAAAGTACGGTAAGTAAAAGTGATCTGCGTTTTACCCTAGAGAAAGGTGCGAGCGCAGGCAATTTACTTCACGATATTCTAGAGCACAGTGACTTTAGTGCGCCCGATTGGGAAGAAACGGGTAAGGAACTGGTTAACCGCTTCGGGTTAGATGAAAAGCGAACGCCGCTACTTTATGAATGGTTAGAAGAAGCGCTAAAGACGCCTCTGTATCCCAATATGCAGCTAAGTATGAGTGTTTTGCCCTTAGCGCAAACCCTGCGCGAAGCCGAATTCTATTTTCCAATGAACGACACGCAATGGACTCAGCTTCGTGAAGTACTCGCGACTCATCGAAAAAACGTGGCTGACGTTATTGGTGGTGAAGTGGAAACAGCGCCACAACTAATTACTGCAAAATTACAGGGAATGATGCACGGGTTTATTGATCTGATTTTTGAGCATGACGGTCAGTTTTATGTGGCAGACTACAAGTCAACCTGGCTTGGCGATACTCTAGATAGCTACACGCCAACAGCGCTGTTTCATAACAACCAGCATCACCTTTACGACCTTCAGTACTTAATTTACTGCCTGGCGCTACATCGCTATTTAAAGAATACGCTGCCTAACTACGATCCAGATATGCATTTCGGTGGGGTGTATTACCTGTATCTACGTGGCATGCACCCAGAAAACGAGCGCGGGGAAGGGGTATTTTATACTGATATTCCATCGTCTGTACTCAATCGATTAGACGGGATATTTGCGAGCAAAGATGATGCCTACCAAGGCGATAGTACAAAGCATGCAGGGAGTTCTCGCCAGCCTTTGGAACAAACGTCTTCGGGTCAGCAGCAGTTTAGTTTCGATGACGAGTAGTCAACATCATAGAGGCTAAAGCAAAGGAAAATAATGAAAAGCAATCAACACTCTGTACCGTCATTTTTTGATAACTTGTTTGGCATCGAGGCGATCGACAAATTTGTCGCAAAAGAATTTGGCTTTATTGATGAACTGGAGCAAGAAGAACAGTTTATTTGGGCTGGGATCTTAGCGTATTTGTCGTATATGCAGCGCAATGGCCACAGCTGTATCTATCTTAAAGACATAGCGGGTACGACGCTTTTTAAAGAGGTAGACGCAGAACAAGAGAAAGTCTTGGCGGCCGAAAAAAATGAGCATAGCAGTAACGCGGTGGCGGCTGCTTCACTGACACTGGTTGAACAAACCGAGCAGGAAAAAGCGCCCAAAGCAGGTGTCGACGTGCCACAACTAACACCGTTACTTAGAATTGTAAAAAGTGCAGTGGTTAACGAGCAGGTGGCTCAACTATTTGTCTATAGCAACGGCAAGCTGTACAGCCGTCGCTACTATGAGTTTGAACAAGAAGTAGCACGAAATGTTGTAGAACGAGCGGCGCTTACGCCCTTAAGTGATAAAGCTAGCGAAAAAGTAAAGCAACTTTGGCCAGCAATCTTTCCTACCGAAACAACCGATCGGCAAGATTGGCAGCAAATAGCGGTGGCGAAAAGCCTAATGCAGCGCTTTTGCGTTATAAACGGTGGGCCAGGAACAGGTAAAACCTATACTGTATTGCGCTTATTACTGGCGCTACAGGCTTGCGATGAAAACTTAAAAATTGTGCTGGCGGCGCCTACAGGTAAAGCGCAACAGCGTATGACCGAATCTATCATGAACAGCATAGACGGGCTTCGCGGCAAGTTGGACGACACAGTGCTTAACAACGTGCCTACCGATGCTGTGACGCTACATAGATTACTAGGATTGCGCGAGCACGGTGTATCGACTAAGTTCAATCAGCACAACCAGTTGTCAGCAGATGTACTCATTGTCGATGAGGCAAGTATGGTCGACTTAGCGCTAATGACACGTATAGTACGAGCATTGCCAGACCATTCACGGCTCTATTTCATTGGAGACGCTGACCAGCTTCCTGCGGTTGAGCTTGGTAACGTGTTAGAGCAGCTAGTTAGTACCGAGACAGCAAGTTTTGACGACAACGCGAATGTGCCAAATGGCACGAACAGCGCACATAGCTCACTTAGTTTAAACAGTCATGACGACGGGCTTTCTTTAGGTGGCGTGCCATCGTTGATGCGTCAGCACATTGCTACGCTATGCCCGCATTTGCCCCTGTTACCTGTTGATGAGCAGGCAAAAAGCTATGTAGCAACTCTGCAAGCACCGCAGCGCTTCAAGGGGCAGGTGGCTAAAGTTGCAACGGCCATACAGCGAGGTGATGCAAGCGGTGCACTTGCCGCTATTACCGATAAGACTGACGACAATAACGAAAGTGCGGGTCTTGGTTCAAATATCGATTCAAACCCTGGTTCAAATACGGCATCGCGACTACAATCTGGCGTTCACCTATGGCCAGAGCTCCAGGTTAGCGGCCGTGATTTACACCAGTTGGCCAAAGAAAGCTTCTTGCCTATTTTTGATGCTGGCAGTGCAGAAGAAGCGCTTAATCGCCTGAATGTGGTTAGGTGGCTAACCCCAGTTCGCAAAGGAGCAATGGGTGTAGAAGGGCTGAATAATTTGGTGTTCGATGCCATCAAGCACAAGATCAGAAAGCGGGAAGGCCATTTCTATCAAGGTCAGCCCATTATGATTGTAAAGAATCATCATCCTCAACGACTATCAAACGGTGAGGTTGGTGTAATCTGGCCTGACAGCAAAGGAAAGCTATATGCGTGGTTTTACCAGGATAGCCAAGCTTCAGGTCAAAACGGTTCAAGTCAGAAAGCTTCGGCAAATGCGGGAGACAGTGCTGACAAGACGCTAGAGCAAAAACAAGCGTTGCGCAGCATATCGCTATCAAGAGTACCGCAGTTTGAAACTGTGTATGCCATGACCATACATAAATCTCAGGGCTCTGAGTTTAATCATGTTGTACTTATTCTTCCTAAGCCTGATAGCGAGAAAGCCGCCAATTTATTTCATCGAGGCCTAGTGTACACAGGGTTAACCCGTGCTAAAGACGGCTGCTTAATCATCTCTGACAACGCTACATTTAGCCACATGGTTCAACGGGTGGATAAGCGTTATTCCGGGCTGTCTGAAGCGATTAGCCTGCACCTAGAGATCACATCAAACGCCACCCCAGAGGTTGAATAGAAATAAATGTACTCTGACCCCCAAATTTTGGGGTCAGAGTACATTTCTGTGTGGTTATTTTACTGGCGTAAAAAGGCACAGGCCGCGTCTGTTAATATCAATTGGGGTTTTGCTGATTAGATAAATGCGAGTGGGGGCAGTTACACGCAAAATTCCGCCTTCGGCATTTAAAAACTGTGAAGGCAAAAGTACAGACGTGCCTTCACTTTCTGAATTGTCGGTCTCGGCTTTCACTGCAAAGTGTGACAAACCGCAGTGATCCAGCCAACCTAATATATTATCTGGCGTTGCCACAAAATTATCATGCTTCAATACGCTGCTATGTAGCGTAATATTCGCACCGAAGACGGGCTTATTCTCTATCGCCATTTGCGTGTTAGGCTTTAAATGCAGACGGTATAGTCCGTGTGCTTCAGGCACAATGTCATCATTCGCATCTGTATTATTCACTAACGTAAGCATACAAAGTTTCACAGGTTAGTTTGAATGGTTTTATTTTGGTGGACTTACGGCTAGCCTGTGTTGATGTGGATCAACTGCCCTTGGGTTTACGCACTTTGTATAAAAAATTAGGCTTCTTGTGCAACAAGCATCTCCCCAAGACGCTGAATAGCTTCGGTGCGCGCAGCCTTCGTACTATCAATGAAATTAAAACGCAGGCAATGTCGATACTTACCTGTTGCCGAAAATAGCTGCCCTGGCGCGACATAAATTCCTTTTTGCTTGGCTTCGTCAGCCAGCTTCACGGAGTCATAACGGCTGTTTAGCTCTACCCAAAGCACATAGCCCCCTTGAGGGTAGCTAATACAGGTGTCGGCGGGAAAGTAACGCTTAATGTCTGAACGTAGTGCGTCTCGTGCACTTAGGTAATGGTGACGCATAGCCCGAATATGTTTGTCATAACCGCCTTGCTCAATGAAACTGGCTATAGCTAATTGGGGTAGAGTAGGGCACATAGAGCTACTGACATATTTAACGTGGAGCACTTTATTTCTATAGATTCCCGGCGCTATCCAACCCACGCGAAAACCAGGCGCTAGCGTTTTTGAAAACGAGGAGCACAGTAAAACGCGCCCATCTTTATCGAACGATTTAATGGTTTTTGGACGAGGGTAGGCGTAGGCAATATCGCCGTAAATGTCGTCCTCAATAATGGCTACGTCGTACTCTCTGGCCAATTCATATAACGCTTTCTTTTTCGCCTCAGGCATAACGAATCCTTGAGGGTTATTTACCGTTGGGGCGACTAAAATGGCTTTTATCGGCCATTGATCAAGCGCTAGCTTTAATGCCTGTAAACTCAGTCCTGTTTCAGAGTCGGTGGGGATCTCTAACGCTTTTAATTCGGCGCCTTTTATAGCTTGCATAGCACCGTAGAATCCGGGGGATTCTACAGCTATCACATCGCCGGCGTTCGCCACTGCGCGAAGGCAAACAGATAAGGCTTCCTGGCAGCCAGAAGTCACAATGAATTCGTCGCTTTGCAACACACAGCCAGATGCTGCGGCCAATCGGCTTAGCTGTTTTCGCAGAGTTTCATCACCTTTTACGTCACCGTATATCATACCGTCCAAGGCTCGATGTTTGGTGAGTTCATGCAGGCGTTTTATAAGCGGTTTAAGGGTTTTGGCAGTCATGTTGGGCATGGCATGCTGAAACTGACATAGGGTTTTAGCGTCATGATCTTTATTGAAGGTATTCAGCAAAGTGTCTAGCACATCTTCCCATTGAGACACATCCATAGGGCGTTGGGGAGGCTTCGTCATGCTAGGGGTGTTATCTATTAATATACTACGGGCGACAAAATAACCTGATTTAGGTTTTGCCTCTACCAGTTGCTGTGCTTCTAACACTCGATATGCTTCCTGCACGGTAGCTATACTTACTTTATGCTCCGTTGACAGCTGCCTAACCGAAGGTAACTTGTTCCCCACCTCAAAAACACCACGCTCGATTTGGGCTTTAAGTTCATTGGCTAATGTTTCGTAAAGCGTCATCGCAATATTTATTCTTATGGAGTCATCTGCATACAGATAACTATATCTTAATTGATAGGAGCTTTTAACCATACAGATTGGTGAAATAACTACCATACAGACGTTACAATGACTAAACTGTATGGCTGTTTTTAAATGTATTTGGGTATGATGCATACAAAAATATGATTGTATTGTGTTGGTGAAAAACAAGCGTTTGGTTAACCGCCCCCTTTCTTTTAAAGAAACGCATTGCTCACCTCAACACATAAGGACTGTCATGGAAACATCTTTACTCATCGCGCTTGCGACATTCGCATTCATCAGTACGGTAACGCCTGGCCCGAATAATATGATGCTATTGGCTTCTGGGGCACAATACGGTTATAAACGTTCGCTGCCGCACATGCTGGGTATTGTAATTGGTGTTGCAGGTCTAATGATAAGCACACTGCTTGGCATTGGTGCGCTGTTCAACATATTTCCCGTACTGTACGGTGTGCTAAAAGTACTTGGAGTGGCATACCTGTTATGGTTAGCATTTAAAATTGCCACTGGCCCCGTAGATGAGCCAGTAGGCCTAGTAGAAAACAAAATTAAATCGACCAAACGCCAAGGGCCGCTCAAGTGGTGGGAAGGGGCATTATTTCAGTTAATTAACCCTAAAGCATGGATGATGGCGTTAGCCAGCGTAGGCACGTTTTCACTGCCTGGCGAGCACTACACCCAATCTGGTATTGCGATTGTTACTGCTTTTGCCGTGATTGGTTTTCCAAGCATCTCTCTTTGGGCAGCGGTAGGCGCAAAAATACGCGTGTGGTTGAGTTCGCCAACTCGAAGACGGCAGTTTAACCTTACAATGGGCGCGGCCACAGCAGCCACGTTATTTTTGATAGTGTAACGGTTATATTAACTGGACGCTGGCCTTTTGGGTGTAAACCGATTGGCTGGTGTCTTTTAAAAAACTGATAAAGGGAACACGTAAAATGGAGTGGGTCGAAGTCTTTATTCAATACTTAAGAGCCTATGAACAAAAGGACCTAGACAGTGTTTCCGATATGTTTGCGGATGACATTGCATTAAGGGACTGGAAAATTTCTGTAAAAGGTAAACGGTTAGCCGTTGATGAAACACGTAAGAACTTTGAGAATGCTGACTCGATAGAAATAGATGTGCTGTCTACTATGGTAAACGAGAAGATGGTGTCTGGTGAGCTCAAAATTGTGGTGGATAAGTCTGAAACACTGTTCGTTGTTGATGTCTTGAAATTTAATGAAAACGGTAAAATCATAGCTATTCACGCTTATCTAGGACGCGACGATTAAATCTAGCGCAAACAATACAAATACAAGGAGCAGGTCTTCATGGAATTGAACCAAGTTACGTTACCCGTTACCAATATGGTCGAAGCGGTGGAGTTTTACCTTACACTTGGGTTCACTCAAATTGTAGATACACCGCATTATGCCAGATTCACCTGTCCTGAAGGCTCGTCCACTTTTTCGCTCTCTTTAGAAAGCGAAAGTGCTCAAAATCACAGTGTGATCTATTTTGAACACGAGGCGCTAGAAGAGTTGTATACCTCTCTTGTGGAAAAAGGTATTCGTTTTGAGCAGCCGCCAACGCAGCAGCGCTACCTTTGGAAAGAGGCCATTTTAAGAGATCCCTCTGGCAACAAAATAAAGCTGTACTGGGCAGGAGAGAATAGAGTGAACCCGCCTTGGAAAGTTGAAATAAAGCAGTAGCCATTTAGATAAACTTCAAGAAAAACTGAGATAACCAGTGACAGACTCCCAAACTAGCGTGCACTTTCGCTTAACAAAATTAGATGCCATGCAGGCGTATACGCTAAAACGAGAAATTGAAGGCGCTTACTTTAGTAAGCGTGAAGAATTTGTAGATGAAAAAGGCTCAGGTGCGTTCATTGGCATGGTGCCTTTAAAAGAAAGCCTGTTTGACGAACTCAACGATTACGTTATTCGCCAGCAAATTCAATATGATGACTGCGATATTTATGTTGAATCAAAAATTGCTAACGGTGATATTGCCGTGCCAAGGGTGGTAAACAAATTGCTCAAATACATCGACTGCAAGCTGACTTTCGCTTTTGCGAAGTAGTTTCAATTGAGGTGCGCTACTTAAGCGTGAACCGCCAAGGCAAGGTTGTGTCATCCCGTGCACCTAGCTTACCGGTTTGATCGTCTTTTGCGTAGTCTATGCCAATGCGATGCGAACTAGTGATATGTTTACTAGCAATGGCATGGTTACTTTGCTCAATCCAAATCAGAGTGTTATTTAACACAGGCTCACCATTAAGCGCAGGTGTTATCGCAAGAGCTTGTGTCAGCTTAGCTGGACCGTCACATAGATTACGCAATGATGTGTTCACGCCGCGACGTTCACGCATTTTGTCTACACCTTCTGTAGGCTTAATTTTTCGGATCAGAACTGAATCAGTGTGGTCTGCGTCATTTGTAACAATATTCAACATACTGTGAGAACCATAAATGGTGTAGATGTAAGCAACGCCGCCTTGCTTTTTAAGTGTTGATATCGAAGAAGGGCGCCGCAACAGGTGTTTTTCCATGGCAAGATCATGATGTCCACGGTAGGCTTCCGTTTCTGTTATCGTTCCCCCGGTTAGTACGCCGTCGACGTTACTAAACAGGAAGTTACCAATGAGCGACTTCGCTATATTGACGACATCGCTATTAGTGAAAAAAGAACGCTGCATTTTTCGTTTAGGTTTATTAATCAACAAATTAAGACGACTTCGTAATTTCGCTGTGAGATTTTAGCACTTTGCTACCGTCGTCCTGTTCAATGAGATAGGCTGGGTCGCTGTCGCTAGCCTCTCGTTTAACCGACGAACCCTTAATCGTGCGCTCTACATCATTGGTAAATTTTTCTCTGATATTTCCCGTTGCACTACCGTTTCCCCATTCCCATTCTACTTCTGTGTTTACCGCATAATGTTTCATAAATATTCCCTAAGCCACTAAATCAACTATTCACTTAGTTGTTTAACGAAAAGAATAAGACCTGAGTTCAAAAAGGGGGAAATAAGGATGGTAAAAAAGTAAAGAAAGTTTGAAACCCTAGGGCTTGTTGACCTTTGTTGTACATTTTTGCAGCGGTCTGTGTGCCATCTAGACAAGGCGGATATATGACGGTTTAGTGGTTCTAAATCGAAAACATTCAACGCAGTATAGATGGCACAAAGGCGCTGCCCGAAGGGGTCGTTATGGAAGCCTTTTACTCTTTGTCACAGTCCTTTAACTTAGCTCGCTAGGCTTGCAGGACTGTTTCGCGATTAAAAGGCTTCCATTTAGACCAAAATTCGTACACCAAAGGTCAACGATGGAATGGTCTCCCCCCTCAAACGGCATC
>NZ_VTYM01000036.1:0-31494 GCF_013113925.1 Alteromonas sp. 07-89-2 | reverse complement strand
AGTGATCGACGGCGCAGTGGTATCAATCACGCCCGTGGTGTCTGTGGTTGCCGTATTACCCGCTTCATCCGTCACGCTGGCGTTAACCGTAAATTCACCTTCAGTTAGTTCAGCCGGTACGTCTGCAGTGTATGTGCCGTCTGCCTGTACGATAGCTGTCACGGTTTGAGTAATGCCTGCGCTATCGGTAATGGTTAATGTAACCGTGCTTCCCGGAGTGGCGTCAGTGGTACCTGAAAGGGTAGGTGTGGTGTCGTTATCAGAACCGGGCGCATTAATGGTAATGGTTGGAGCGGTGGTATCAATTTCCCCTGTGGTATCAGCAGTTGCTGTATTGCCTGCTTCATCGGTAACACTGGCGTTAACGGTAAATTCGCCTTCGGCCAATTCAGCGGGCACATCAACGCTATAGGTGCCGTCCGCTTGCACAATGGCAGTCACGGTTTGAGTATTGCCTGCACTGTCGGTAATGGTTAGCGTAACTGTGCTGCCAGGAGTGGCATCGGTTGTACCTGAAAGGGTAGGCGTAGTGTCGTTATCAGAACCCGGCGCATTAATAGTAATGGTTGGAGCGGTAGCGTCAATTTCACCAGTGGTAGAACTATCTGCAGTATTACCTGTAGGTTCTAACACGGTAGCATCTACAGTGAACTCACCATCAGCCAGTGCATTTGGTACGTCTACACTGAACGTACCGTCGTCTTGTACTATGGCGGTAACAACCTGAGTGTTTCCCTCACTATCGGTAACGGTTAGTGTAACTGTACTGCCTGGAATTGCTGAAGTAATGCCCGATAGTGTTGGCGTGGTGTCGCTTGTTAAGCCAATCGCATCTAGGGTAAGTGAAATGTCTTGTGCTTGCTCGCCTGTTCCAGAAAACTCAACTGGCGTAACATCGTCGTTGCCATTTGCACTTTGATCGAACTGGAAACCCACTGGATCGACTTCTTCATTTATGCGATCAACGCGCACAAAATTACTACCGCCGTCAGTACCAGCACCGCCATCTAGACCCGCCGCGGTTGCTTCTAACGATTCTAAAATGTCTCCATCACCTGCAAGCACATCAAGAAAGTCAGCGTCACCTTCTTGGTTGTTACCATCAACGCCGTCAACACCGTCAAGTAATGCTGTTAGCTCATCCACACTCTCGTCAAAAACGGCAAATTCATCGTCGGAGTTGCTTTCGGTGAAATCTAATTGCAGCGGGAAAGTAATGCTTTGTCCTGCTGGAAGTGTGCGCAGTTCTCCATCTACGCTGACGGTAACATACCCATTAGGTGATATATTCAATACGTCGCCTTCGGCCACCGCCATACCAACACTAACATTGACCTGCTCACCGGTTTCTCCGCGAATTAAAGAAGCCTCGCCGTTTACTTCTGCAATGATTACTTCAGCCATAATTCACTCTCAATCGATAAATTTTCTCGCTATACAAAAAGCGTAGCAGGGCTTTTTTATCTCGTTACCGGACCGTAGTACGGGTGGCACATATCCTTTGGTATAAAACCTAGGTAGTTACCCCTAATTTATTAATTTTTAGTCTAATAATCGTGAGTTGAGTTTGCAGAAATACACACAGCGTCTACTTTTTAGAAGTATGAAACGACAGAAATGTCGCCTCGTTTTTATATAGTGAGACGTATATATGAAGTTCATGAAATCAGTGCTTACTAGAGTTGTTATTGGGGCAACTAGCGCTGCGCTAGCTCATGCTGCTATTGCTCAAAGTAATGTTGTTGGTAACTCGTCTGTCAGGTTGGAAGACTATGTACGCAAGGTAGTAAACGAAAACCCAGAAGTGCAAGCCAGCTGGCGACAACTTCAAGTAGCAATGTCAGACGTCGATATTGCTCGTGGCGGCTTTCGCCCTCAGGTCGATGTGTTGGCCTCTAGTGCTTATACCGATAGAAACTATGGGTTAGATCGCGAATACATGGGGCATACTGGGCAAATTACGTTAACCCAAATGCTATATGATGGATTCTTAACTAGCAGTGAGGTTAAGCGTTTTAAGCAAGCACAAGTGGTACGCTTTTTCGAACTAATGGGCGAAATAGAGCAGAAGTCTCTAGATACATCTCTAGCTTATATGGACGTGCAGTTGTTCCGGGAGCTTCTAAAGCTCGCTGAAGAAAATTTGATTACTCACGTAGATGTATTCAAACAAATTGAAGAGAGTGTTGAGGCAGGTGTCGGTCGCAGAGCTGACTTAGAACAAATCAGTGGTCGTCTATCTCTAGCCGAGTCTAATGTTTTGACTGAGCTATCTAACTTACACGATGTAACTGCACGCTTTTTGCGATTAGTGGGCGAAAAACCTGCTCAAAATCTTCAATCAGTAACGATAAATTCTGCGTTCGTTGATGCAAACGTAACAGATATTCAATCGTTGCTGACCAGTGCATACGGCACCAATCCTCAGTTCAACGCTGCTATTTACAATATAGATGCACGACGTTATGCGGTTGATAGCGCAAGAAGTCTTTACCACCCTCAGGTAAACCTGACCGCAAGTTATGGTGCGCAAACTCGAGATCAAGCTGCATTAAATAATACCATTACCGAGGCGAGCGTTGGCGTTAACTTTTCTTATAACTTGTATAACGGTGGTTCGGACCGCGCAGCGATTCGACAAGCATTATCACAGGTAGATTTAGCAAAAGACTTGCGGGATAAAGCCTGTATCGATATGAGACAAACGGTACAAATTGCTTATAATGATATTATCAATATTACTGAGCAGCTACCCTCTCTGAATGCCCACCGCCTGTCTTCAGACAGAGTAAAGTCTGCATACATGGATCAGTTTACCATTGGTGAACGTTCTCTATTGGATTTGCTCGATTCCGAAAACGAATATTACGAGTCTAGTCGCGCATATTTAGAAGCACAATACACCTTAGAAAAGGCGCGTGTAAGACTGCTTGCGGCTTCGGGTAGCTTGGCACAAACGTTAGGAATTACAAAAGATGGCGTGCCTGATGTACTAGACAAAGCTGAAGAAAAAATCAGCTACGACCCCAACTACGTCTGCCCAGCCGTTCGCACCAACTTTGAAGATGAGTTGAATATACTCAAACGCGACACAGATGGCGACGGCATTGTGGATTTGTGGGACGATTGCGTCGATTCTACACCAGGTGCCATGGTCGATGACTTTGGTTGTGAAGCCAAAGAGCCTGAGATGGTGCCAGAACCAAGTGCTGCAGATTTTACGTTAGATAATGCGAAGATAATCAATTCATTCAACGTCAATATCGAATTTGCGTCTAATTCTACCGAGGTTTTACCTGAATACGAGAACTCGCTTCAGGACGTCATCGAAGCCTTAAACAATGACCCAAATTCAGGGGTGATTATTCACGGTCACGCCTCTCTAGATGGGGATGCAGCCTACAATCAGCGATTGTCTGAACGCAGAGCTAAGGCGGTTGCCTCGCTGCTTATGAATAAAGCGAACATAGAAGCTAGAAGAATTACTGCGGTTGGTTACGGAGAGAGTCGTCCGTTGGTTGATGAAGAATCAGACGCGGCGAACGCCCGTAATCGCAGAATAGAAGCGGCTATTATCCAGCTTCCTTCTAACGAATAGCAATGTGTAGGCCTATATGAAGGAAAAGAAGGTCGTAGACGACATATCCTATTTAGAACAGCAAGGAGGCGTATTGATGGATTGTTTGATTACGATCTGTCATGCGCACCATTTGGATGTATCTCGAGTCAGCCTGCTCAGTGGGCTTCCCTTAGATAGCGGCGAATTATCGCCCACAGGATTTGAGCGTGCAGCTAAACGGGCGGGACTCGCCTGCAGAACGGTTAAGCGCGATTTAGACCACATTAATACTGCGCTTTTGCCCGCTGTATTAGTCTTAAATGAAAAGCAAGCCTGTGTACTACATGGCTTAGAGCCTACCCATGCAAGAGTTTCGTATCCAGAACTAGATGACGCCGTGGTTGAAGTGCCCAGAGATGAACTTGCTGCCAGTTATACTGGGTACATAATATTTGCTCGACCCGAGATGCACGCGCATGAGACCAATGCTCAAATTGACAAATCATCAGTAGGGCACTGGTTGTGGTCATCTATCAAATCTGCAAAAGGGCTGTATAGGGATGTACTAATAGCCTCTGTTTTTATTAGCCTGCTTTCCATTGCCCTGCCTCTTTTTGTAATGAATGTATACGACAGGGTGGTGCCAAATGCGGCACTGGAAACCTTGTGGGCGCTGGCCATCGGCGTGCTTTTAGTTCTCGCGGCAGATTTCCTGTTACGCATGCTTCGGCAGTATTTTGTAGAGCTGGCGGCAAGTCGGCTAGATGTCACGCTTTCTGCAAAAATTATGGAAAAAGTACTGTCTATAAATTTGGCCAGTAGACCAGCAAAAAGCGGTTCCTTTATAAACAGCTTGCAATCTTTTGAGAGTATTCGGCAGTTTTTTGGTTCTGTAACGCTGGTGGCATTGGTTGATTTGCCATTCGGGCTCCTGTTTGTCGTTATTATAGCCATGATCGATTTTTATTTGATCATTCCTATTCTTATTGGCGCCACCGCGCTTTTCCTATACGCCATGAAAGCACAGCGCGTAATGCGTTCTCTTTCAGAAGAGTCGATGGAGATTAGCGCTCGAAAAAGCTCCCTCGTTACCGAAAGCGTGACTTCTTTAGAGGACATTAAGGCTTTTGGCTACCAGAGCCGAAACCAAAGTGCGTGGGAAAAACAGACGATATTTCTTGCCAAAGTTAACGCCAAGCTGCGTTTGGTTTCGATGTCGGTAAATAATGCTGCACTTTGGGTTCAGCAGTCAGTCGGCGTTGTAATCATTTTAACTGGTGTTTATCTGATCATTGAAGGTGTAATCACCCAAGGTGGATTGATTGCTGCCTACCTATTGTCTAGCCGAGCCATGGGTCCGGTCTCCCAGGCTGCGGCTTTATTGGCGCAATACCATCACGCTGAGACGGCGAAGAATGCCCTTGACGACATTATGTCTTTACCGAGTGAGTCAGGCAGTAATAAGCAGATAAAAAGTAATATTGTGCTTAAGGGGAATATTGATGCAAGCCAGCTTTGCTTTAAATATCCGGATGAAACCGTACTTGCACTCAAAGACGTAAACTTCTCAATTAAACAAGGTGAGCACGTAGCAATTTTGGGCAAAAACGGATGCGGAAAATCAACCCTGAACAAACTGCTTATGGCCTTTTACCGCCCTGAATCGGGTCAGTTGCTCATGGATGGTATAGACCTTCAGCAATACGACCCGACACTACTTCGCAAACAGATAGGTTACGTGCCACAAGACGTCAGCCTTTTCTACGGTTCATTGAAAGACAATATTATGTCTGAAGATTTACATATCGATGAAAGTGACTTTTGGGAAGTACTGACTCAGTGTGGTTTGGCGAAACTTGTTAATGGTAATGCTAACGGCGTGGAGCAAAACGTTGGGGAGCGCGGAAGTTTACTCTCAGGAGGTCAGCGACAAGCAGTAGCGATGGCTAGAGCCATAGTGCGAAACCCTGCGATATATATCATGGATGAGCCCACCTCAGCCATGGACTCAACAAACGAAGCGCAGATGAAGGAAACCATAAAAGCAGCGACATCCGGCAAAACACTCATCATCAATACTCATCGTACTACGTTGCTTGATCTTGTTGAGCGCGTGATTGTTGTCGAGAACGGAAAAGTTATTGCTGACGGTAAGAAGGAAGATGTACTTGTACAGTTTAAACAGCCAAGTCAAATACTTAAGAGGGCGCCATGATTTTAAACAGTGGTGGTGAGAAAAAAGACTGGTTGCAGCGATTAATGCGAGGTTGGCTAGCGCCACCTCCAGGTCAGGACTGGGTATTGGAAGCCGAGTGGTCACGTATAATGCAAACGCCGGTGAAAGCCCGAGGGCTTTTGTATTTGGTATCACTAGTTTTATTTCTTTTGGTGGTGTGGTCGTATTTTGCAGAGATTGATGAAGTTGCCAAAGGCGATGGTAAAGTCATACCGTCACAGCAACTACAGGTCCTCCAATCCTACGACGGAGGAATTGTACAGGATATATTAGTACGAGAAGGGCAAACGGTTGAAGCTGGACAAGTGTTATTAAAGGTTGATCCTACCCGCTTTTTGTCAAGCCTTGAAGAAAACACAACCCAGTTTGCGGCGCTGGCGGCGAAAGTGCAGCGCTTATCTGCGCTTACCCAAGGTGACGTGTTGCGGTTTAATCGAGAGCTTCGCGAACAGGCTCCAACGATCGTTGATAACGAACGCAAGCTCTACAATTCCAACTTGGCTGAGCTTGATGAAGTTGCAGCAGGATCGGATTCTCGTATTATGCAACGCCGTCAAGACGTGGAAGAAGAGCGAGCGAATCTTTCCCAGTATCAAAACGTTTTGTCCCTCTCAAAGAAAGAGCTCTCTGTGACCAAGCCATTACTTGCATCAGGTGCTGTGTCGGAGATTGAAATCCTTCGATTGGAACGTCAGATAGTAGAGCTAGAAGGAAACATCACCAAGTCCAAGGTAGCGATTGAGCGTGGCTTAAACGCCATCGAAGAAGAAATTATAAAGAAGGAAGAAGCGCGTCTTAAACTGGTTAATCGATGGAACCAAGAATTGACCGAAGCCACCGCCGAAATGGCGACATTGCAGCAGTCTCAAACCAGTTTAGAAGATGTGGTATCACAAGCAGCGCTGAGATCGCCAATCAATGGTACGGTGCAGCGCTTGCTCATTAACACCATTGGTGGGGTTATTACACCAGGCAGCGCGGTAGTGGAACTCGTTCCTCAAGATGATCAACTTATTGTTGAAGCAAAGGTCTCGCCTAAAGATATTGCGTTTATTCGAGAAGGGCAGCAGGCCATCTTAAAGTTCAGTGCTTACGACTTTACTATTTATGGCGGTATGTCTGCTGAAGTCCAACATATCAGTGCTGACGCCATTACCAACGAGAAAGATGAAACCTACTATTTAGTCAGGCTCGAAACGAAGAAAAGCATTGCTGATGAAGCGTTAGATATTTTACCTGGAATGATCGTACAGGTAGACATATTGACGGGAAAGAAAACTGTCCTTAACTATATCTTATCCCCTCTGTTCAATGTTACAGCCTCTGCGCTGCGGGAACGTTAAATGAGACATTTCATTGCCGAGAAAGATTTGCAAGGGGCGCTAACCCAGTATTCGTGGACCAGCTATAGTCGGGTTGATCAATTAACATGTGATCAAACTGATTGTATATGGATATTGGCAAGCGATGAGAACTGGCGGCAACAGCTAATTGAAGCCAAGCAAAAAGTAACGCAAGTGGTATTACTGACCTACAAATATGACCGTTTAGAGATGCAAAAAGCGCTGATGCTAGGCGCTAGGGCGTATTGTCACGCATTAGGAACCCAGTCTCTTTTATCTTCGGTAGCGAGGGTGATAGAAGCCGGAGGCATGTGGTTACCTAATGAGTTGCTTTTAGTGACAACATCTAATGTGGCGGTCAATTTGCAGTCTAAACGAGTGTTACCTGCTTTAAGTGGCTTAACGAAACGCGAAAAGGACGTATTGAGCGGCATTTTAGATGGGTTAAGCAATAAAGAAATTGCAAGAGAGCACGGTATTACCGAGCGTACCGTTAAAGAATATGTGGGTACGCTCTTACACAAATTTGAGGCAAAGGACCGAATCAGTCTATTACTCCGACTTGGTGAATTTAGTCATCTGAAAGATGCTCTATAACTTCCATGTGTGATACAACGCCGTCAATACCAAGCTCTATAAAGAGCGCTTGATGGTCAGAGCGTTTAACGCCGTCGGCGTATACTTTAATACCGAAAGTATGCGCCAGTGAGCAGAAGCCTCGAAGGAAAGCGTGATTAGCTGGGTTGAAATCTATGTCGGCCATAAATGCGGAATCAATTTTCACATAGTCTAGCCCCATCTCTTGCACATCTAACAGTTGCGAGAACGATTCGCCTACGCGTTTAAGGCCTATTTCGCATTCTTTAGCTTTAAGCGTAGTGCAAAAGTCGCTAAATTCGTCAGGGAAACGCGTTGCTGTAGATTCCCTTACTTCGAAGCACAGCTGTTTAGCTGCTTTTGAGTTGGTACCTATTTGATAATAAAGCTGTGCAAGGGTTTCAGAGTCTAGCATGAACTGTTCAGAGCAAAGAAAAGCAAACTTTGATTCTGTGCCAGAACGGTTAATGTAATCAATAAGGTGAATAATGGTTGTCAGTTCTAACTGTGGCAACAAACCTAAGTAACGTGCCCAGTGGGTATAGAAGCCGCTCTTTCTAAGCTCGCCGTCTATGTTCACCCCAGCCCAGCTTTGGTAATGAACCAAATTTCTGTCTATATCGAGCACTGGGAAATTAAATGTTTCTACATCGCGCTCATCGATAGCACGTTTGAGCTCTTGCTCCCATCGCTTCTCTTCAACAAGTGAAATGAATTCTCTTAGCGGGGCCTCAACAAACGGTTCGTCCATTACATCCGCTTCGGCTTCATCTATCATTGCATCAGCGCGCATAAGTGCGTTTGAAAAGCTGTCATCCGGTCGTAATTTCACAACCGACTGAAAGACTTGAGGGTCGCCATCGCGGCTAAATGCACTTAAACACGCACCGTGTAATGCTTCAGATATAGTAACGGCATCGTGGGTTTCGGTGAGGAGAATAGCAAATTCATTTTTTTGCATTCTAGCAATTCGACTGTCGGTGAAAAGGTGATGATGCATAGAAAGGCAATCATTAATTTCTTCAACGAAGTCGCGAATACGATTTTTACGTATATTAGCCGGGGAGCGCAAGAAACCTTCGTCCTCAGTAAATCTCACAAAAAAGACGCAGTTGACGCCTTCTGTATCGCGAAAGGCAAGTTGGCCTTTTAAAATCGATATAAAATAGTCCCTGTTGGCGACACCAGATTCGTCGTCGAATTGGGTTTTATAGCGCATGAGATCAAGGCGGGTATTCTCCTCCTCCATTATCTTCTTGGACGTTCTCGCTAAGAAGTTCATCGCGCGAACCACACGTTTGAGTTCTAGTGTACGAGGTTCGGGCAGTTGAACAAATTTCATTTCACCAAAAGACTCGGCTTGATTAACAACGCCATCCAGAGGTCGAATAATAAAACGAAGTGCCCACGCGCCTATTATTCCTGAGAAGATACCTACAAGGGACAAGCCAAAAATGAGCCGTTGAGTAGCGCGCCACATAGATGCGACGGCGAAGCTGGTGTCGGTTTCAACATATATCGTACCGTACTGACCCCACCCCTCGCTAACCTGAGCAATACCTGGATTGACATTCGGTGAGAAATTGTCTGCAAACCATCTGGGCGTGTCTTCATCTAATTGCACTTCGTGGGTGTGGGCAGACACAATTTCGCCGTCCGCTTTTTGAAGTACAATTGTTGCGTAATGTCCTATATCGAATTGGGACATGATGAAAAGGTCTAAAGATACGGGGTCTTTTTCTAATCCACTTAGCGTTAACGCCATCATACTGGCGTTATCTAAGTTTTTTGAGTAAAGCTGTTCTTCTACGTATTGTTTTGTAGTAATTCCATGAATTGTCACGCTACCAGCAATTGCAACAAGGACAACGGCTACAATGGCGAGCCACAATTCTCTTGTTATTGACATAGACTCCTAGGACCTTCTGCTAATCCCCTCTTGCTTCATGCGCTCAATAACGTCACGCCACCTAGATAGTCTACTGGTAGACGTAGAAACCTGTGACGTTTTGCCTGGTTGCCAAATACCTGAGTCGTTAAAACTAAAAACAGGTATCAAGTCTGTGCGCTGTGAGCCGGGTAATACATTAGACACTAAGCTGTCTAGCACAAGGGGATCCGATGAAGGGGAGTCATAGTATCCTAAAACCATATGTGCTTGTGTTACTCGACTTCTACCAATCTTCGCTTTTACATAAATTAGGCGAAGTTTAGAACTATCGATACCTAAGTGTAGCAGAGCTACGTATTTTGCAATGGCATAATCCTCACAATCTCCGCGAGAATGACCAAAAAGTTCAGAAGGGGTTGCCCAGTAGTCTTTTTCTTTAAACACAATATCGTCAGTAGCATACTGAATATGCTCATCAAAGAAAGCGTTTACACCAAGCAATTGATCTTTGACACCCTTACTTTCAAGAGCGTGTAGGGCAACTTCTAGCGCTGCAACGTGTGATGCTTTATCAGCTCCAAATTTATTTTTTACTTCCTGTTCAAGCTTTGGAAACTCGATTACATACTGATCCTTCATTTGCTGTCCAGCCAGTAGCAGGGCCACTAATGCTAAGCAGTGCGACGCAAATAGAGAAAGGGTCATAACTTCATTATTTTAGTTATACTAAAGTATAGGCGAGAGTAACCTTCTTCACCTAAAGTTTAAGTATAATTTGCTATACGTAGTTATAGGTATAACATGGCTGTGTTGATAAACCAACCATGATTTCGAACGCTAAAGTGGAAATCGAGAAAGACTATTTTTTTACTACAAAATCGTGTTCTTGAATGTTTGCGATAATTCCTGCACCTTCGTTTACTACTAGAGACGAATTACCGTAGGCACTACTCACTACAAATTTGCCAGGATATAGCGAGTACTGTAAGTATTTACGGCCACGGTTATCGACAATCTCTTTAGCTTGATAAAGGTATAGTTCATCTTTTTCAGAAATGCCATTGTCTCTGCCTAAAGATACAGAAATTTTATCGCCGGCAACATTAATCACTCTACCTGTCATTGGCTGGCATGCAGTGGCTTCTTTTATGTCTTCAATCGCTTCTGCTATTGTCGCGTTGACAGTTTGCCCATAAAGCGACTGCCAAAATTTTGTCGAAAACTCATCAACATCTTCGAATCTGTCGAATGTCCATTCTCCTTGATTATGATAAGACTTAGTCAACAACAGGCCTCCATTGATGCCGTCATAGACTTGAATGGTCATAGCAAAGGAGCGTCGAGAAGTACCCTCACGCCACGGTGTAAAAACCGAAGCCTCTTCCCGTGTCACGCTTAAATCATCTATCATGCCCACCAGCACAAATTGAGTATTACTTTGCGCTGAAAGCGTGCGTACATTTTCTTCAGTATATCGACTGTCAAATTTTGCAGTATGTGGCGCGATATAGATAATATCTAGGTTTTCAGTTTTATTTCGCATGGCCTGCGCTAACTGCTGGGTGAATGAAGCATCGAAATTGGGAATATTACCCTGTGTTAGCTGCGCTCTGTTACGTACCCTGAAATGTGTAGTAGCGAAATGTTTTTGGTCATTTTGTGCGGCACACACTTTTCCTCTTGGAAAAATGTCAGCGCGAATACTTACCGTAATCACATCGCCGCTATAAACTTCATCAACTAGTTCCAGTTGTTCAACTTCGCCGGTAGAGCGAATGGTCATCTCTTCATTTTTAAGAAGACCATTTGTGAGCTTGGCGACACTATGAACTGATGCGCCTGCAAAAAGCATGGCTTGCTTAAGTGCCTCTTGGGTAGCCGCATGTCTGGCAGTTTCCTTATCACCATTTCGCACCACAGCCTGTCCTGTAGCCTCGTACCACACGGCATTTGCTTGCCCAACGAAAAATGCAAACAGGCAAATTACCGCCACGACAGCATTTAAAATAGTTACCAGCGTTGTTTTGCTAATATGTCGCACCGCACACCTCTGGAGGTTTTTGTCTAACTGCGCTATGCAAAGCGCCCAGTTTATAAAGCGAAGTATGCGAAAAGAGTGCCAGTTGATGTGGTTTCGTCGCCATTAAATCAATCGGGCGCATATCTTGCAAAAGGTTTGTAAAAAGCGTCAGTTTAAATACGTCAAAATCTGCTACCGCGAGTATGGCGGTATCTCGTAGTTACAAGGCTGCCACCGACGAGAGCAGCGTAACTACACATTTGATTTTATTAATAATGCAATTTGGAAATGAAACTATGTGCTTGAAAAAAATACATAAATCAAAATCGCTGCTGCTGTCTTGCTTTCTTGGTTTAGCAATAAGCACTGGTGGATGCGGCATTATTGATAAACACGTTGAGTGGGAAACAATAGAACCAGAAAGCTATCCCGTGCTCAAGGCGGTAGGCTATGCGCCAATTTCTTCTCAGCATGGCGAAAGCGACAGCATGAAGCTTATAATGGCGATGAAAGCGTCAAAATTAGATGCATACCGAGAGCTAACTGAACAAGTTTATGGTCAAAAAATTGAAGGCAATCAGTCTCTGTCTCACTTGGTTATAGATAGCGAAACATTGCGAGCATCTGTAGAGGGGGTCATTAGAGGCGCTGAAGTCGTAAAAGCCTATCCGGTAGGTGAAGATACATACGTCACCGAACTCGCTTTAGATATGCAGCAGGTTTACGATATATATCTGTCGACCGCAAAACCGCGCCGAGTAAAGGATGTTAAGTATTATTAAAAGTTAGCGAAAGGGGAGTTTGCGCAAGTGGCTGTATCGTGAAGTCTTAGAACATGCGCAAATTCACAGAGATATAATTTACTTTTACCGGTTAAGGCTTAATGGTTAAAGCTCGCTGAGTGGGGTTTACTAAAATCGCAAAAAATTAGGCGCTCACTCCCGACCCTAAAGTCCCGCCTTTCGGCTTTCCTTTTTTATCATAGGTGAGCGATTCTTTGGCACGAACTTCCATCATCAAATTACGTAAGTGTGTGAGGCGTAGCTGTCCTTGCTCTACGGCTTTTTGATTGACCTGCGTGCGGTATTTGCAATCGTCCAGAAGTTTCTTTGCATTAGTCATTAATGCTTCATCTTCTTCTGACATTGAGCCTTGATCGCTAATTGTGCGCTCAATGCTTCCATCGAGAGCCTGAATAGACGTTAACAGTGCTGTCTTTTCGTCTAATAAGTTCATTAAAGATTCTGCGTCTCGCGAACTGATAAGTTGCAATTCTTTTTCAAGCAATACGGCAAGTGAAGACAGTTGCTCCACTTGCTTTATTAGTGCTTGTGTCAATTGGCTTGCTTGTTCAGTCACGTTAGCTCTCTTCTTATTAGTTACGAGTTTTGTCGCTCACTATTTAGCGCCAAAAATCTCACCTTCTAGTTTTGCAATCTTGTTGGCAAGCACTTCAGGATTAACTTTATACTCGCCACTTTGAATCGCTCGCTTAAGGCGATCGACTTTATCTTGGTTCACAGGCGCTTCCGAACCTTTCTTCTGAACCTGGTTGAGCTGCTGAGCAGATTGCGTCAACGATACAGAATCCTGACGCGGAACTGATGCGGTTTGCGCAGCCTGTGTTGATGCCTGCTGTGGAGATTGCTGCGTTTGGTTTTGCTGCGCAACCTTTCCATTATCAACGGGTGTTTTCGGTAACCCATTGTTTATATTGTTAATTGCCATAATTAGTCCTCACTACTTTTTCGCCTCTGTAAAGTGTATCGGCCTTTTGGCTAATTTCTTTAGCTAAATTGTGAACAAAAAAGTAGATATTCGCTGCCTCGTTTATAAGTGTATCACGACTTCTTCAGGGCTTGCGACTCTTGCTATCACCGCCTTTTGGCTACTGGCATTAATTACCTTAATATTGTCACCAACAACACCGTCTTGCTGAGCGATTCCGGCTGTTTTCACTTCCATACCTGCTACCTCAGCAGTTATGGTAATTCTGTCGCCTTTGCACACAAAGCATAGCATATTTGACTGTATAGCTTGTCCGTCAGTCACTCGGCGTTTTATTCTAGCCCCAATAAGTGCTTCTAGCTCAGTAAATGCGGTATGGCGTAATCGTCTTACATCAACTTTTGCCAGAGAGAGATTCGATGATGTCAGTACGGTTCCTGGACTTATTGCGCCTTGAGTGACAACAATTTCTTTGGTACGCGTTACTTGCCCGCTGGTAAAAAGGTACCATTCATTATTTCTACAGCTCACTCTAACTGATATATACGATTGGCTCAGCGCTTCTTGCGACGCATTGTATTCGAACCCAGTTGGGCAGTCAGGAATATTTATCCTATCGTCTATCTTCACAATAGACACATCAATGCTAGTATCCTGCGTATTATCAGCAAGTTGAGTTATTAGGTATTGTTTTGCGCCTTCTTCAACCTGTTTGTGATTGGTTTGTGTCGCCAAGCAGTTCATAGAAAGCACACTGAAAACGGTCAATGACAGTAATCGTGTGAATGTAAGGCGCGTTTTGGCGTTCATATTTTTCATCATGACTTTTCGTGTTCAGTTTACAAGTTATTGACTATGCTTAATACGGCCGGTTTGCTTAGTGCAAATAAATAACAGCCAAAGTAAATCCATAAGGTTTACAAGCACGAGCGTCAACGCAGGATCATTGACTAAGTTAAGGTATAAACCCTACTAAAGACTGAAAGATGCTATTTAGTGTCATTTTTCTGTCGTTTGACCTGCAAAAATTTAGTGATATTGTCTATCTTTATCATAAGAGGCAATGATCATGCCCAGTATTACTTAGAGGTGACCTATGTCGGGGATTTTAGATTCAGTAAACCAGCGCACGCAGCTTGTTGGGCAGAATCGCTTAGAGTTGCTGCTGTTTAGACTGAACGGCCGCCAACGCTTTGGAATTAACGTTTTTAAAGTGCGGGAAGTGCTTCAGTGTCCTCCGCTAACAGCAATGCCGAAATTAAACCCGTTGGTTCGTGGTGTGGCGCACATCCGTGGTCAAACCATATCGGTCATTGATTTAAGTATGGCAACACGCGGCCGTAAAATTGAAGATCTCTCTAATGCCTTTATTGTCATTGCGGAATATAACCGTTCAGTTCAGGGCTTTTTGGTGGGTGCCGTAGAGCGTATTATCAACACCAATTGGGATGCGATCATGCCGCCACCTCAAGGCACCGGCAGAGCAAGCTATTTAACGGCGGTGACTGAAGTTGAAAATGAACTTATTGAAATTCTAGACGTTGAGAAAATTTTAAACGAAATTTCTCCGTTGAATGCCGAAGTAAGTTCAGAGGTGGCAGAAGGTCTGACAACCGAAGGCCAAGAAAACAAAATTATCTTTATTGCAGATGACTCTGCGGTAGCGCGAAACCAAGTTAAAAAGGCGCTTACTTCACTGGGTCTTGAGATTGAGCTCGCTAAAAACGGTCTTGAAGCATTAAACAGGCTTAAAGAAATTGCGGAAGAGTACGGCGATGTAACGAACCGTGTAGGCGTGCTGGTCTCAGATATCGAGATGCCTGAAATGGACGGCTATACACTAACCGCCGAAATTAAAAATACGCCTGAACTTCAAAAGCTTCATGTTGTATTGCATACGTCGCTCAGTGGTGTCTTCAACCAAGCTATGGTGCAAAAAGTAGGGGCTGATGACTTTATCGCGAAATTCCACCCCGATGAACTTGCTACCGCGGTACAAAAGTGGCTAATGGCTGAGTGCGAATAACGGAGCAAGATAGGATTGGCTAATAAAGACGTTTCGCCAGCAAGTTACCTCAAGTTTAGAGAGTTTTTGGAAAAGCAATGCGGCATAGTATTAGGTGATAATAAACAATACCTGGTGCGCAGCCGTTTAGCTTCATTACTCTATAAGCATAAGTATGAGTCTGTTGACGAACTGATTGACGTGGTTGTGAAAGGGTTCGACAGAACTTTACTACAGAACGTTATTGACGCAATGACCACAAACGAAACGTTGTGGTTTCGAGACAACTATCCCTTCGATTTACTTGTAAAAGAGTTACTACCAACACTATCGGCAAAAAATCAGAAGCTTCGCATATGGAGTGCCGCTTGTTCGTCTGGACAAGAGCCTTATTCTATTGCGATGTCTGTACTTGAATATCAGCGCCAAAGGCCAGGTGCATTAAGAGCGGGTGTTGAAATTGTTGCTACAGATTTATCGTCAGAAATGCTGCAAAAGTGTGAGTTAGGTATTTATGACGAACTGTCCCTTGCAAGGGGATTGTCCCCGCAAAGGAGACAGGCCTTTTTCCAGCAAAATGATAGCGGGCTAATGCAGGTAAAACCCGACGTTCGTCGGATGGTAAGCTTTAGAAGTCTAAATTTACTTTCGAGCTATGCAGCACTTGGCCGCTTTGATATCGTTTTTTGCCGTAATGTTTTGATTTATTTCTCGGCCGAAGTAAAACAACGCATCCTGCAACAAATTGCCGGACAGCTGCAGCCTCAGGGTGTGCTTTTCCTTGGCGCCTCAGAATCAATCAGCGCTGCAAGTGATACCTACAGTATGGTTAAGTGCCACCCTGGCCTTTACTATCAAAAAAAATGATCTAACTTATCGGCCTGATAAATAATACTTTTTTTACGATCAGGTCGACACTTTTGACTTACACCCTCCGTCAAAATCTCATTATGGCATTTGCCTTGCTAACTATTTCTACAAACGACAGTAAAACGGCAAGATTCGATATTTAATTGTCCGCTTACATTGTCACCACGAACAAATTTTTAGTATGTCAGAGGTCATGTTATGGCTATTAACCTAGATAAGCTGGTTGGCTTTCATGAGTCAGCACTCACTATACGCACAGAGCGTATGGAAGTGATTTCTGGAAATCTAGCGAACGCAAACACGCCTGGTTATAAAGCGCGGGACATTGATTTTAATAAAGCAATGCAGTCGGCTATGCGAGAAGCATCTGGTGGTACAGCCAATCACGCTTCTTCAGGAATGGTGCGGACAAATGATCGCCACTTAAGCGGCAATTCTACGTCAGTAGCGGCAAACTTTGACATGCAATACCGCATCCCAACACAACCAGACACTGGCGACGGTAACACGGTTGAAGTTCAAGCGGAAAGAAATCGGTTTTTAGACAATGGATTGCGCTACCAAGCCAGCCTAGAATTTTTGAACGGAAAAATTAAAGGCATGAAAAAAGCGCTTAGCTCAGGAGGTCAGTAGTCATGAGTTTATTTAATGTAATGCAAATTTCGAGTACGGGTATGGAGGCGGAGAATGTACGTCTTAATACTACGGCAAGTAATATTGCCAACGCTAACTCGGTTAGCAGCAGCTATGACGAAACATACCGAGCTCGCCATCCAGTTTTCGCTACGGCGTTGCAAGATGCAATGCGCGATCAGTCAAAAGGTGCAGGTGTTCAAGTAAAGGGTATTGTAGAAAGTGATGCTCCTTTGCAAGTGGAGTATTCACCTAACAACCCGATGGCAGATGAAAACGGCTACATCTATAAACCCAACGTGAACATTGTGGAAGAGATGGCAAATATGATGTCAGCGTCCAAAGCGTATGAAACTAACGTGCAGGTTGCGGACACCACAAAGCGTATTTTCCGTCGCGTACTGCAGCTAGGTCAAGGGCAGTAACTTGCCGCTTGAATAATGTGAGGATTACTCAGTGAATACCATAAACAATACTGGCTTAAATACTGATCTGTATTGGCAAGAGGAAACCGTCAAAATAGCTGACGGCACCGAGCAGCAGTTAACCCAGGAAGATTTCTTCTCAATGTTAACTGAGCAGTTAGCCAATCAGGATCCCACTGCACCCGTTGATAACGATCAAATGGTAGCGCAGATGACATCATTTACGATGGCCGACGGTATTTCCCAGCTTAACGAAAAGTTTGAGTCGTTTGCAGCTTCAATGACATCGAATCAAGCGTTACAAGCCTCTAGTCTTATCGGGCAAAACGTGCTGGTTCAAGGTAACGTGGGTTATATGGCCAATGAAGGCGATGGCATTTCGGGTGTCATCGTGAATGAAAAAACAGTTCAGAATATGACGATCACTATTGAGAACCAGTTTGGTGAAGTCATAAAAACCATTGATGCAGGCACACAAAGCGCTGGCAACATTGAGTTTGAATGGGATGGCAAAGATAAGCATGGCAACCAGATGGCACCGGGTGAATATGTTATCAGTGCCACTGGCGAGTTGAATGGAGAAGGTGTTCAGCTGAATACCGCCGTTAATCGCCATGTTGGAAGTGTAAGCTTGGCTGGTAGTGGTCAAGGCGTAATTTTGAATTTGGATGGTGATGTCAGTATCAATCTTGATGACGTCATTCAAATCGGCAGTTAGTAGGAGAATCAATAATGTCTTTTAATATTGCACTGAGTGGCGTTTCAGCCGCACAAAAAGATTTGGATGTAACCGCCAACAACATCGCAAACGTAAATACAGTTGGCTTTAAAGAATCTCGCGCTGAATTTGGCGATGTTTATGCGGCATCACTGCTTTCAGGTGGTAAAACTAAAGTAGGTGACGGTGTACTCACTCAAGAAGTTGCTCAGCAATTTTCTCAAGGTAGCCTTCAGTTTACCAATACCTCGCTTGATTTGGCGATCACGGGTAATGGTTTCTTTGCGACAGTACCTGAAATTACGTCTCGCGACTTCTCGTTCACACGTGCGGGTCAGTTCAAGTTAGATAGCGACAATTTCGTGGTTAACAGTAATGGCGATAACTTATTGGGTTTCCCCGTTAACTCTGATGGTACAAGTGCCTCGGTAGCACTTAGTACTACTGAGCCAGTGCGTATTCCAGACTCTTCGGGTTCTCCCGCACAAACCACAGAAGTTGACATTCGAATGAACTTGCCTGCTGGTGATGCAGCCCTAGATCCACAAGATTTTGACCCTGAAGATCCGCTTACCTACAACGCGGCAACATCGGTAACCGTTTACGATTCGTTAGGTGATAGTCACGTAATGACCTATTACTTCATAAAGGATGCGACACCGGGTGTTGATAATGAGTGGTATGTTGCTACTGCAATTGATGACACGCTAGTTGATATGACAGATTCAGCGGGTAATGACACAGACCCAGCAACAGCAGTAAATAGTGTCGGTGGTAACACTGGTAACGCCGTAACAGCATCTAAACTTATCTTCTCTCAAGGCGGTGATTTTGCTGGCATGGAAACGCCTGATGGCCTACCTACACTTGATTTCAAAATGCAAACAGAAGCGTTAGGCGCAGGTATTCTTGCTAATGGCTCAGATCCTACGCAGCAAATAAGCATTGATTTCAACCTCGATGTTAATAACGCGACGCCTAATGAGCCGACTCAGTTCGCCTCTGCGTTTGAAGTTACTTCACTAGAACAAGACGGTTTACCTGTAGGTCGATTAACAGGTATCGACATTGGTCCGGATGGCTTGGTTCGTGCAACGTTCTCTAATGGTACGTCTGAACCTATTGTTCGTGTCGCTTTGGTTCGCTTTTCTAATGAACAAGGCCTAACTCAAGAGAGCAGTACTCAGTGGAAGGAAAGTATTCTTTCAGGTGAGGCACTAGCGGGTGAAGCAACAACCGGTACTTTCGGCGAAATTAACTCTTCGGCGCTAGAACAAGCTAACGTTAACCTTACCACTGAGCTCATCGACATGATTATCGCTCAGCGTAACTTCCAGGCAAACTCGCGTGCGCTTGAAGTGAACAACTCGCTAAACCAGACTATCCTTAACATTCGATAGTTTGCAGTAAGCTACATTAGCAGATTGCTAAGCGGCAAATTTTAGGCGCGGAAAACTGTACCTATTTGACCCGATTTAGAAAGGTCGCAACAATGCGACCTTTTTTATTTTTCTATATATATCAATTCAATACCGCCCTTATTTTTCAATTGCACTAAATATCCACAGATTGGCACTGCCTTTGCAAAATCTTGTTTAAGGTTTAATCAGAGTCAAAAGTCAGTCATGGACAAACTTCTCTATATTTCAGCAAGTGGCGCCTCCCAAGACCTACTAGGAACAGGGATTAGGGCCAATAACTTGGCTAATGCACAGACAACGGGATTCAGAGCGCAGTTAGAGCAGGCAAGGTCAATGCCGGCCTACGGCGAAGGTTTGCCGACTCGTGTGTTTTCCATGACAGAAAGCCCGTCGAATAATTACGAGTCGGGCCCAATGATTAAAACAGACCGCGATTTAGACGTAGCCATTCAAGGTGATGGTTGGTTCGCTGTACAAGATCAAAATGGTCAAGAAGCTTACTCGCGTGATGGAAATTTCAAGTTGGGCGATGACGGAATTTTGACAGATATCCACGATCGCGTCGTGCTTGGTGACAATGGGCCAATATTCCTTCCTGTTCCTTTAGATAATCTCAATATTGCGGCCGATGGTACGTTGTCAATGAGACAGTTAGGTGCCCCTGCCAATGTTATTGAAGAAGTGGGGCGACTTAAATTAGTTAGCCCAAACTATGCAGACATGGAACGTGGGAACGACGGCTTATTTAGAATGGAAGATGGCTCAATAGCGCCAGCCAATGCCAACGTAAAAGTAATGTCGGGCATGCTTGAAGGTTCCAACGTCAATGCGGTTGACGAAATGGTGGACATGATAAGTCTGCAGCGTCACTACGAGCTTCAAGTCAAAATGATGAAGCAAGCAGAAGAGCTTGATACTCGCGGTAATCAGCTACTACGCATCCTGTAAAAGAATTTTTATCACCGTTGCCCTATGAGCAACGTCGGAGGTTATCATGCATCCAGCACTATGGATAAGTAAAACCGGACTAGACGCCGCACAGACCGATGTGGCAGTGGTGTCTAACAACCTAGCAAACGCATCAACAGTGGGCTTTAAAAAAGACCGCGCGGTGTTTGAAGATTTGCTTTATCAGAATATCAATCAGCCAGGCGGTCGTTCGTCTGCTGACACAGAGCTACCTTCTGGGCTTATGCTTGGTTCAGGCTCGAAGGTCGTTGCTACTCAAAAAGCACACACGCAAGGTAACCTGTTAACCACTGAAAACGCTCTTGATATGTCAATTCAAGGCCGTGGTTACTTTGAAATATTGCAGCCCGACGGCACCATAGCATATTCAAGAAATGGTCAGTTTTCACTGAACGACCAAGGCCAAATTGTTACATCTGGCGCGGGCTTTTTGCTTCAGCCTGAAGTGGCTATTCCCGAAGATGCGCAACAAATCACAATTTCTCAAGATGGTGAAATTAGTGTGAGCATACGGGGCCAAGCTGAACCGCAGGTACTCGGTCAGCTTAATATTTCTGACTTTGTTAACCCAACCGGATTACAACCAACCGGACAAAACCTTTATGTAGAGACAGCGTCAAGCGGTGCGCCTATTCAGGGGATCCCTGGTCTGCAAGGTTTGGGTTATATCTCACAAGGCACGTTGGAAACCTCTAACGTAAACGTGACCGAAGAGTTAGTAAACCTTATCGAAAGCCAGCGCTTGTATGAGATGAACTCAAAGGTTATCTCATCGGTCGACCAAATGCTTGGTCAGGTTATTCAGCAACTTTAGTAGGTAGCATCATGCGTATTTTAGGTTTATCTGCTGCACTTCTGATACTTGGCGGTTGCGCCAGTACAAACGAGCCTCCCGTTCAGGCAAACGACCCGTCGTTTGCACCGGTAGTGCCAGATTACCCGCGTGAAACGGTAGTAGAGGATGGCTCGCTTTTTCGTTCGCAGCTGGCTAACAACTTATATTCTGACGTTACTGCAAGAAGAGTCGGTGACATCATCACTGTAACGTTAAGCGAGAATACCCAAGCGAGCAAATCAGCCGACACTAGCACAGCGAAAGATTCAAACGTCAATCTTAACCCTATTACCGGGCTTGCTGGGCAAGCGATAAATATTGGCGGAGAGTCCGTACAATTGGGAATAAGTTCATCCCGAGATTTCTCCGGTGATGCCACAGCTAACCAAAGCAACAGCTTAAACGGTGCTATCTCCGTTACCGTGGTCGACGTACTTCCTAACAGCAACCTTGTTATTCGTGGCGAAAAGTGGCTAACCCTGAATCAGGGCGATGAATATATCCGTCTTACCGGCATCATTCGTCCGGCAGACATTAGTCCCGAGAATGAAATCGTGTCCACTAAGGTTGCAAATGCGCGTATCCAATATTCGGGTACGGGAAGTTTTGCGCGAGCACAAGAAAAGGGTTGGTTAACCAAGTTCTTTGATTCTGCTTGGTGGCCTCTTTAGGTTTTAGGATAGGAGAGTGAACATGCGTTTGTTTTCAGTAGTATTAGCCGTTTTCACAATGCTTTTATCTTTACAGGCAGGTGCGCAGCGCATTAAAGATGTAGCGAGTATTCAAGGCGTACGTAGTAACCAGTTAGTGGGATATGGTCTTGTTGTAGGTTTGCCTGGAACGGGTGAACAAAGCCCGTTTACCGAACAAAGTTTCAGAACCATGTTGCGTAACTTTGGTATCAGTCTTGACGCTAACACCAAGCCAAAAATACGAAACGTGGCCGCAGTGGCGGTACACGCCGACCTGCCTGCTTTTGCAAAACCCGGACAAACCATTGATATTACGGTTTCTTCAGTTGGCGAGGCGGCCAGTCTTCAAGGCGGAACGCTGCTCCAAACGTTTCTTCGCGGTGTTGACGGTAAAGTCTACGCTGTAGCGCAAGGCAGCTTAGTCGTGAGCGGGTTTGGCGCACAAGGCGGTGATGGCTCTCGTATTGTCGTTAATACGCCAACGGTAGGCAGAATTCCAAACGGTGCGATGGTAGAGCAATCTGTACCAACAGGCTTTGCCAATGGCGACACGTTAACGCTTAACCTCCATTATCCAGATTTCTCAACAGCCAAGTCGCTTGCAGATACGATCAACGAGCGCTTAGGTGCACAGCCGGAAAATGGCTATGTTATTGCTAAGCCCATTGATGCAGCATCTGTAAGAGTTACCGCGCCGCGCGATGTAGGTCAGCGAGTAGGCTTCTTGGCTACTCTCGAAAACTTTGAGTTCACTCCGGCAGATGCGCCAGCGCGTGTGGTAATAAACAGCCGCACAGGCACCATTGTTATTGGCAGTGACGTTCGCTTGTTACCAGCAGCAATTACTCACGGCGGGCTAACGGTGACCATCTCTGAAAATCAGCAAGTTTCTCAACCTAACGCGTTTGGTGAAGGGCAGACTGCCGTTACCACTCAGTCGATTGTTGACGTCGATTTGGCAGATAGCCGCATGTTTAAGTTTGAGCCAGGCGTTACTCTGGACCAGCTTGTGCGCGCGGTAAATGAGGTGGGCGCTGCGCCGGGCGATTTAATGGCAATTTTGGAAGCATTACGTCAAGCAGGCGCATTGCGTGGAGAGCTCGTTATTATTTAAAACGAGCAAAGAGCATTTACGAGACGTTAGTAAAAATAAGGTCACAGCGGAATAAGCACGATGGAATCACTTAGCACAAAAAGTCAGCTTGATATGGCTCGCAATGTCCACGATATGGGCAGCATAAACAAAATGCGTGAAGCCATTGCGTCGGGCGACGAGACGGTATTGCAAGAAGCTGCCCAGCAGTTTGAAGCGATATTTGTGCAAATGATGTTGAAGTCAATGCGTAAAGCGCAAGATGCCCTTGCTGACGAAAATAGCCCATTTAATTCACAGCAAGTTAAGTTTTATCGTGATATGCACGACCAACAGCTAGCGACAGACCTCACTTCCGGTGGCGGTTTAGGTCTCGCTGATGTCATTGTTAAACAGTTAGGTCAAACTGAGGATAGCTATACGCCTGCCAGTGTAATCAGAAGTGACGGCGACTTATCATCACTTAACAGAAACCGTGTGTATAACGTAGCTGAGGCGCAGGATATTGCCCTTTCTTCGCAGTCTATTCGCAGCCAGTCAGCACAAAAAGATGCCATGTTCGAAAGTCCCGAGCAGTTTGTAGAGAGCCTAATGCCAATAGCTGAGAAAGTGGCAGCAAAATACGGAATGGATCCTAAAGCAATAATTTCCCAAGCCGCGGTTGAAACCGGGTGGGGGAAATTCGTTATCCATAAAGCGGATGGGGAAAGCTCGCACAACTTATTTGGCATCAAAGCAAATAAGGGATGGCAAGGAGAGCAGGCTGTAGTCAACACGTTGGAATTTAACAATGGACTACCGCAAAAACAAAAGGCTGCTTTTAGGTCCTACTCGTCAGTAGAAGACGCAATGGAAGACTATGGACGCTTTATTACATCACAGCCTCGCTACAGCCATGCTGTCGAGAATGCTTCTGACGCAGCGCGCTATACCCATGCGCTTCAAGAAGCGGGCTACGCTACTGACCCTGAATACGCGCGCAAGATAATGGCAGTGTATAACAGCGATCGTCTCAGCACGTTAATGCCATAGCATTGGAGATTATATTGTGAGTTCTGTCGATTTATTCTCATTAGCGACCAGTGGTGTTAACGCCAGTAGTAAGCTATTACAAACGACCAGTAACAATATTGCCAACGTCAACACGCCAGGCTATGTTCGCGAGCGCACTGAGCTTCAAAACAGCCAAGTTTTCGGCGTAGAGATCGGCAATACCGAACGTATCATCAACGTATTTGCTCAAAACCAATTGCGCAGGGACATTACTTCTGTCGGCGAGCTTGAGGCATTCTCTAGTAAAACAACGGCCATTGACAATCTATTAGCGAGTGAGGCTAACTCCATCTCCCAAGGATTGAGCGAGTACTTCGCTGCGTTGCAAACAGCTGCTGACGATCCTACTAACCTAGCGTCTCGCGACCAAGTGTTAGGGAAATCTGAGTCTTTGTACCAACGAATGAAGACACTTTCTGATTATATGTTGGAGAAAGAAGAAGAATTAAACCTAGAGTTCACGTCGATGGTGAACCGAGCGAACACCTTGATTGGCAACATTGGCGATCTAAACCGCAATATTGTTATTGCCAATGGTAACAATACTAGCGACCAGCCTAGCGCATTGCTTAATGAGAGAGATCAAGCGATAGACGAGCTCGCTTCAATCATGGGAATAACAGTTAAAGAAAGCACCACGCAAAATGGAGCGGTAACAATTAATCTGACTTCTGGTGAGTCATTGGTATTAGAAAATGGCGCATTTAATTTATTTGAACTGAATACCAATGCTGACTTAACGTTCAAGCAGCTTAAACTAGAAACAAACTTTGGCTCACAGACAAAAGCTGATGCCTCAATACGTATTGTGGAAGATGATTTAGGTGGCGCACTTGGCGGTTTATTCGGGTACAGAAACGAAATTTTAGGCCCTGCAATGCGGGATGTTGGTCAGCTATCAGTAGCATTCGCCGATGCAATGAATACGCAAAATAAATTGGGGATGGACTTAGACGGCCAACTTGGTAGCAATATTTTCGATATACCTTCGTTTCGCGGATTAGCATATAGCGATACAAATGGAGACTATGTGGTAACTGCACAAATTACCGAAGGTAAAGGTGCAGAGCTAACGGATGCTGACTACAAAATTGAGGTGACGGCAGTAACTGCGGGCGTGCCTAGCCAAATAGAAATTACGCTATTAAATGCAGATGGCACACCGAAAAAAGACGCTTCTGGCAATGATATTATCTATTCCAATTACGCGGTTACAGCTGGGTTTAATGAATTGCCCGGTGGTATTGAAGTTGATTTCTCAGGAACCGATCCCTATACCGTGGGTAATGAGTTTCTCATTCAGCCAACTAAAGATATCGCGTCTAAGATTACACTAGAGACGAATCGCCCTGAAGATTTAGCGTTTGCAAGCCCGGTGAGAGCAGGAGCAAATAATACAAATTTGGGAAGCGCAAATGTTATTGACGTTACGGTATCTAACACAGAAGTCGGCGCTTCTGCTTTTGACGGAGCGGGTGGGCTGTTAAATTCAGCGCCAGCTCAAATTAACTTTACGGCCGCAGATACATACGACGTTGTAGATGGAAGCGGTAATGTTTTAGCTACAGTAACTGGCACAACTGATTTAACTAACCTCATTAGTCAAGCGGGAATAAGCCCAGATCCAGGCTTTGATTTGAGCTTGGATGGCGTGCCAAAAGCTGGGGATAGTTTCTCGATCAGCTATAATACAGATGGCTTTAACGATAACAGTAATGCGCTTAATTTAGCGGCTATTCAAAACGAAAATACGGTACAAGTGAGCAGTGAGGCAACGAATACACCACGTACCTTCCAAGATGCTTATGCATCTATGGTTGGCCGAATTGGTGAAGATGCCTCGATGGCAAAAGTAACACTTGCTTCAGCGGAAGCCATGAAGGTTCAATCGCAGAATTGGTTTGAGTCTGTCTCTGGCGTTAGCTTAGACGAAGAAGCCGCAAATTTAATAAAGTATCAACAAAGCTATGCTGCCGCAGCGCGAATTTTGTCTACGGCGCAAGAGTTGTTTAATACCATTTTGCAGTCAGCAAGGTAGGTGAGTTATGCGTATATCAACGAATCAAATTTATGATCAAAACATGCGCTCGATTATGCAAAATCAGGGCGATTTGGCAAAGACTCAAGAGCAGCTAGCTTCTGGAAAACGCATTATCACTCCGAGTGACGACCCCGTTGGTGCGGCAAAAGTATTACGTTTAACCGAAGAAATCGATGAGCTAACCCAATTTCAGCGCAACAATGATCTAGTAACAGGTTCGCTCGAACAGCAGGAAGCCGTGCTTACAAATATTACCGAATCAATAAACCGTGCGCGAACACTTATAGTCCAAGCTGGAAATGGAATTTTAGATGATCCTGATAAACGCGCAATTGGCGCGGAGCTAGAGCAAATAAAACTTGAAGTGTTTGATCTGATGAATACACAAGATGCTGATGGCAACTATCTGTATGCGGGCTACCAATCGGGCAATCAAGCTTTTGAGTACAATCCTGCAGCAAGCGGGAATGCGATCACCTTTGCTGGTGACCCTGGTGTAAGCTTTGTTCAGCTTTCAAATAGCTCTAAAATTCAGTCAACAAGCAATGGATACGAGGTGTTTGAAAATGTGCTCTCACGCTTTAAATTTTCAGTAGACCCTAGTAGTACAGCAACGATTAATAATGCATCTGTAAAGCAACAGGGAACGTTCGATACCTTTTTCGATAAAAATTACGATCCGGTAAATGCGGCGAACAACGATTATCGCATAAACTTTCTTGCTACGGGACAGGCTGAGCTCGTTAATCAAGGAACCGGCACCGTTGTCGATTCAGTTTCCTATACCTCTGGTCAGCCTTTCACTATAAAAGGAATGGAATTTAACGCTACTGCTGCACCGGGAGACAGCATCGACTTATCGTTTGATGCACCAGAGAAAAAAAGTATGGCGCAGTCCATTCATGAAATCCAAACTATCTTAATGGACTCCACTATAGACAATTCTGCTCTGCAAGAGTCGATAGCTGACGCACTTGTCGGATTAGACAATGGCCTTGAAAAGCTTTCTCTCGAACGAGCCTCTCTGGGAAGTCGATTAAATATTGCTGAAAGTACCTATGAAAGCAATTTAGACATGGAGATTGCAGCCAAGGCACAGCGTTCATCAATTCAAGATGTTGATTATGCTGAAGCGTCAACAGAATTCGCAAAGCAGGAAACGGCATTAAGCGCTGCGCTTGCTACATTCCCGCAAGTTACGAATTTATCTTTATTTAATTACATCTAAGCGGTTTTTGAGGTTAAAGCTTTTACGCCAGAAAAACATGCCATGTAGACTCTTGCTTGATTGTCGATATGGCAAGAATAATAGGACATATAAAGCGTATCGTTTTCTATCACTAGGCCAGGGTAGCTGGTATCACCATTACTTGGCAGTGTATTAAGTTCAGTAAGTGTTTTAGTTACGCTATCAAAGAGCCATATTTTGGTCGTAAATTGGCGAGAGTCCCAGTCGACATGTCTTCCTGCAACAATATACAGGCTTTCACCTAACGCCACAGCAGCAGGGCCGCCAATATAAATACCCAAATCATGCCAGCTCCATTTGGTATAAGGCGGTTTTGACGTACCAAATTGTGCGCTGAATGTATCGGCATCACGCCTAAGAAAAGCAAAAGCATCGCCGTTAGAATTAAATAGAATAGTACTTTCGTTGGGGTAGCCCTTTTTGTGTTTATCTAAGCTAAACGCTTCTGCCTTATGCAATTGCATTGTCCGCGTTGGATCACCCTTATAAAGCGAAAGTGTATTTGATGGTCGATTATATGCAAAGCCATACGCGTCTGAATTATGCCAAGTATGGTTCCACAGCCACCATCCGCTCTTACCATGTCTATTAGCTCCTGACCAAGATAGGCCCGTAGTGGTGAAATAAGTCATCATTTTTGTGACCATTTTGCCATTATCAAGGTATGTCTTTGCATAGGAAGTGAGCATGAGGCGAGAGCCATCGTGTGAGAACTTAGGATCTCGTAAGTCGGCATTACTCTCTCGAATAATTACTCTGTGGCGAATTTGAAATGAAGCTTTATCAATAGTTGATACAACAAGCACACCGTCAGCACTAACATGATTAGTAGCTTGTCGGTAGCAACACATCAATGTTTTACGACTTTTGTCGAACGGATTTTCAATCAAATCAGTGAAAGCGCAATGCGCTGCAGACTTTGATACACGTTTTATATCCAGTAGCTTCAAACTTTTTTTCACGTCAAATCTTCCTTAAAAATCCTTTAGTTATGCGGCGCTTTAATTTCATTGCGCGGCAATATCTTACCGCTTATCGGCAAAAATCGTAATTTTTTCTAAAGGGAATCTAATTAGTGTCGATACAGTTTCTGAGAGAGCCAGTTCATCAATTACCCCTCAGGTCTTGATGACTACTAAAACAAAAATGTCGGTTAGGCCGACTGCCAGCAAACGCTGGACTGAGAGTGTAGGAGAGACTTTATGTCTATGTTCGTTAATACCAATGTATCCTCATTGAATGCCCAGCGTCAGCTATTTGATGTTAGTAATTCTTTGAGCACGTCGTTTGAACGCCTTTCTTCAGGCTTCCGTATCAACAGCGCTGCTGATGATGCCGCAGGTCTACAGATTACCGACCGAATGACTTCACAAGTCCAAGGACTTAACCAAGCTGTACGTAACGCAAATGATGCGATTTCACTATCGCAAACTGCTGAAGGTGCACTTTCTGAAACTACGACTGCACTACAGCGTATTCGTACACTTGCCATTCAATCGCAAAACGGTATCAACAGCTCTGCTGACCGTGTAGCGCTGCAAAAAGAAGTGTCTGCACTACGTACTGAGATTTCACGTATCTCTACGACTACCCAATTTGCCGGCGTTAACATTCTATCGGGTGATTTCTCTGCGAAATTCCTAGTAGGCGCAAACGCAGGTCAGACAATTTCTGTAAACCTATCTAGCCCTACATTGGCACGTGCTGGTGTTAATGGCTTCAGTGCGACTGGTTTGGGGATTACTGGCTCGGACGTATTAACTAGTGATAATGCTTCTTCAATGCTGGCTAATATCGACACCGCTATTTCTGCGATCGGTGGACTACGTGCTGACTTAGGTGCGCTTCAAAACCGCTTCCAGTCAACAATTCGAAACTTGAGTAACATCTCAGAAAACGTTTCTGCAGCACGTTCTCAAATTAAAGATACTGACTTTGCAACTGAAACCGCTAACCTAACGCGTAATCAGATTATCCAGCAGGCGAGTACAACGGTACTTTCTCAGGCTAATCAGCGTCCACAGGCAGCGTTGCAGCTTCTAGGTTAATGATTAAATAGTGGAGCCAGGAGGTAGTGCTCTAGTCCACGCACATGAAAGGCTGGTCGCCTCGTGACCAGCCTTTTTATTTATTCTCCTCTATTTCCTTTAGCTAACCCTCCTGTTATATGACAGCTAGCTGATACCTTTTCACCTTTGAAAAACTTTTCTTATAGTTCTTCTCTTTCCAAAAAATCACCACGGTCTGACTTGTCTAAAGTTTTGATTTAATTGAGGTATTTCTTGTTCTCCTATTGCTCGTCAAAATTTATCAAAAAACTTCTAAAGTAAAATTGATAGGTGGACGATAACTATTACAAAGGGGAGATAAAGTTAGTTTTTTTCCTCTGATGGGTGAAAACAATAATAAACATCCGAATAAAAGTGTTTTATGTTCAAGTTTGCTTAGTCATCTTGGATATTTAAGTTAGGAAAATCAACGCTTTGTTTGTCTTAGAATGAAATGGCTAGTTTTTCTAAAGTAATTTCTATTTAAGGCGATATAAAGAAAGGTTTGTTAAGTGGTGTGGAGCTGCTAACCGGCGAGAATGAAGCCAGGAGGTAGTGAGAGGTTTGAGGTCTGGAACATCAAACCCACCGGCCAGCAAAGAGAATGAAATTCTCTATTTAGCAAGTTTCATCGGTAGTGTGCCAATGAAACGTCAGATTAACTCTGACACCTTACTTAAAGCACAGGCTATGCCAAATATTTAAAACAATCGCGCAGATAATAAAAGCAATAGCGCAATACTCGAAACTGTTAGGAGAGACCCATGAGTCTATTTGTTAATACCAACGTGTCATCATTAAATGCACAACGTCAATTATTTACCACCGGCAACAACCTAAGTACCGCCTTTGAGCGCCTATCGTCTGGTTTCAGAATTAATAGCGCTGCGGACGATGCGGCTGGTCTACAGATTACAGACCGTATGACTTCGCAAGTTCAAGGTTTGAATCAAGCGGTAAGAAATGCGAACGACGGCATTTCATTGGCACAAACAGCTGAAGGTGCAATGCAAGAAACGACGACAGCTCTTCAGCGTATTCGTACGCTTGCTATTCAGTCTCAAAACGGTATTAACAGCTCTGCTGACCGTGTAGCACTACAAAAAGAAGTGTCGGCGCTACGTACTGAAATTTCGAGAATCTCGACAACTACTCAGTTTGCGGGTGTTAACATTTTATCGGGGGATTTCTCAGCAAAATTCTTGGTAGGTGCAAATGCGGGTCAAACGATTTCGGTAAACCTATCTACTGCTGCTCTAGCACGAGCGGGCGTAAATGGCTTCAGTGCAACTGGATTAGGCATTTTGGCCGACAACGTTTTAACTGAGCAAGGAGCTTCTCGTCTATTAACCGCAGTTGATTCAGCAATTTCTGCTGTGGGTGGGTTAAGAGCAGACTTAGGTGCATTGCAAAACCGTTTTCAGTCTACCATTCGTAACTTGAGCAACATCTCTGAAAACGTGTCGGCGGCAAGATCGCGTATTAAAGACGCTGACTTTGCCACTGAAACGGCAGAATTAAGCCGTAACCAGATTTTACAGCAAGCGAGCACTACCATTCTAGCTCAGGCTAACCAGCGCCCACAAGCTGCATTATCTCTGTTAGGTTAATTATCAATACGTTGAACTTAGACGCTGAATAGGGAAGGAGTTGAGAGGCCATCCCCTAGTGAAAGGAAAGCGGCCGGTAAGGCCGCCCCTTTAAGAAAGCGTCGACTAACAGGACTGAGAGTGTAGAAGTGTTGGTTGAGAGGCCAGTTTATCCTACTAAATACCTGCCAGCCGACAGAAACTGAATTTGCTCAATCTCCTAACGTGAGCAAATTGGCCGAGATTAATTTGTCTCGGCCTTTTTTTATTTTTACCGAAACATCCCACCAATTTCAAACAAAACGCTGAGCAAGACATTTCGTTCATACTAAGTTAAGCATATCCTATGCCAGCTTTATAGCCTATCCTAGGTATATAAGCATAACTCAAAAACTCGACGATAACTTACCGTTCGATTCCCCCTTTGCGTTACGCAATTCTTACATAGTGAGATACTGAGCTGTCTCTTATACACATCT
>NZ_VTYM01000035.1:0-33503 GCF_013113925.1 Alteromonas sp. 07-89-2 | reverse complement strand
ACCCAATATATAGTGTTAAATTAATTTTGCGCTACTGTATATAGTAAGTAGTTAACGTCGACATTATTCGCAGAGAGATAAAAGCCTTGAGAAATTGGGTCCATGTGTAGACCTGTCATATCTCGAGGCAGCAAACCAGCATGATCGGTCATCGCCATAAGTTCAGATGGTTTGATGAACTTACTGTGATCGTGGGTGCCTTTTGGAACCAGTTTAAGGATATATTCCGCTCCCACGATCCCCATCAGATACGACTTTAGGTTTCGGTTAAGCGTAGAAAAGAAAACATGGCCACCAGGCTTAACCAACTTAGCACAGGCCAGCACAACAGAAGCAGGGTCGGGTACATGCTCTAACATTTCCATACAGGTTACCACGTCGAACTGTCCTGCATTTGCTTCTGCGAATGCTTCGGCAGTTGAACATACGTAGTCGACTTTTACACCTGATTCTAAACCGTGCAGCTTCGCTACTTCTAACGAGGCTTCTGCCATATCTAAACCTGTTACCGTCGCGCCTGCACGCGCCATAGATTCTGCTAAAATACCGCCACCACAGCCAATATCGACGACTTTTTTGTCAAACAGGCCTTCACTGTGTTGATTAATGAAGTCTAAGCGAAGTGGGTTAATAAGGTGCAATGGCTTAAATTCGCCTTCTGGATCCCACCAGCGTGAAGCGAGTTCAGAGAACTTATTGATTTCTTGTTGATCGACGTTCGTCATGAGTAAAACAATCCTTAATCTATCTCTTTTTAAGATATCGTAAATCGAGGTTGTGTTTCACTGTTTTTAAACAGAAATAGACAAATTATAAGAAGGGTCGAACGAAAAATAATCGCTTGCCTTTTAGTTGATTAATAAGCGTAATTAAGCGCTACATAATTCTGTCATCAAGTGGTACACTCGAAGCACGATTATGATCCACATAATAATAACAGTGCGCTCCCACGCCTTGTTTTCACAATGATGTGAAGCGAAGTGCTGGATAACGCAGAACAAACCAAGATAAAGGGATTAAGCAGTTTATGTCTGATAACGCTAAAGAAATCCTCCCCGTTAATATTGAGGAAGAGTTAAAGAACTCTTACCTTGATTACGCGATGAGCGTTATTGTCGGGCGAGCCTTGCCTGACGTAAGAGATGGCTTGAAGCCAGTGCACCGTCGTGTGCTGTTCGCAATGAACGAACTGAAAAACGACTTTAACAAGCCATACAAAAAATCTGCCCGTGTGGTAGGTGACGTAATTGGTAAATATCACCCTCACGGTGACTCTGCAGTTTACGACACTATTGTTCGTATGGCCCAACCGTTCTCACTTCGCTATATGCTAGTAGACGGTCAAGGTAACTTCGGATCGGTAGACGGCGACTCTGCTGCTGCGATGCGTTATACCGAAGTTCGCATGGCTAAAATTGCGCACGAGTTACTTGCCGATTTAGATAAAGAGACCGTAGATTTCGTACCTAACTACGATGGTACAGAGCATATTCCTGAAGTATTACCAACGAAGGTACCTAACCTTCTTGTTAACGGCTCATCGGGTATTGCGGTTGGTATGGCGACGAATATTCCGCCACATAACCTCACCGAAGTGATCAACGGCTGCGTAGCGTTAATTCAAGATCCGTCTATTACCATCGACGACTTGATGACACACATCCCAGGTCCAGATTTCCCAACGGCAGCTATGATCAGTGGGCGCAAGGGGATTGAAGATGCGTATCGCACAGGTCGCGGTAAAATTTATCTTCGTGCTAAGGCGGAAATTGAAACTGACAGCAACGGTAAAGAAACCATTGTTGTTAACGAGATCCCTTACCAGGTTAACAAAGCGCGTCTTATTGAAAAGATTGCTGAACTGGTAAAAGAAAAGCGCATCGAAGGCGTTTCTGCACTGCGAGACGAGTCTGATAAAGACGGTATGCGCATTGTTATCGAAGTTAAACGCAACGAATCTGCCGAAGTCCTACTTAATCATTTATACGCGAATACCCAGCTTCAAACGGTATTCGGTATTAACATGGTTGCGCTTGATAACGGTCAGCCTAAGGTATTCAACCTTAAAGAAACGTTAGAATGCTTTATTCTTCACCGTCGTGAAGTAGTAACACGTCGTACCGTTTTTGAATTACGTAAAGCCCGTGACCGTGCTCATATTCTTGAAGGTTTGGCGATAGCGCTTGCGAACATCGACCCAATTATCGAGTTGATTAAAGCGTCACAAAGCCCAGCAGACGCCAAGAAATCGCTTGTAGCACAAGGTTGGGACTTAGGTGATGTAGCGCAAATGCTTGAGCGCGCAGGCGATGACGCTGCACGCCCTGACTGGTTAATGCCAGAATTTGGTATTCGCGACGGCAAGTACTACCTTACTGAGCAGCAAGCGCAAGCTATTCTTGACCTTCGCTTACACAAGCTAACAGGTCTTGAGCACGAGAAAATTCTAGAAGAGTATAAGCAACTTCTAGAGATCATCGCAGAACTTCTTCACATCCTAAACAGCCCAGAGCGTTTGATGGAAGTGATTCAAGAAGAACTTGAAAAAGTACGTGATGAATTTGGTGATGAGCGTCGTACTGAAATTACGGCAGCAAGTCACGATATTGATATTGAAGATCTTATAGAGCAAGAAGATGTTGTAGTAACGCTTTCTCGCGAAGGTTATGTGAAATATCAAAAACTTACAGACTACGAAGCACAGCGTCGTGGTGGCCGTGGTAAATCAGCAACCAAGATGAAAGATGAAGATTTCATCGAAAGATTATTGGTAGCTAATACCCACGATCACATACTTTGCTTCTCAACCCGTGGTCGCTTGTACTGGTTGAAAGTGTATCAATTGCCGTTTGCTAGCCGAAATGCGCGTGGACGTCCAATTGTAAATATTCTTCCTCTAGAAGAAAACGAACGTATTACTGCTATTCTTCCAATCAAAGAATTCGAAGAAGGTAAGTTTGTACTGATGGCGACAGCAAACGGTACGGTGAAGAAGACTGACCTGAGCCTATATTCTCGCCCACGTTCAAGCGGTATTATCGCCGTTAACCTGAACGAAGGTGATGAGCTGATTGGTGTTGATATCACTCACGGTGATGACGACATAATGTTGTTCTCTGATGCAGGTAAAGTGGTTCGCTTCAACGAGAAGCTTCGCGACAGCGAAACCGGTGAAGTTAAGCGTGACCCAGAGACGGGTGAAGAGCTTCTGGCACTTCGTCCTATGGGAAGAACAGCCACAGGTGTTCGCGGTATTCGTCTGCAAGATGGTCAAAAAGTGGTATCACTTATTGTTCCTAAAGGCGACGGCCCAATCCTGACAGCAACAGAGAATGGTTTCGGTAAGCGTACTCCGCTTGAAGATTACCCTGCGAAGAGCCGTGCGACACAAGGTGTTGTATCAATTAAGGTGTCTGAGCGTAATGGTAAAGTGGTTGGCGCGGTTCAAGTAGACGAAACCAATGAAATTATGCTTATTAGTGACCAAGGCACACTGGTTCGTACCCGTGTAGGCGAAGTGTCAGTAGTAGGCCGTAACACACAAGGCGTTCGCTTAATACGTACAGTAGAAGGTGAGCACGTTGTAGGGTTACAACGCATTGAAGAAGTGGAAGAGTTACAAGAATTCGACGAAGACGGTAACCTAATCATTTCAGACGATGCGCCAGAACAAGCAGAAACTGCTGTTCAAGAGCAAGAGAACACCGCAGAAGACGGTGACGGCTCAACGACAGAAGAGTAGGGATAGGGCGCAGGTATTCATACTTGCGCATTATCAGTGTTCTTTCAAACAAGCGGCTTAAGCCGCTTGTTTACCTAATAGACCCGCAAAACGTTCAAAACAAAGCGAGTTAAACGGTAATTATCTACAGGTGTTGAAAAACGCGATGAAAGAGGTTTTTAATTTTAGTGCTGGCCCGGCTATGCTTCCAAAAGAAGTCATGGAAAAAGCACAATCAGAATTTACAAATTGGCGCGACCTAGGCTGCTCTGTAATGGAAGTAAGCCATCGTGGTAAAGACTTCATTGAAATAGCGGCAAAAGCTGAGCAAGATTTGCGAGATTTATTGTCCATTCCTTCCAACTACCATGTGCTGTTCACGCACGGTGGTGGGCGTGGGCAATTTGCCGCTGTACCGCTCAACTTATCCAACGCTAACGATACCAGTCTTCACTTAGTCAGCGGTTCTTGGTCTAAAGGTGCCGTTGACGAAGCAAACAAATACAACCACGCCAAAGTGGTGGGTGAAGTGTCTGAAAAAGACGGCTGTCACTACGTTGCGCAGCCTCAGTTGAGCGATATTGATCAATCTGCCGCGTATTACCATTTCTGTCCAAATGAAACCGTTGACGGAATCGCTTTTGATTGGCTACCAGAGTCGGGCAAGGTTCCGCTGGTTTCTGATATGTCTTCGACTATATTGTCTCAGCCGTTAGATGTAGCAAAACATGGCGTTATATACGCTGGCGCACAAAAGAATATCGGCCCAAGCGGCTTATCAGTTGTTATTGTTCGCGAAGACCTGGTTGGCAAAGCACGTAAAGAAACGCCCTCTATCTTCGATTATGCACTAGCGGCAAAGTCTGACTCTATGTACAACACACCGCCAACGTTCTCTTGGTACTTAGCGGGGCTTGTATTTGAATGGCTTAAAGATATGGGCGGCGTTGACGCTATGGCTAAACGCAATGCTGAAAAGGCGGCGTTATTATATTCAGCCATCGACAGCTCTGACTTCTATTCAAGTAAAGTTCACCCTGACAACCGTTCAAAAATGAACGTGCCGTTTCATTTAGCCAATGCTGAACTCGACGGATTGTTCCTTAAACAGTCACAAGAAGCAGGGTTACTTGCTCTTAAAGGGCATCGTTCAGTAGGGGGCATGCGTGCCAGTGTTTATAATGCAATGCCAGTAGAGGGCATTGTTGCGCTAGTTGAATTTATGCGCGAATTTGAAAGAGTGAATGGATAAAATGGAGCAGTTAACATTAGACCCGATTGCAAAAGTATCGGGAGAGGTCAATGTACCTGGCTCAAAAAGTCTGTCTAACCGCGCACTACTGCTTGCCGCGTTAGCTGAAGGTGAAACTGAATTAACCAACTTGCTAGATAGCGAAGATATTGAGCATATGCTTAATGCACTCACCAAATTAGGCATTAACTACCGCTTGAGCGAAGACAAAACGCAATGCGTTGTCCAAGGTAACGGTGGCGCGTTTAACGTAGCTGAGCCATTAGAGCTTTTCTTGGGCAATGCCGGTACTGCAATGCGACCTTTGTGCGCGGCACTCGCTGCTAGTAATGTCGACACAGTACTTACCGGTGAACCACGTATGGAAGAGCGTCCAATTGGTGATTTAGTGGATGCGCTGCGCGAAGCTGATGCTGAAGTAACCTACCTCAAAGACGAAGGTTTTCCGCCGCTTCAAATTAAAGGTAAGACGTTAAACGGCGGTGAAATGTCGGTGGACGGCAGTGTATCTAGCCAGTTTTTAACAGCCCTTTTAATGGCTGCGCCGTTATTTTCAGGTGATGTGACTATTCGTATAAAAGGTGAGTTGGTTTCAAAGCCTTATATCGACATCACGTTAGATACCATGGCGAAGTTTGGCGTTACTGTTGAAAATGATAACTACCAAACGTTCACGGTTTCTGGTGATGCTAAGTATATTGCGCCGGGTAAATTTATGGTTGAAGGCGATGCATCGTCAGCATCTTACTTCCTTGCAGCCGGTGCCATTAAAGGTGGAACGGTACGCGTAACCGGAATTGGCCAAAACAGCATTCAAGGTGACATTCGATTTGCTGATGTACTTGAAGCCATGGGTGCAACGGTGGTTTGGAGCGATGAGTATGTTGAAATAACGGGTGCGCCGCTTAAAGGCGTGAACATGGATATGAACCATATTCCAGATGCGGCCATGACCATCGCGACTACGGCATTGTTTGCTGAAGGTCCAACTACTATGACCAATATTTATAACTGGCGTGTTAAGGAAACAGATCGTCTTGCGGCTATGGCCACCGAGCTTCAAAAGTTGGGTGCGAAAGTGGAAGAAGGGCATGACTATATTAAAGTATGGCCAACTGACTCGCTAAAACATGCTGAGATAGACACGTATAACGACCATCGCATTGCCATGTGCTTCTCGCTTGTTGCATTAAGCGATACGCCGGTAACAATAAACGACCCGGGCTGCACGCGCAAAACGTTCCCAGACTATTTTACTCGCTTTAAAACACTGTATAGCGCGTAAAGGCTCGAAAAAATATTCCTCATAAATAATGGTAGGCAATGCCGGTAATCGCCTTACTTGCCCCATTGATCTAAATCAGGTTAAATCTGATGTTCAATGCCGCCAATTAGAGGCGGCATTGCTTATCTCTCACTAAAGCGTATAATTGCGCGCGATTTTTAGTAATTTAAACGATGGAGCAGGTATGCATTCCACACCCGTAGTCACGGTTGACGGTCCTAGTGGTGCTGGTAAAGGTACGTTAAGTAGCTTGCTGGCGAAGAAATTAGGGTGGCACTTTCTAGATAGCGGCGCAATTTACCGCGTATTAGCAGTTGCTGCACTTCACCACGACCTTCCGTGTGATGATGAAGAATGTGTTGTTCCTCTAGCAACCGGCCTCGATGTTAGTTTCGAGACGAATGGCGATACCACTCGCATAATCTTAGAAGGCGAAGACGTTACTGACGATATTCGCACCGAAGAAGTTGGCGCCGTGGCGTCAAAAGTTGCGGCATTACCCCGGGTTCGCGAAGCACTACTTCGCAGACAGCGTGCTTTCCAACAAGATCCTGGTCTTGTTGCTGACGGTCGCGACATGGGTACAGTGGTATTTCCCGACGCGCCTGTAAAGATTTTCCTTACAGCAAGCGCAGAAGCCCGTGCAGAACGCCGCTATAGCCAGTTGAAAGCAAAGGGCATGGATGTTAATATTGCGCGCCTTTTAACCGATATCAAGGCGAGAGACGAGCGCGATACACAACGTGCGGTGGCTCCTTTGGTACCGGCACAAGATGCAGTAATTATAGATTCAACGGACTTGGATATTGACCAAGTCTTTGAAAAAGCGATGGATATTATTTCCTCACGCCTTTAATGACGAGAGCTGATCGCATCCAAAGCAGTGTTGCTACAGGAAGTGGCGACTAATTTTAATAACCCCGCGTTATCCGGATAAGAAGCGTGGATATCAACTTAAAAGTTATTTGAGACTTATGACTGAAAATTTTGCACAACTTTTTGAAGAAAGCTTACAAGAACTAGAAACACGTCCTGGTTCAATTGTAAAAGGTACTGTTGTTTCTATCGACAAAGACATCGTTCTTGTTGATGCAGGCTTGAAATCAGAAAGTGCTATCCCAGCTGACCAATTCAAAAACGCTGAAGGCGAACTAGAAATCGCTATCGGTGACCAAGTAGACGTAGCACTAGATGCAGTTGAAGATGGTTTCGGTGAAACTATCCTTTCTCGCGAAAAAGCGAAGCGTCACGAAGCGTGGGTTGAGCTGGAAAAAGCTTACGAAGATAAAGCTACTATCAAAGGCGTTATCAACGGTAAAGTTAAAGGCGGTTTCACTGTTGAAGTTAACAGTGTACGCGCGTTCCTTCCTGGTTCTCTTGTTGACGTACGTCCAGTACGTGACACTACGCACCTTGAAGGCAAAGAGCTTGAATTTAAAGTTATCAAGCTTGACGCTAAGCGTAACAACGTTGTTGTTTCTCGTCGTGCAGTTATCGAAGCAGAAAGCAGCGCAGAGCGCGAAACGCTTCTTGCTAACCTTGAAGAAGGTCATGAAATCAAGGGTATCGTTAAGAACCTTACCGATTACGGTGCGTTCGTTGACCTTGGTGGCGTAGACGGTCTTCTACACATCACTGATATGGCTTGGAAGCGCGTTAAGCACCCAAGTGAAATCGTGAATGTTGGTGACGAAATCAACGTTAAAGTACTTAAGTTCGACAAAGAGAAGCAGCGTGTTTCTCTTGGCATGAAGCAAATGGGCAACGATCCATGGCAAGAAATTGCTTCTCGTTACCCAGAAGGTACTAAGATCAACGGTCAGGTTACTAACCTTACTGACTACGGCTGCTTCGTTGAAATCGAAGACGGCGTTGAAGGTCTTGTACACGTTTCTGAAATGGATTGGACTAACAAGAACATCCACCCATCTAAAGTTGTTAACCTAGGTGACACTGTAGATGTAATGGTTCTTGAAATTGACGAAGAGCGTCGTCGTATTTCTCTAGGTCTTAAGCAGTGCATTGCTAACCCTTGGGAAACATTTGCTGAGTCACACGAAAAAGGTGACAAAGTGTCTGGTAAGATCAAGTCAATCACTGACTTCGGTATCTTCATCGGTCTTGACGGCGGCATCGACGGTCTAGTTCACCTTTCTGACATCAGCTGGAACAAGTCTGGTGAAGACGCGGTTCGCGACTACAAGAAAGGCGACGAAATCTCTGCAGTTGTACTTCAAGTCGACCCAGAGCGTGAGCGTATCTCTCTTGGCGTTAAGCAAATCGAAGAAGATCCTTTCAACAAGTATCTGACAGATAACAAGAAAGGTGCTATCGTTACTGGTACAGTAACAGCAGTTGATGCGAAAGGCGTTACTGTAAACCTAGCTGAAGAAGTTGACGGCTACATCCGCGTTGCAGATCTTGCTGTAGAGCGTGTTGAAGACGCAACAGAAGTAGCAAGCGTTGGTGATAGCATCGAAGCGAAGTTCATGGGCGTTGACCGTAAGAACCGCACTGTTAACCTATCTGTTAAAGCGAAAGATCAGGCTGACGAAAAAGAAGCTATCGATAAAGTTAACCAGCAAGAAGATGTTGGTTTCGCTAACGCGATGGCAGAAGCATTTAAAGCTGCTAAAGGCGAATAATGCTTTTGTGGGTGTGCACATGCACACCCAATTCGCGATAGCTGTTTAAACAATAATATTGACAATGAGGTTAAGCATGACCAAGTCTGAATTAATTGAACGGCTCGCGGATCAAGCGCGTCATATTCCGGCGAAGGAACTCGAACTGGCGATAAAAGAACTTCTAGAGCAAATGGCGCAAACTCTTCAAAAGGGTGAGCGTATTGAAATTAGAGGTTTTGGCAGTTTCTCTCTTCACTACCGCGCTCCACGTGTAGGTAGAAATCCAAAAACGGGTGAGACAGTGAAACTTGACGGTAAATATGTACCGCACTTTAAGCCTGGTAAAGAGCTTCGCGAAAGGGTAGACGCCTCAATCGCATAATGCATTTTAAAAGCCGCTGAAAAGCGGCTTTTTTGTGTCTGCTGCCTTATTGTTATTTAGCAAAATTCAATAGTCTATTTGCCTTAGCTAAAAAAGGCGCTCGTTATTGCTGATATACTTTCGTTTAATTTTTGATACCTATTGACCCCAACTCGAATAGGGTTATATATTGTTCAAATAATAATAAACGGTATTCATAGAAGTAATGTCAGCCGGCGACGAACAAGCAATAATAAAACAATATCAGCCGCTCATTCGCGCGTTAATTCCTTATGAACAACAAAACAAGCTGTTAGAAGGAATTAACAAGTTTTCGAAGCGTCTACCTAGTAGTGTTCGAAAAGTAGTAAAAGAGGAGGTTGTTCGATTAACGTCGTTAACCGACGCACCTGCTGATAACTCTGCCTTTGCTCAATTCCCCGTCATGAAATTCAAGCACTTCGGGGTTCAAATGCGCCTTGATAAAGTCGGCGCGCAGATACTCAAAAACGAAACATCGCTTTATCAAGACAGATATACGGTAGGCGTGTTTGAGTCAGTCATGAACTCAGACTTCTACCAAAACCAAATAAAAAAAGAACAGTTCAAAAAAATTGTCGATGCTTTTAATGTTGAAAGCCAATCGTTTACTGATATAGATTTCGGTGATGACATCGCTATTCGCCCAAATTTTACTATTTCTTCCCCCGATTTTGAGAAAGGCCGTCATTGTTCGATCAGTTCGATGTCACACAAAGGCATTGCTCTTGAAACGAAAAGGCCACCGAACGCTTCTACTGGTGATATTATTACGTTCACTATTCCTGAAGTTAAAGGACTTACTAAAGAACCGACTGAAATAACGCTTGAACTAGAGTCGGTAAAATACAACAAGCACTTAGGGAAGTATGAGACATCGTTTGTTTTTCAAGACGACGTGGATAAAGGCTTTCTTGCAACCCTTAAACGATATGTAGCGATTACCGCGTATAAACAGCCTTTGCAGCGTGATTTAGAAATAGAACGCGCCATGCAAGAACTAGAACGCGACCGAATACTTGAAAATAGCCCGTGGTTGCCCGTGTTTCTCGCGCCTGAGAAGAAGTCGCTTAAGCCAATTATTGCCCTGTTTACCAAAGCCAATGTCGAGCATAACGACGCCGAAAAACTCTTGGCTAGCCTACAAGATAAGCCTATCTTCGCGACGTTAGTTGACGAGCTGCGCAAGTATAATGAAGCGTATGTCTTTCATGGCAACATCAAAACCAAAAATGGTAACGTTCAAATAACAGCGACGCATAGACAACTGCTGGCATTAAAACAGCTTAACGCGTTGGTTTATCTTCTTGCCAAAAGTGGCGACTTCATCTGTACCCATTGTCGACTTGATAGCGTGACGCGAGAAGATAAACAAAAAGCGTTTGCTATTCACGATATTGCCAGTAAAGAATTTGAGCAACTGGCGCAGATTTCCCATGTTCTTTACTGTAAAGACGTGTCTGCTTATCTTACTAATCTGACTCTTTCAGCAAAATGCGATTTCAAACCCTTGTCAAAAACCTTGAGGGCTAGCGGCAATAATTGGCGAATTGATTATGTAATGGAAGAGGATTTAGATAGACGCAGTGAGACACGTTACGTTATTGATAAACCTGCTTCTATTAAAGTTGGACTGCTGACATCGATTGATGCGCGGGTTGCTGATCTAAGTGCAAGTGGAATGAAGTTAATTGTTGCACCGAAAAGTGAGCTGCAAAAGGAAATTCGTGTTTCAGTACCGGAACTGAAAATTAAAGGTGAAAAATATAAGGTTGTGCACTACCAAGCGGAAACGGGCGTGGTGAGGTTGTGCCTTGTTGAAGATACACGTAAGGCTAAAGTGAGCTCGAGCGTCGATCATATGGTTGAAGAAAATACCGCGTATTTCAAAGTAAGAGATATTGCGCGTATTCAACGCTCAACTCACCGTTATATCTGGGAATTGGCGGTTAGGCATATGCCGTCTTTATCGGTACTATGTGTGATGAACCGCTTTACGTTAGACAGGCTCAAAACGGTGTATCAAAGTGACGCCTCTGACGACCTTTATCCTTTTTCGCGCACTCAAAATATTATCCCACTGCACGGCTTTTTTGCAGACAAAGGGCAGGCTAAGCCCAAGTCACAAATTCTAGAGGCGATGTTCAAAGAAACATCTGAACAAGCGTTAGTGGTTCACTGCGTTAGAAAGAGCGACAGCCGCTTAGTGTATATAAAAGAACGCGACTTCCTTTTTTCTAAGTTGCGAACACAGATAAAAACTCAGTTAGATGAAGAAAAAATACATCTCAGCGCCACAGATGTCACTGCTATTCGATGTCACGGTGCGATAACGCCGTTAACTAAGAAGCGTCTTGCCCAGCTATCAAAGCTAGACAAAGCCATGTATGACAAGCTCGAAACGATGCAGGCGGGTTATACACACTGTATTTTTATTACTAATATGTCAGCCCTTCACCACGATTTAGTGGTAGACAATCTTATTGCCAAACCCCAACGTCAGGATCTAGAAAGCGAAGGCGCTGCTTAATGCCAGAGCCCTCTGAGTGGGCAATTATCGATGCGGATTGGTATAACGTCATTTCACTTACGCTTTTAGTGTTATCTCTTTTCGCATTTTGCTATTCTTGTAAATAAATCAACAAAAAAGGGTTGAGTGTTGAAAGGGATCCTAACGTTTCTTATCATTTTGGTTCTGCTCGCGATCGCGTTTGTCATTGGCTCACAAAATGAAGCACAAGTAACAGTTAATTATTTAATTGCTCAGGCGAATCTTCGCTTATCAACGTTAATAGCGATAACACTTTCAATAGGCGTTGGTATAGGAATTTTGGTAATGCTAATGAGCTGGCTAAAATTGCGTGTTCAGCTGATGTCTGCGCAGTCTAAAATACAGAGTCTGGAACAAGAACACTAATGCTCGAACTGCTGTTTCTCCTTTTGCCTGTTGCGGCAGGTTACGGCTGGATAATGGGCCGAAATAGTGTCCGTCAAGCGCAGCGAAAGCAGTCTAGCATTCTATCTAAGCATTATTACAAGGGGCTAAACTTCCTTCTCTCAGACCAACCTGATAAAGCAGTCGATACGCTAATCAAAATGATTAACGTGAATAGCGATACAGTAGAGACGCATATCGCCATGGGGAGCTTTTTCCGTCACCGAGGCGAAATAGACCGCGCAATTAAAGTCCACCAGAATTTAGTTAGCCGTGATGAGCTCCAGCCGGCTCAACGAGAAAATGCTCTGAGGGAGCTTGGTCACGACTACACACAAGCAGGCTTTCTAGAGCGTGCTGAAAATGCTTTTCTTCAACTGCTTAACAGCGATAAACACTACCTTGTAGCTCAACAGCAACTTTTCAGTATCTACCAGACCACGAAAGAGTGGGAAAGAGCCATAGAATTAGCCGAACGTATGGTGCAGTGTCATGGTGACAATGATGATTTGTGCGAACGCCTTGCACACTTTTATTGTGAACAAGCATCGGTTGAGTTGAAGAACGATAGCCAAGGGGCGGCATTGACCTTATTACAAAAAGCGGTAAACGCCGACGAACATGCGGTAAGGCCGTGGCTTATGTTAGGTGATATAGCGCTTGATCAAAAACGCTTTACTGATGCCAACGCGTACTTTACGCAAGTGGCAGAACGCGATATCAACTGGTTTAGCGAAGCCGTACCTAGTTTGGAAAAAATTGCTGAAGAAACTGACGACTGGGAAAGTTTTCAGAAGAACCTAGAAGCACACTGGCAAGAGTGTGCTACGTCCTATTTAGCCATGGTTGATGTACTTATGAAGCGCGGTGAAACGGCACAGGCGGCTGAGTACTTACTTGAGCAACTTCGCAAACGCCCGACTATGCGCGGCTTTAAAACCCTTATGGGGCTTTACATTGACCAGCTTTCAGACAAAACCACGGCTGATAGCTTACGCTTACTTAAAGAATTGGTGGAAAAGCAAATGTTGCAGCGCCCTAAATACCGCTGTGGCAGCTGTGGCTTTTCCGGTCGAAAATTATATTGGTTATGCCCTAGCTGTAAAAAGTGGGGCGTAGTAAAACCTATCAAAGGGCTAGACGGAGAATAAAAGAACATGCATGACCCACGCGTTATTGTTGCATTAGACTATGACAATAAAGACACTGCATTGGCGTTTGTTGATAAATTAGATTCAAGCTTGTGCAAGCTAAAAGTGGGCAAGGAGATGTTCACCTTATTTGGACCGGAATTCGTAAAAGCGTTAATCGCTAAAGGCTTTGACGTTTTCTTGGATCTTAAATTCCATGACATTCCGAATACTGTAGCGAAAGCGTGTAAAGCAGCGGCGGAGCTGGGTGTATGGATGGTAAACGTACATGCATCGGGTGGCCTACCTATGATGCAAGCAGCTAAAGAGGCGATTGCAACAAGCAGCAACCCTCAAACTAAACTTATTGCGGTTACCGTTCTTACCAGCATGGATGAAGCGCAGTTGGCGGATGTAGTAAGCGGTGTGACACCAGAACAACAAGTGCTGCGTCTGGCGGCACTAACAGAAAAAGCGGGATTAGACGGCATTGTCTGCTCAGCGCAGGAAGCCTGCGCATTACGTGAAAAACACAGCGACGATTTTCTGCTAGTTACACCAGGTATTCGCCCAGTAGGCGCAGATGCTGGTGATCAAAAGCGCGTCATGACGCCTCCCGATGCTATGAAAGCTGGCGTGAGCTATTTAGTTATGGGAAGACCTATCACTAAAGCAGAAGACCCTATTGCCGTACTGAAATCAGTTAACGCATCAATAAACGGTTAGACTTATTTCAAATACAAAAAAGCTCGGATGTGATGTTCACATACCGAGCTTTTTTATTCCGATATTCTTATTCAAGGGTTATGGCCACAGCCCCACCCGAGACTAATCTTAAGAAATTATTCGCCTTTAAGCGCAACTTCAGCTGGTGTATAGGTTAGACCTAGTTCTTCACCTAGCGCGTCAACTACAGCTTTGTACGTTACCTTACCTTCGTGCACGTTTAGGCCGTTAAGCAAATGCTTGTCTTCTAGCATAGCTTTCGCTGGGCCTTTGTTAGCTAGGGCTAGACCAAATGGCAATGTGGCATTGTTAAGTGCCATTGTAGAAGTACGCGCAACGCCACCAGGCATGTTTGCAACACAGTAGTGAACTACATCGTCAACAACATAAACAGGGTCTTGGTGTGTGGTCGCTTTCGATGTTTCAAAGCATCCACCTTGGTCGATAGCAACATCAACAAGCACTGAACCAGGTTTCATTGCCTTGATTTGTTCGCGAGTAAGAAGTTTCGGAGCTGCTGCACCAGGAATTAGTACCGCACCAACAACAAGGTCAGCTTTTGAAGAGTAGTGCTCAATAGCGTCAACGGTAGAGTAAACCGTTTTTACTTGTCCGTTAAAGATATCATCGATTTGACGAAGACGAGGAAGCGAGCGGTCAAGAATAGTGACGTCAGCACCAAGGCCTAATGCCATTTTTGCTGCGTTAGTACCAACAACACCACCGCCGATAACCAGTACTTTACCTGGTGCTACACCCGGAACGCCACCAAGAAGTGTACCGCTACCGCCGTGTGCTTTTTCAAGGTAGTGCGCGCCAGCTTGAACCGACATACGGCCAGCTACTTCACTCATTGGTGCTAGTAGTGGAAGCCCACCGCGGTCGTCAGTCACTGTTTCATATGCGATACAAGTTGCACCAGACTCAACAAGCAGCTTTGTTTGCGTAGGATCAGGCGCTAAATGTAGGTAGGTGTATAGTGTCTGGCCTTTACGAAGCATTTTACACTCGTTAGGCTGAGGCTCTTTAACTTTTACGATCATTTCTGCTTCAGCAAACACTTGCTCAGCCGTTGATGCAATGGCTGCGCCTGCTTCGACATACATTTCGTTAGTGAAACCTATTGCGTCACCTGCGTTCGTTTCTACTAAAACGCTGTGACCGTGGCTAACAAACTCTTTTACAGCTGCTGGCGTCAAGCCAACACGGTATTCGTGGTTCTTAATTTCTTTTGGTACACCAACTAACATGTATAGTCCTCAATCTTATAGTGAGCTTCTAAGCGGCTCTGGTTGAACTTTTGATAAATAGTGTTCGGCTTTGAAGCACGTGAACATTTTGCGGAGTATACGTGATAAAAAAACGAACTATCTGCTGAAGAATGGGCGTTTGTAGCATATAATTCTTCTAAAAGATGCTTTTAAGATATTTTATATGCTGGTAAAGACGCCAAAACACCTAGACCGAATAGACAGGAATATCCTGGTACAGTTACAGAAAAACGGGCGTATATCAAACGTCGAACTTGCTAAAGAAGTGGGATTAAGCCCCAGCCCTTGTCTTGAGAGAGTTAAGAGGCTGGAGGCTCAGGGCTATATAAAAGGATATCATGCTGTCGTTGACCCAGAAAAGCTCGGCGCAGCTATGCTTGTGTTCGTAGAGATTACGTTAACAAAAACATCGGTAGATATCTTTGCAGAATTTTCTGCTGCGGTAAAACTGCATGACGATATACAAGAATGTCACCTGGTGTCCGGAGATTTTGACTTCCTTCTTAAAGCACGCGTTGCAGATATGGGAAGTTATAGGAAATTATTAGGTGATACTTTACTGCGCTTGCCCGGAGTAAGTGAGTCGCGGACGTACGTTGTGATGGAAGAAGTAAAAAGTACATCGTCGCTGCGCATTAATTTGAAGTAATGAAAGCGTGGCTCAATAGCGTGGTTTTGTGGTAGGCTGTGCAAAAATACAGTGTTTGTGTTTTATCAAAGGATTAACAGCACGCTAAAGCACAGGGTAGGGGATGGGTGTATTAATTCAGTTGTGCGCTCAGTAACTTACCAAAAAGTAAATCAATAATAATTATGTAGGAATAGCAAAGAGTTCGCTAAGCTCTTTGTTGCGGTTAGTACTGCGGTTACCGCATAGCGTAAAAAGCTATCTGCGGTAATACATGCGATGGAAATTGAAGGTTTTTTAGGGTTATGGCGCGATTAACAGGGGTTCAGCGAGTGTGGGAAGCAGGTATGATTATCGCCTGTGTTTTCGCCTTCTTCTTATTGCTGGCACTAGCATCTTTTCATCCAGGAGACCCAGGTTGGAGTCAGGCTGGATTACAACTCGACGTTCACAACTGGGTTGGAGCAACAGGGGCGTGGGTCGCTGATCTTCTGCTATTCTCATTTGGTTTTTTAGCGTATTTACTGCCTTTCGGCTCCGCCTTCTTAGGGTGGTTTCTATTCCAACACATTAAAGAACTCGATGAATTCGATTACCTTACTATTGGATTAAGAATTATTGGTGGGCTGTTGATGGCCCTCGGTGCAACGGGCATCGCCAGTATTAATTTTGACGACATATACAACTTTTCAGCCGGCGGTTTTGTTGGCGACGTAATTAGTTCAGCGCTAGTGCCTTACTTCAATACCGCTGGCACAATTTTGCTACTTCTTTGTTTCTTCTGTACGGGCTTTACCTTACTAACGGGTATTAGCTGGCTCACTATTATCGACAGGTTAGGTGAAGGTACGCTGTGGTTAGGACGTAAGACTCTTTCAGCACCTCAGAGTTTGTTAGCATTTGAAATGCCGCGACTAGCCCTAGCTAACAAATCGTCTAATCAAAGTGGCGACGAAGGTGCAGAGCTGGATATTACTAGTATGCGCGCTGAACCTTTGGCTTCTACTGCACAGACAAAACCATCACAGACACAGAAAACTACGCCATCACGCAGTGAGCCTAACTTTGGCATTGACGATGTAGATGATGAGCCGCCGTTTTATACCTATGACGGAGGCAAGTCTGTTCAATCTAATCCCAACGATACTGTCAACGCCGAGGAAGACGATGCGACATCAAGTGCAGATGTAGATGCAGCTGAGACGAAAAAGTCGTCGTTCTCATTGTCAGGTATGCGTAGTGCGGTTACGGGTAGCTTTAAAGACAGGGTGGGTTTGGGTAAATCGAGCCAAGATGACTCAGTTCAGTCAGAAGATGATAGTAGTCAACATGAGCATAAACACCAAGCGCAGCAAAGTCCGCATATTAACTTTGACGACTTAGAAGAGTTTGATGAAGACTTGCCTTACGAAACTGGAAGCAAGCCAATAACTTCTGCAAATAACAGCGCGCCATCTGTTGAAAGTAGCGAACCAAATACGGAAACGCTACAGTCGCAAACTGTTGAAACTCAGGGAGCGAGTCAAGGTGCTAACCAAGCATTTACACCTGCTGCACTAGGTGCCAAACCCGTGAAGGCGAGGGCAGGTGAGTTAGATCCTGATTTACCACCTATGCCGTCCTTTGATTTACTTGAACGTGCCGACAAACATGAAAACCCGCTTACGCCAGAAGAGATTGAAGGTATTTCTCGTTTGGTAGAGGAAAAACTGGCTGACTTTAACATTGAAGCGACGGTGGTTGGCGTGTTCCCTGGCCCTGTTATTACCCGGTTTGAGCTTGATTTAGCACCTGGGGTAAAAGTGAGCAAAATCTCAGGACTGTCGAAAGACTTAGCCCGCGCTATGTCAGCTATCTCGGTGCGTGTAGTGGAAGTTATTCCGGGTAAGTCAGTAATTGGCTTAGAACTGCCGAATAAAAAACGTGAAATGGTGCGGCTGAGCGAAGTTATTAGCTGCGATACTTTTCAGTCTAATAAATCACCATTAACCATGGTGTTGGGCGCTGATATTTCAGGTCAGCCAGTGGTGGTCGATCTAGCCAAAATGCCTCACCTTTTGGTTGCGGGTACTACAGGTTCAGGTAAATCTGTAGGTGTGAACGTTATGATTCTTAGTTTGCTTTATAAGAGCACGCCAGAAGATGTTCGCATGATCATGATTGACCCGAAAATGCTTGAGCTTTCCGTTTATGAAGGCATACCTCACTTGCTTGCTGAAGTGGTTACCGACATGAAAGAAGCCGCCAATGCCCTTCGTTGGTGCGTGGGTGAGATGGAGCGTCGTTATCGTCTAATGAGCGCTCTTGGCGTGCGTAACCTAAAAGGCTATAACGCGAAAGTAGAAGAAGCCATTGCTAATGGCACACCAATAAAGGACCCACTGTGGAAGAATGAAGAAAGTATGGATGCTGAAGCGCCTGACTTAGCCAAACTTCCTGCTATCGTGGTAGTGGTCGATGAATTTGCCGACATGATGATGATAGTGGGCAAAAAAGTAGAAGAGCTTATTGCACGTATCGCACAAAAAGCACGTGCTGCGGGCATCCATCTTATCCTTGCCACACAGCGCCCGTCTGTAGATGTTATTACAGGTCTGATTAAGGCCAACATTCCAACCCGTTGTGCATTCCAAGTTTCTAGTAAAATAGACTCAAGAACCATTCTAGACCAACAAGGCGCAGAAACTTTGCTAGGGATGGGTGACATGCTTTATCTGCCTCCTGGTAGCCCTGTGCCAACCCGTGTTCACGGCGCATTTGTGGATGATCACGAAGTACATGCTGTAGTTGCAGACTGGCAGAAACGTGGTGAGCCTGAATACATTGATGAGATCCTGAATGGCGAAGCGACGGCTGAAGTCTTACTGCCAGGCGAACAGCCTGAGGGTGAGGATCAAGAATTTGATGCCTTCTATGATGAAGCCGTGGCGTTTGTTACTGAAACACGTCGAGCTAGTGTGTCGAGCGTGCAGCGTAAGTTTAGAATTGGTTACAATCGGGCCGCGCGCTTGGTTGAACAAATGGAAATGAGTGGTGTCGTAAGTGCACAGGGGCATAACGGGAACCGTGAGGTTCTTGCACCGCCGCCCCACAAAGAATAACGAATGGATTGAATAAATGAATAAAGCAGTTTCGGTTTATTTTGTGAGTGCATTGGTAACGGCAGGTACAGCAATGACTGCTGCTAACGCTGCGGTAGAATTAGATTCAACAGGTTCAACTATTGGCAAGAACAATGCTCACGAGGTTGTCAGTGCTCATGACGCTATTCAGGCTAATGCCACAGTAAACACTAGTCAGCCTAAAACTTCATCGCTTATCAATGATTCTGCGAGTACGTCACTGCAGGCGTTGTTAAGCAATATGAAGCAGTTTCGTGCAAGCTTTGCGCAGACAGTAGTCGATGCACAGCAAAATGTCGTTCACGAAGCACAAGGCACGCTGACCATGACCCGCCCCAATAAGCTTCGCTGGGAAACAACGTTTCCTGATGAAACCCTTTTGGTTGCCGATGGCGAAGCGGTTTGGAATGTGGATACCTTCGTAGAGCAGGTGACAGTCCTATCTCAATCCAATGCGATTAAAGATAACCCTATTGTTTTGCTTACATCGACAGACGAAGCAACGTGGTCAAAGTTCTCTATCAATCAATTAAATAGCGGTTCATCGGCTGTAACACCTGAAAACGGCGCGGCAGACAACATCAATGGTGTTAGCGTAACAAAAAGCTACCAAATCACGCCTAAAGAACAGGGCGGCCAAATCGCTACGCTTACATTAACTTTTAACCAAGACAGTGAACTCGCTTCGCTTAATATGCTCGATGCGCAACAGCAAATCAGCACTTTGGTGTTCAGTAATATTGAAACGCGCTTTCCAGTGCCCGCTGATACGTTCTCAGTTGATATTCCAGACAGCTTCATAATTGATGACCAGCGTTAATCAAGATTTCGCGCCCCTCGCGGCGCGAATGCGCCCGGTCACCATAGAGCAGTACAGCGGTCAAGAACACTTACTTGGCGAAGGTAAGCCTCTTCGTAAGATGTTAGAGGCGGGTCACTGCCATTCTATGATTTTGTGGGGACCGCCCGGTACCGGTAAAACTACCCTTGCTGAACTCATTGCTCAATACACCAACGCATCTGTATTGCGTATTTCTGCGGTTACCTCTGGGGTAAAAGACATCAGAGCCGCCATGGATACGGCTGAAGAAAACGCCCGTTATAATCAGCGAACCTTGTTATTTGTTGACGAAGTACACCGATTCAACAAAAGTCAGCAGGACGCGTTTCTTCCATTTGTTGAGTCTGGCGTTGTTACCTTTATTGGCGCAACGACAGAGAATCCCTCGTTCGAATTAAATAAAGCGCTTTTATCTCGTGTACGTGTTTATGTGCTAAAGACACTCGAATACGAAGCACTGTCTGAATTGATTGATAGAGCGCTAAGCGATACTGAAAAAGGTCTGGGTGACAGAGCCCTTGGTATTGAAGAAACAGCCAGAAACGCGCTTATCGATTTAAGTGGCGGCGACGCACGTCGTCTTCTCACCTATTTAGAGCTTGCTGCCGACTTCACCGGAGCAAACGAAATAACCGTAAGCGATGTTGAGCATGCGGTAGGCGAAAAAGTTGCTAGTTACGACAATAAAGGCGACACCTTCTACGACCTAATCTCCGCGTTTCATAAATCTGTTAGAGGCTCAGATCCAGACGCAGCCCTTTACTGGTACGCAAGAATTCTTGATGGCGGGGGAGACGCGCTGTATGTAGGAAGACGTCTACTTGCCATCGCGTCTGAAGATATTGGTAATGCAGACCCAAGAGCGATGCAGCTTTGTATTAATGCCTGGGACACGTTTCACCGAGTAGGGCCAGCAGAGGGCGAGCGTGCCATTGCACAAGCCGCCGTTTACTGTGCCTTAGCTGCAAAAAGTAATGCGCTTTACATGGCGTTTAATGAAGCCAAAGCACTGGCGCGAAAGACCTCTGATGCACCGGTTCCTATGCATTTGCGCAATGCACCTACATCGCTTATGAAAGAACTGGGTCATGGAGACGGTTATCGCTATGCACACAACGAGCCGAATGCCTTCGCAGCTGGCGAAACATACTTACCAGATAGCCTTGCCGGTACTCGCTTGTATAATCCTAACGAGCGCGGTTTAGAGAAAGCTTTGAAAGCCAAGCGTGAATTTCTCGATTCACTTAATGCGAGAAGTAACAATAAAAGGTAAAGTTGCAGACAAGTAACTCAACTAGTTCAGATTATATGAATTAGTTAATAAAAAAATGCGCTAGGGAGTTTTCGTGCCTCAAGGGTTAGCTTTGTATTGTTTTATTGCCGCTGGCGGTGCGACCGGCGCCTGTTTACGCTATTTTGTTACCACAAGTGTTGATTCCTTATTTGGAAAACACATGCCGTTTGGTACACTAACGGTGAATGTGGTCGGGTCGTTTGCACTCGCATTACTGTACGGTTTTATCGAACGTCATGATTTAAGCGACTCTCCTTACCGAGCGCTTATCGGTGTAGGGCTATTAGGTGCCTTTACCACATTCTCAACATTTTCCGTTGAAACCTTAACTTTATTAGAAAACGGGTTGTGGCTTAAAGCCGCAGCAAATGTATTTCTTAACGTTGGCGCTTGCCTAATAGCAGGTTGGCTAGCCATTCAATTGATGAAAGGATAATTAGAAACACATGTTAGATCCAAAGTGTTTGCGAAGCGATATAGAACAGACAGCTAAGCGATTAGCTGCCCGTGGTTTTAACCTCGATGTAGCAGCTTTCAGTTCGCTTGAAGAAAAAAGAAAAACACTTCAGTCCAGAACACAGGATCTGCAAAACGAGCGTAACGTACGAAGTAAATCCATTGGTAAAGCAAAAGCGCAGGGCGAAGATATTGCACCGCTATTGGCTGAAGTGGGTAAGCTTGGTGACGAGCTTGACGCCGCTAAAGCGGAACTTAGCGAACTGTTGGAAGAAATTAACACCCTTACGCAAGGCATTCCTAATTTGCCGCACGAGTCTGTACCAGCGGGTAAAGACGAAGATGACAATGTTGAGATTTCTCGATGGGGCGAACCACGCACGTTTGATTTTGAAGTTAAAGATCATGTTGATGTGGCTGAAGGCTTAAACAACGGCTTAGATTTCGCCACCGCAAGTAAGCTTACGGGAAGCCGATTTGTAGTGATGCGCGGCGATATTGCTCGCCTAAATCGTGCAATTGCTCAGTTCATGCTAGATACCCATACACAAGAACATGGCTACCAAGAGATGTATGTGCCTTACTTGGTTAACGCTGACAGCCTTTATGGTACAGGTCAGTTGCCTAAATTTGGTGAGGATCTATTTCACACCAAGCCAGCAACTGAAGAAGGACAGGGGCTTAGCCTAATTCCAACGGCGGAAGTTCCGCTAACTAATATTGCACGCGATGAAATATTAGATGCGAAAACACTGCCTGTGAAAATGACAGCACATACGCCTTGCTTCCGCTCAGAAGCTGGTTCGTACGGTCGTGATACCCGTGGCCTTATTCGTCAGCATCAGTTCGACAAGGTAGAACTTGTACAACTAGTTAAGCCGGAAGAGAGCTTTGACGCGCTAGAAGCACTTACAGGACACGCCGAAGTTATTCTTCAAAAGCTAGAGTTGCCGTACCGCAAAGTGTTGCTATGTACGGGTGATATGGGCTTTGGTGCATGTAAAACCTACGATCTTGAAGTATGGCTACCTGCGCAAAATACCTATCGTGAAATTTCTTCATGTTCAAACATGTTGGACTTCCAAGCACGACGCATGCAGGCTAGGTTCCGTAACCCAGAAACGAATAAAACAGAACTTCTGCACACGTTGAATGGTTCTGGTTTAGCAGTAGGGCGTACGCTTGTTGCTATTTTAGAGAACAATCAGCAGGCAGATGGAAGCGTTACGATTCCAAAGGCGCTTGTGCCTTACATGGCTGGCCAAGAAGTTATCAAAGCGACTAGTGCTTAAATAAAATCTACCAGTAGATAACTCATGGCAAATTCAATCGGGCCTGTTATCTATGAACATCAAAAAAATCCGGTACCGTAAAAGGTATCGGATTTTATAATTTACCCTCCTACCACCGAATCTCATACTTATTGTTGAGTAAGTTTGTATACTATTTAAGCAAAATCTTGGCATGTAATAAAATCCATATATAAACAACACCTTATAGCTCAAAAAATAAGCAATAAAAGTTGTTTCTAAATGTAAATGGATAGCGCTTTTTGGTCATAAATCACATATATTTCATGCGCTAAAGTCGTAATTGACACTTACAATTATATCTTATACTTTTGGCTAATGTTGCGCTCGACGTAACAAAAATGAAATGTAGATTAGCCTCAATCAACATAATGAAAATAGGTCGTATTTACATTTACTTAAAAAAAGAAAGCTTCATGGATAAACGGACTTACCTTTCAGGTAATTCTGTTTGTTCAGAAAGCCGAATTCCAGGGAACAAATATGGAAAACCGAAACACACTAAACCGATTATCTCAGGGGATAATCATAGCGCTGGGCTTAGGCGCAACGCCTTATGTCGCCGCTCAAGATTCTGCGGAACAAGACGCTGAAACAGTAGAACAGATTTCAGTTGTTGGCTCTCGTATCCGTACCGACTCTTTTGCGAATGACACACCTATCGATATTATTTCTGTAGAAGATGCTGAAGGTGAAGGCCTCAAAACGCTGGGCGAATTACTTCGTACAAGTACAGCTGCTGCGGGTTCAAGCCAAATAACTGCAGCGTTAACGGTTGGTTATGTAACTGATGGCGGTACTGGTGCAGAGACTGTTGGTCTTCGCGGCCTAGGTGCAAACCGTACGCTTATTCTATTAAACGGCCGTCGTGCTGGACCTGCGGGTACACGCGGTGCTGTATCTGCATTCGACTTGAACAGCATTCCACTTTCAGCAATTGAGCGTGTTGAAATCTTAAAAGACGGTGCATCAGCACTGTATGGTTCAGACGCGGTAGCCGGTGTAATTAACATCATCACCAAGAAAGGTGACGAAAAGACGGTAAACGTTGATATTAGCCAGCCGATGGAATCTGGCGGTGAAGATCGCCGTATTAACATCTCTTTTGGTGAAGAGTACGCAGAAGGCTCATTCCGTGTGACTGCTGACTACCGCAAGGTGTCAATGCTCCGCCGCGGCGACCGTGACTACTTCAACTGTACTGAACGTCTACAGTTTGCTGAGGATGGTTCGCGTACCGATCCTATCGATCCGCGTACTGGCGATTACCACTGTAGCGAAACAGGTTACGGGTTATGGCTATATGGTGGTGTATCTTCAGCTTATGGCGGCAGTTTGCAGGCTGCATTTGATTACGACAACTTTTTCGCGAATAACGGATACGAAAGCATTAACGATGCTAACGTTGGCTTTACAACACCAGAAGGCTGGTATCCGGTTTCGTTCAACGATAACTATGCCAGTGAAGGTTGGTGGGATCAAAATCATCCATTCTTAGGCCAGCAAACTGTTGTACCAGAAACGCAAAACGCTTCAATTTATGCTACTGGCGAATACAATCTTACTGATGATGTAGTTGTTTACGGTGAATTTATTCACAGCCGTCGTACAACAAAGACTGATGACTATCGTCAGTTCTGGACTGCGGATGTTGGTACGCTATCTACCGATGTTTTAGATGGCTTTGATGGTGATGGTTCTGTATTCCCTGTTGCGTTAACAGACCACTTTAGCTCAGAAATCCAAGTTGACTATACCCGTGGTGTTGTTGGTGCTACCGGCGATATTGGCTTCTGGACTTGGGACTTATCTTACCAGTACAGTTACAACGACGGAAAATACGAACAGGACATCATCTATAACGACGCAATGCTAATGGCCCAGTTTAATGCGGCTGACGGTGTGAGCTGCTCTGGTGAAGTAACAGAGTTTAGCGGCAACACGTGTGTAGATATCCCATGGACTGATCCTCAGTTCCTTTTCGGTAACAGAACTCCAGCACAAGAAGCGTTCTTATTTGGTCGTGATTACGGCCAAACAACTTACGACCAACAAACCCTTGAAGGTTATGTAACAGGTGACCTGTTCTCTTTACCAGCTGGTGAAGTAGGCGCAGCGTTCGGTTTCCAAATTCAAAAAGATGAAATCGAAGATACTCCTGGAGAGAATACCCTTAACGGCAACTCTTGGGGTCTTTCTGGCGCGGGCATTACAGCTGGTGACCAGTTGACTAAAGCAATTTACGCGGAAGTTAAAGTTCCACTTCTAGAAGACGTAACAGGCTTTGAAAGACTAGATCTAACTGCCTCTGGTCGTTGGAACGATGTTGATACTTATGGTTCAGACACAACGTTTAAATTAGGCTTGAACTGGTCAATCATCGATGGCGTGAGCGTTCGTGCGAGCCGCGGTACGTCTTTCCGTGCTCCGGCACTATACGAGCTATACCTTGCAGAGCAGACTGGTTTCGCTGGTCAGCTAGCTATCGACCCATGTCTTGACTACGTAAATCAGTTCGATTCAGGTGCAATCAACGATACAGTATTTGCAAACTGTCAAGCTGAAGGTATTCCTGCGGATTACGAGCAAGGCGGAAGTTCGGCATTGCTTGTTACAAGCGGCGGTGTAGGTCGTCTTGAAGCAGAAACTTCAGTTGCCGAAGGTATCGGTCTTGTTCTAACAAGCCCTGAAGATACGTTCGCATTCTCGATTGACTATTTCAACATTGAGATTTCAAACGAGATTGACAACTTGGGTGGTGCAGACATCGTAAACCGTTGTTATAACTCTATCGATTTTGCTAACGAGCCGCTATGTGATCTGTTTACACGTAGAGACGGTTCAGACGCAAACGATTTTGGTATTGACCAGGTTAACGGCGGTTATGTAAACATTTCATATCAGCGTGTACGTGGTGTTGACTACAACTTCACTTACGATGAAGAATTCGATTGGGGTAACGTTCGTTTCCGCGTAGAACACACTATGCAGATTGAAAAGTTCGGCTTACTGTTTGAAGATTCTCCGTATAACAACGAAGTTGGTGAAAACGGTGTTCCTAAGCACGTAGGTGTTGCACGACTAACCTATGGTAGAGACGACTGGAGCGTTACGTGGACAGCAAGCTACTTTGATTCTACTAACGACTACGAGTACTACGGAAGTGAAACCAACACGACCACGCTTAATGGTGAAACGGTAACGTTTATCGATGAGACTAAATGGACGACATACCACGCGGTATCAAGCTCATTTGCTTACGAAGACTTTGACTTTACTGTTGGTGTAGCCAACTTGTTTGACGAAGAACCACCTCAGCTATCAGCAAGTGGTTTTGAGTTAGGTAACTCAGCTCTTTACTCTCAATATGACTTTATCGGTCGAAGAGTATTTGCTAACGTAAAATACAACTTCTAAAAATTTGACTTGAAGTAGTAAGCCTCCGTTAATCGGAGGCTTTTTTCATGGAGAAAATTAAAAAATGAAAGCGCGTTTGTCTTTATTGAAAACGATTATGCTGGGAAGCCTAGCTTTTTCTTGCACATCTTTTGCGGACGTTCAGCAACCTATTATTGAAAGTTATGCAAAGCATGCTCAATATTTGGATATTAAAATTTCCCCCGAAGGTACCTACTTAGCCTCAACATCCCGCAGCGAAGATGGTTTAATTTCGCTGACAGTTTTAGATATCAAAAAACAAGAGGTTGTATCAATTACGCGTGGGCGAGGGAAAGAGTCGGTCAGTACATTTAACTGGCTAAACGACGATCGTCTCTTAATAACAATGGCTCGTGAAGTGGGCTCCTTTGAGCAACCGCTGCCCACAGGCGAACTTATAGCTATGAACGCTGACGGAAGTGACAGCACGATATTAACTGGCTGGCGTTCAGAAAGTGGCGATAAGCGGTTCTCTCAAATTGTTGACTATTTACCATCAGATCCCGATGCCGTTGTGGTTTACAGCGTTGATTTGACCGCAAGAGAGCCTTACCTAGATCTTTATAAGATGAAAGTAAGCAATGGGCGGAAAAGTGGTATGGGAAGAATGCCGCTACGTCGCTATGCAGGCAGTGGAGCAGGGGTGATTACTGGAACCAACGGCAACGTATTGGCGATGTTTAACTCTGACCCTAACGAAGATAATAAGCAAACGTTAATTGTTAGATCGTCTCCAGAAAGTGATTGGTATACAGCATATGAAGCCGGTGCATACGACCCATTTTTCCAACCTTTAGTTTTTTTAGCTGATAACAAAACTCTTGTTGGTTTAAGTACCATAGAAACAGATACACAAGCACTTGCTACATTTAATGTAGATACAAAAAAGCACACTGTTCTTTACGCACATGACAAAGTGGATGTTTCACCCATTGTTCACGTTCAAAATGGCCAAGTAAGAGAAGTTCAAGGGGCTTCTTTTGAATATTTGGGTATTGATTCTGTATTTTTGGACGGTGTCCAGTATAGTGAAGATCAAAAAATATTAGCAAGCTTAACAAATACCTTTAAAGGGCAAATGGTTCAAGCAACGTCTTCTACTAATGATACAAATCAAGTGATCTTTCGTGTAGGTAACGCGAATAACCCCACAGTTTTTTACTTATTTGACAAGTCAGCACGTAAGCTCGTCAAACTCGCTGAAACTAGGCCCTGGCTTAAAGATCTAACGATCCCTAAGTCACGACTAATCACCTATAAAGCAAGAGACGGTCAGGAAATTTCGGCAGTTCTAACGCTTCCTGATGGAAAGTCTAAAAACCTTCCTTTTGTTTTACTTCCCCATGGTGGGCCACACGGTCCTTATGATTCATTAAGTGGAATGGACAGCGATGCGAAAGTATTAGCGTCACATGGATACGCAGTACTGCAGCCAAACTTCCGCGGGTCGGGTGGCTATGGTCTTCCGTTTGAAAAATCGGGATTCCGTAAGTGGGGTACCACGATGATAGATGACATGACCGATGGAACAATGCACCTTGTTAAACAAGGTATAGTTGATAAAGACCGCATGTGCGTTTACGGTGGTTCATATGGTGGTTATGCTGCATTACAAAGTGTAATCCGTGAGCCTGATCTTTACCAATGTACAATTGGTTTCGTGGGTGTATACGATTTAGACATGATGCTTGAGAAAGGTGACATCCCTGAAAACCAAGCAGGCATTAACTACCTTAATCAAGTGCTGCCAACGGGTGGTGAAAGGGATTTACAGTCTCCAGTTAAAAATGTAAGCAAAATAAAAGTTCCTGTTTTCATTATTCAGGGTGAAGAGGACGTACGTGTACCTAAAGAGCATGCATTTGCCTTGCGTGCTGAGTTAGAAAAGCGCAACATGCCCTACGAGTGGATGATGAAATCAGGCGAAGGCCATGGTTTCTATAAGCCTGAGAATAACGTAGAGCGTTGGGATGCAATGATCAAGTTTTTAGATAAGCATACTCAGTAAATGGCATGCTTTACTGCAACTAGAAATTGCAAATAAAATCAAAAGGAAACGGTTAGCTACCGTTTCCTTTTTTTATTTTTAGCTTTGTTTTCTAACGCTAAGGGTTAGTATTAGACAGGTTTATAAATAAAAAAGAGAAGGAATACATGTGCGGATTTATACAGCGTATTACTGACTCACCAGACGTTATAGCGCTACTTGAAGAAGTCGGCCTTACACAAACCATACCGCTTTTTGTCAACGAATCTTCCACAAGCAATGTCATTAACTTTTATCCTGCGTTTGGAAAAGTGCCTGAACGACAAATTACTAATTTAATAGTATCGGGTGATAGCACCATCGATGCAACGTGGTGGTTCGACGCAAAACCTAATGGAAACACGCTTACTGTAGGTGATAGAACAACATTTAACGCTCGAAATCTCGATAGCCCTTATTGGAGCAAGTTCATTCGTGAACGACGCGCTGTGGTTGTCGCAACTGCAGTAGGAGAGTCAAATCCACTTGGCAAAGGAAAAGCGCACTATCTAATGAAACCGGTTACTGGTGCATTGCTTATGGGCGCGGTATACCGGCGGTTTAGTAACGGTTTATTTTCCTGTGCTGTAGTGACACGCCCACCCGTAGAGGGATTTAGTCAGTATCATGAAAAATCCATTCCTTGCTTTCTTCCCCATAATGCACATGCGATAAATGCGTGGTTAGCGGCAGACACACAAGGCTCATTGAACAATGAGGTAGAATATATTTTGAATAATCCTCGTATTTATACCGATCTTGAAGTTACGCGAGTAAAGACGTTTAAAAGCGCCGAGGCAATCGGTGAAGTTAACGTGTTAATGGCTGACGAAAACCGCTGACTTTAACTTCTAAGTGAGTAAAGGAAGGCGGCTATAAAAACAGCCACCTGTGATAATTTAACTAACAAATAACGTTTTATTTAAGGTAAGAAAGTAAGGTTTCCTCGTCTGCACCTAAAACATTCTTTTTCACTTCTTTGTCGACGACGTCTGAACATTGAGATGACATTCCGCTTCTCAGTTTACCAAGGAATCCAGGCCCACTAATAATATCTATCGAGCCCAACGCACCTCGTTTACGCTCACCATCTAGCCAGTCAGCAATGTCACTAGCAAATCGTTCATCTTCGAGTTCGGCGGCATCTTTTCGATTCATGCTATCAACGCCTGGTACTTGCGAAGCAGGAGCCGATTGTCTGCCGGGTTTATCTGTATAAATGTCTTGGTCACTCGCGCCACTAAACTCATTGTGCCATTTTTTTACTTCAACAAGTGCACTTCCGTGGTTGGTATAGGTGTAAGCTGTGGCGTCGTCGTGGTTGGCCACAATTACGTAGTGTTTTTGAACTGTCATACAGCCTCCTATGTCCATTTATGTAAAACATTCACGTTTATGATGTTCGGTAAAAGGCAAGTATGAAAAATATGCCTGAAACCCGAGATAAAACGCTAATGTAAGAGGGGAGTTGCAATATCAACACCAAAACTAAAACAAATAACTGTAGGGCGGCTACTCTGCTCGCTACCTCGAATCGGGGTACAACCCGTGCAAAGCGCTTGGTAGGAATAATAACTAGGAAGAAGCGAGTTATGCTTAATTCATAAGGATAATGTAATTTATCTAATCATAATATATGTTTTTGTACAATAATATTGATTGTAAAGGGGTTGCAGTCTACATTAACCATTATAAGAAATAGGACATAAGAAATAAGAGATAAGGACTTTTCAATGAATAAAATAGGAATATTAGCGACGTTTCTATTCTTACCCGCAATAGTGAATGCTTCGACCATGAATGAATCTGGGCAGCCAAACTCCCTTAATAGTCCGAAAAAGCCCTCTTTTACATCAACTACAAAGGCATTATCTGAAACATCAGACACATGCTATGTTGTTTCTGAATACTACAAAGGAGCAAAGAGGCAAAAAGTGGTCAGCAACCAAATTGAAAGTCGTATTATAGACCACGTGAACGCTAAAGATTTAAATCTCAATGATTTAGGTAAAGGTGAGGAATTGACTGGTCTAGAAATTGAAATTGATGGCCATTCAGTAGATCTTAATGTTTATCGTGACTTAAGTGGAGAGACTAGCATTGCTATTGTTGGTGATACCGAGAATCGCTTAGTTTTTCGACTTGGCTTTTTGTCGGAACTCTCTACAAATCAGCAATATAAATTAAATTCGGTAGCACTAAGCCTAGAGAGGGGCATGTCTAAAATTGATGGGATGACCCATGCGCTAGCGTTTATGGATGGCGAAATAGATGAATTAACTAATACCCTTACTGACGACGAGCAGTGCCGAAGAGAACTTGCTAAAAACCAGGCAAAAAACCAATATTGGGGGGCTTATGTCGGTCCTGGTCTAGACTCTTCAAATATTTTAGAGACCATTTCTCCAGGTATTTGCAAAAGAACAGTGAGTATGCGTTCTTGCTATGCGAGTAAGGGCCAGACTCCTTGTACAGAGACAGTGTACTCTTTTCCGGAACGGTGCGATTGACGGAAAACAGAACGAATGTATGCCTGGCCTTTTCAATACCAGCTTTATAAGCACTTAGCAGGTTTAGGTAATCCTGCCAGTTTGGTGGCTTGCTTAGCCGGGCCTTTTTTAAAGAGTCGCTGCAGGTAACGGCTATTCCCTTTTTCTGGACCAAACTTATTGGCCATAGCTTTCACCAAAGCACGAATCGCTGGGCTGGTTTCGTACTCTTCATAGAATGCGCGTACGAAGCGCACCACTTCCCAGTGGGCTTCGGTTAATTCAATGTTCTCTTCTTGCGCCAGCAACTCAACCATATCTTCTTCCCAAAGGGTATAGTCGAGTAAATACCCGGCTTTGTCTGTAGGGATCGCTTGCCCTTTATAATTGAAGCTATAGGTTTCTTGTGTCATGAAAGGGGTATCCAGTGCTGATTTTTTGCTGATATTGCAGCAAGTTCTTTGTGGGAAATTGGATTAAAATGTTCGGGAAGATTTGCGCCCCTAGTAGCCGCATCTGTACTCAAGAACGACAGGTTTAGCGTTGGTTTGTCTTTTGCCGTGCCTTTTGTCGTACTCTCTACCGTGCTTTTTACCGTATTGGCCAGCTGCTCAAAAAACGCGGTGTTTAATGCAGGGGCATAAACGCCATCACCAACAAATACAACATAAGTAGAAGTCGATTGCTCATAAGTGGCTTCAATAAGCTGTTTGTATTCAGTGCACAAATTTGGCGTTGAAATAGTAATAAGCATTAGAATGTCACCACATGATCTGCGCTTTGGATAAGCGTGACTTTTTCTTCTGGGGTTATCCACTCACAGTCTAACTCATCAACTAAACTGTTATTAGCAAGAACCTGTTCAATATCGTAGGTATCTGCACTTGCTCTACACACAAAGCATTCTTCGATATCGAAAAACGGCATGCTAGCTAAACGTTTGGTGTGATTTTTTAGTCCTTTGGTAGACGCTGCCTTAACAAGCTGCAGTACACCTTGGCTTTCAAAAAGTACTTTAACTTCGTGCCCATAGTTTGTTGCAGCAAGCGCAAAATCTAAACCGTCTTGGCTTTTAGCATTGGAAAAAGGGCTTTGCGTAAACCTAATAAGTAGTTGCGCCATTAGAATTGTACCAACCTGTTGCAATCATGGAGCGCAGTGAAGAATTCGCCCAAGCCAGCTTGCTCGAAAGGCGCGGTTAAGTTGGCCTGAGACAACCCATTCTCTTTCGCCTCTAACTCACTAACAATACCTCGCTTAACGGCGGCGGTAATGCATACTAGTAATTTCACGTTGTGTTCAGTCGCTAGAGTCTTCCAGCTATCAAGTACGAACAGCTCGTCACCCGTCTTTAGCATTAAGTTATTAGTGTGGTGTACACCTTCGCTATAAAAGAAAACGTTGTTTATTACATCACCATTATCGATTACACCTTGTGCAAAGGAGAGGGCGCGTAACGCTGTATCGCCTTGAAACGGTGATGATGTGATAAGTACTGAATATTCTGCCATACAAATAAAAACACCCCGGTTAAGGGGTGTTTCTCTTTTCAACCTTTAACGCTGTTTTAATCGTCGCCACCAAACGCACCTAGAAGGTGAAGGATAGACGTGAACAAGTTGTATATGTTCAAGTATAGCGAAACTGTCGCGCGAATGTAGTTTGTTTCACCACCGTGGATGATACGACTTGTATCAAACAAGATGAAACCTGACATAATAAACACAATCGCTGCACTGATTGCTAAGCTTACCGCTGGAACTGCGAAAAAGATGTTCGCAATAGCAGCTACAAGCACTACAACTAGGCCTACTACCAAGAATCCGCCCATAAACGAGAAGTCTTTCTTAGTGGTAAGTGCGTAGCCAGAAAGCGCGAAGAACACAAGGGCTGTTGCACCTAGCGCTTCCATGATCAAGCCTGGGCCCGCAACGCCTAGATAGAAATTAAGCGTGTAACCTAGTGATGCACCCATTAAACCTGTGAATGCAAACACCCAGTAGATACCAGATGCTGAATCAGCTTTTTTCTGAACTACAAATAACGTAATAAAAGCGCCGATAGTCATAACAAGAGACATCATAGGAGAAATGCCTACTGCCATTGCTATACCAGCACAAACCGCACTAAACGCCAGTGTCATCGCAAGCAGCATATAGGTGTTGCGTAGAACCTTGTTCGTCTGCAATACCGATGGTTGAGATGCACTTGAATACATCGAACGTTGATCCATTGTTTCCTCCAACAGGACTTATGATATGACCAAAATGGTACACAATTGTTTAGTGTATGTTGTATGGGTTTTAGTTCCCATTTTCAAGTAGTTTCAGATGAAAATGGTGTCAGGTGAATATAAAAACATCTCTTATACGTGCTAAACAGTCTATTTGGTTGAAATCTCGGCACTTAGACAACTTTTTTAATTTTTCGCTTTACAGTCATAAAAATATCATTAAGATACGCAGCACTTCAGGAGAGTTGGCAGAGCCCGGTTTAATGCACCTGACTTGAAATCAGACGTGGGGTCAAACCCACCGGGGGTTCGAATCCCT
>NZ_VTYM01000034.1:0-34783 GCF_013113925.1 Alteromonas sp. 07-89-2 | reverse complement strand
CTTCTATCTGTTCACTTTGAACCAACCATAAAATTATCACGCAAAGGTAGAAGTAATGAGTAAAGTATTAGTTATCTCCGGCCATCCTAATTTAGACCAGTCCAATGCTAATAGCGCTATTTTGCAAAGCCTGACTAAGCGCATAAACGACATTGAAGTTAGACGTTTGGACACCCTTTATTCTAACAACCCAATTGATGTAGAGGCAGAGCAAAAAGCCTTGCTTGAAGCTGAGGTAATTGTGCTGCAGTTTCCTTTCTACTGGTATTCTGTACCAGCTTTACTTAAGCGCTGGATTGACCAAGTATTTACTTATAATTTTGCGTTTGGCCCTGAAGGAGACAAGCTGGCGAATAAACATTTTTTACTGTCCATTTCGGTAGGTGGCCCAAAAGAGTCTTATGGACCGCTAGGCTATAACCATTTCAGTGTAGAAGAATTCTTACGCCCGCTAGAACAGCTCGCTTATCTTGCAAAAATGCAGTACCACAAGCCAATTTACAGCCATCGCATGGTATACATCGAAGGTGTTTACAACACGCTTTCAGACGTTCAGGCCCGTGGTGACCAACATGGTAAGCGGGTAGCCGATGCTATAGATGTTTTGATGAACTCACCAGAATTGCTTATCAAACAGTTTGTAACGACGTGGTTTGGGCAGTTCGATCAATTGCCGGCGTCAAGTGAAGCTTTTCTACCGAATCTCAGCGAGGAGGTTGTCTGGCAAGCGCCAGAGGGACGATTTCAAGGCCATGCTGGATTCAACGACTGGTACGCGAAGGCACGCAAGACGTTTAAACCTAACTGTGAGCACCGTGTAGATCAAATTGATATCAAACCCGATGCTGATTCAGCGAAGCCCAATGGATTTATAGTAGACCTTCGAATTAACCTTCGCGCTGACACATTTGAGTCGTCTGACTTTAAAGGGGAATCGGTTGAGCTACAGGTAAAAGAGCGCTGGCATGTGCATATTGATACCGAAGGTAAAGTAATCATCGACAGTTATGTTGTTAGTCCTTTGTAGGGATTAACAACGTGCTAAAAACCCAAAACCAGAATTTAAAACCAAGACAAAAAGCATTTAAAAAGTTAGGCGAGACAATGAGTAAACCTATCCCAAATACAAGAAAAGCGTGTCAGTCTCTGGCGTTAATTGTGCTCTCTGGCATGGGCATTTAGAGGCAGCGAAAGTATTGGTGGAAGCAGGAGCTAGGTTAGATTTGAAAGGTTATGATGGCAATACACCAGAGCAGCTTGCAAGGCAAAACGGTTATTCTATGATTGCTGAATACCTAGAAAATACGCGAAGCAAGAGGGGAAATGCCCCGCGTACGTGAGCTGAAAAAAACGTACTAATGCCTATCGCTTTTAATTAACGAGCCGCTATACGACACAAACGGTTAGACAGAGTGCTGCAGAATCTCAATTGATTGCTTTTTATTCAATATATTTGCTTAGTTGAATTATCTAGTTTACATTTAAAAGTAACATTAGATAGAAGAACTTAGGTATGAAATTACTACTGGCAGCGTCAATTATTTTATTAGCGGCATGTGACACAACGGAAATCGCTCAGCAGCAACCAGAAGTTAACAGCGGTGCGATTGCACTTTATGACGAACGGGGTAATTTCGTTAGGGAGTATCGTGATGTCCAAGACTGTCATGCCGCTGCTATACGTTACAACTTACGCAACGTAAAAGAAAACTCTGAAAGCAGTAACACTTACAGACGCGCTGGCACTATTGAGCCTAGAGTAACTTCATCGTGTCGAGAAGTGTAACAGCACTTGTGTTATAAACCTGCTTGAACAAAACGCCCTTAAATGGGCGTTTTTTTATGCTTAACATTTATTATCACTTGGAATCTTTCACTTGATAAGGTGATGTTGCACGAATGTAGACGATTGAAGGCTTGTTACCTTCGTTTTCAATGCGTGAGTGTGCACCTTTAGACAAAGTAAAATAGCTACCTGGATCAAGCGTTTTGACGTTGTCATATTTCAAGCTCCCACTAATTACGACTGCTTTGAATTCGTCAGATTTCGCTACTATCTCACCTTCAAAGCCTTGAGGCAGTTTAACAAACGAGCCATAAAGTGAGTGTGTATCTCCCCACAGGTAGGCTGAAGAAACACCTGTTGCCGAAATATTGGCAGTGTCTGTTTCGTGCAGCCACACCATATTGTCTGCGTGAACGTTGATTGGCCTTTCACCGTTGTCAAAATGTTCTTTTGATGGCTTTACAAGGTATGGGCCTTCATCAATTTCTAGATAAATCAGGTTGGTTTTGTCGTTCGCTGCAGTCGTGTGATCTTCACCTGCAGGTTGAGTCCAAAACGAACCTGTTGGCATCCACATCTTTGCTGCGTTTGGATCGTCATTGTGCATTTCGCCTTCAATCACAATACCTCTATAGGTTATGTTGTGAATGTGCGGTGGCGATTCAAAGCCTTTGTTAAATCGCACTAACATCCCCGTTGCCGTGTCTTTTGTTCTGTCTCCCCACAAGTCTGCTGCTCCTGGGCTTTTGTCGCCACGGGCTGGATTCAAGTAACCCCATTCGGCATCCTTAGCTGCAATAACTTTGTCTTGTGCGTGTGCGCTAGGAAAAAGAAGAAAACAGGTGCTCAATAATAGCGATGCTATTGTAAGTTTGTTTCGTTTCGTTGGTTTCATTCAAACCTCCTAATTGTTGGTCGTAGGTTTTATTTAACAGACAGGCACAGTCTATTATTTCGAATAAGTCTCATAAACGACCAAAATCAATAAAGACTTTCCTGAAAATGTGGATAATAGAGGTGATCCATTTTACTTTGTCTTTTTTGCCTTGAAATCAAAAGAGTGAAATAAACGTTGAGGGAAGTATGAAAACCGAAGACCTGTCTGTGTTCGTAAAGGTGGCTGAAGTGGGCTCGATAACCACTGCTGCGATAAAACTTGATATTAGTTCATCTGCTGCAAGTATGGCGGTTAAACGTTTAGAAGAGCAGCTTGGCGTAGCGCTATTCGTGCGAAGTACACGCAAAATTCGATTGTCACCTGAAGGAGAGCAGTATTTGCCTATGGCAAAGCAAGCACTCGACACCTTACAGCAGGGCCTTGCATTAGTAACAGAGCAGAAGCAGAGCATTCACGGTGAGCTTCGCATGGCGATGTCTTCGGAAATGGGTCGCAACCTAATGCGTGAACTGCTAAATAAAGTGCAGCGCGAAAATCCAGAACTTTCATTGCGATTACATGTGAGCGACAGTCGGGTGGACTTCTACCGCGATGGTGTAGATGTAGCACTTAGAGCCATGACAAAAGAAGCGGTTAAAGAATCGCAGATGTATGGTTTTAAAGTGTGCAATATTCCGCATGTGATTTGCGCGTCTCCCGATTATTTAGAAAGAAACGGTGAGCCTACAACTTTGACTGATTTAGCGCAGCACAACGCACTTCTTTATAAACTCTACGACCAAACCCACAATACGTGGGAACTTATCAACGAGGGCGAGAGAGTTAAAGTGAAAGTGAACAGTAATCGCGCTGTGAATGACGGTGATATTGTTCGGCGCTGGTGCGTAGATGGAGAGGGGATCGCTAAAAAGTCATGTATAGACGTTGCGGGGGATTTACTGAGCGGAAAGCTGCAGCGTATTTTGACTGGTTACCACGTACCGCTAACTGAAATGTGGCTCATGCTGCCTAGCCGGCATCTTATTACGCCAGCGGTAAGATTAATTAGAGATGAATTAAAACAGGTTATTGAAAATAAGCGTCAACGTCTTATTCAAAATCAAATATTAAAAGAGAGTGAATGGCCGCCGTGTGACAACGCCTAATTTAGTTAAAACAACACCTGAACATCATAAACGGAGAGGCTTTAAAAGCCTCTCCTTAAACCTTAAAAGCGATAGGCGGCGGTAAGCCTAAAGCGTTGAGGCGCACCAGGTTCAACCCACACATCTGCGAAAGAGTTAGTATAAAACTCTTCATCAAACAGGTTATCTACTGCAACTTTAACTGATAAGTTTTCTATAGGCTCTATTTCAGCAAACGCACGAACCGTGGTGTAGCTTGGTAAGTAGAAATCAGTAGCGGTTTGACCTAAACGCTCATCAACATACAACAGTCCTGAACCGATACGTACTGGCATATCAGCAAATGTAAGTCCCTTGCTTAACTGAATGCTCAATTGGTTTTCTGGAACGTTAATTAAAGGGTCGCCAGATTCAATGGCTGCAACAAAGTTAGCATCCGCCGCATCGTTTGTACTTTCAGCATCTACGAAGGTGTACGACACCCAAAGCGAAATATCATTTTCAAATTCAGCGTTAATGTCTAACTCAACACCACGGCTACGCGCTTCGCCAGCAGGGGTTAAAAAGAAACCGTCAGACGCCTCAGGGCTATCATCATAAACAAGGATGTTACTTTGCTCGATATTAAACACGGCGAAGGTGATATCACCCCGTATATTGTTAAACATTGATGTGAGGTCGGCTTTAACACCAATTTCCGCAGATTTCGATTCGTTAGGTTTAAACGGGTTTCCGGCGAAATCCGACCCCGTCAGCTGACGGAAACCTTCACCGTAAGTTGCGTACACACTTGTGGTGTCATCAAACAGATAAACAGCACCCACTTGTGGAGAAAAGCGTGTGTCGTCTTGTGATGTGGTACTTACAGGTGACGCCAGGCGATTATCAATTTCCTGCTCGAACTTATCGAAGCGGCCACCCAGCCTAACTTGGAAATTATCAGTGATGTTGATTTGGTCTTGGAAATAGATACCCCACGCTTCCTGAACTTCAAAACGGTCCAAGTTATCAGACAATTCCACATCTGGAAGTGGTGAGTAATCCGGATTAAAAATATCGACCACTAAGTACTGTTCTAAGTCCAAGTCGTTAATGTCAGTATCGCTTGAAAAGAATGGCGGGCGATAGCGCAGAATAATCTGATCATTTTCAAACTTATCGTAGTCAGCACCAATAATCACGCGATGTGAAAGCGACCCAGTATCGAATTGTCCCGCTATTTCGCCGCGTAAAACGAAGTAATCGGTTTGGAAATTACGGTAGCGCTTAAAACGAGACAACAAGGCTTGATTAGGATCGATAAACAACGTTTGGCGACCACCAAAGTTATTTTCTAATGCGTTACCCTCGAAAGTGGTATCGCGCAAGCCAGCACCCAAAAGCAGGTTCCATTCGTCAGCAAGTTTATGAGAAATCTCAATTTGATGACCAACCACTTCAGTATCAATGGTGTCGCCATTAGGATCGCCGGTAAAGGTTTCAATTGGCTGGTGGCCCAATTCACCATCGATGGCCACTACGCCACGGTCGAAAGGAATTTTTTGCTCGGTGTATTCAAGTTCGTACGTAACCGTGGTGTCTGCTGATGCTTCCCACGTAACCGATGGATAAAAGCCAAAACGCTCAGTTTCTACTGTATCGCGGAAACTTTCAGCATCTTCATAAAAGCCTACTAAGCGTACACCTACATTTTCAGCACTGCCTGCAACCGATTGTACATCAGCCTCAATGCGCTTCTGTGACCAGCTTCCGTAAGTTGCATTAATTTCACCACCTTGACGAAACTGGGGGCGCTTTGTAACAAGGTTTACCGCTCCACCTGGTTCACCGCGACCAAACAGCGCAGCTTTTGGGCCTTTTAACACTTCAACATGATCAATGCCAGAAAGATCACGAGGTCCGCCAAATCCGCGTCCTGCGTTAAAACCATTTACCAGAAACCCGCTAGGTAAGTTTTCGTCACCTGAAAAACCACGAATAGCAAAGCTGTTCCAAAGGCCACCAAAGTTATTTTGTCTGGCTACCGAAGCGGACAAGTCTAAAGCGTCGTTAAGGTTTATAGCGCCTGCATCATTGATGAGACCAAGGTCGATATCCTGCGCTGCTGCCGGCACTTCTTTATATTCAAATGCCCCTTGATACGCACGGTGCATACCATGCACCGTAATTTTCTCTACATCCGCTTCTGATTGAATATTAGTGTTTTGCGCATTTGCAGGCGCATTCAAAAGCGTTGCGATAGAAAGGGCGAGGGTAGATTTTACCCAGCTAGTCTTCATTAGTGTTTTCCTGTGTCTTTCTTATTTTTGGTGAAAATTGAGGTAGCTGTTTAAAACTGGCCGAAGAAAACTCCGGGGCTTCAAACAAGTGATGATAGTAGAATTTGCGCAACGACGCATGAAATTCACGAACGTTATTTTCGTAGTTAACCATGGCTTTAACATCGGTATCAGCCGCACTCGTTAATAAGCGTTGCGTTAACAAAGACGGGGATAGCAGAGCAACATAGCTTGCAATTTTATCTTTGCGTAAGGTGGCGGCTTGATAAGCCTCTGAAAGTTCCTTTGCCGTTTGGTCGCCAACTTGTTGAAATGCGTAATACCACTTCCAATTAAATGAACTGTCTCGCTGTGGATCAAAGTCGGTTTTATCCGCCCAATGTGGGTGAGTTTCAATAAACGCTTCCCATGTTTGTTCAACAGGTTTGTCCCATGCACTGTTAACGGCTTCTCGCTGCGTGAGCACAATGTCGCCGCCCTCAGGTGTATCAACCGACGCATTAATGATGGTGTGCCCAGTAACTGGCACAATAACCGTTGTGACAAGCCATACACCTAACATGATTGAAGCTAGGTGCGTGGCGCTGAAATTAGCAAAACGCTTAGCAGCACCTATAGCAAGCACAATAGCGCTCCAAATAATTATGCTGCCAATGACGATGGTACAAACCGTTACTGTTTGAAACACAGACGCGCCATTCACTACACTAAAGGCAATAAACGGAATAAGTGTAGCTAGTGTCAAGGGAACCAGGGTTACCAATACGCGTGATGACCAAATAGCATGTGAATTGCGTGCGGTTACATTGAGCAAGTCAAAACGGCGGGCTTCGCGTTCCTTCGCTTTTAAGTCGTAAAGGAGCAAAATGATAAACAGAGGCAACAACACACTGGTAACGAAAGCAAAGTCAAAACGCCCTAAGAAAGCAAGCTCCGGATTGTCTGTATCGCTTTCATAAATCTGACCTTCCAGCGCTAGCATTCTAATACGGTGCTTCCACGGAAACACATCGCGCTCTCCTACGGCAGCAAACGCCAACGGCGAGGGCGGGGCATAGGTCAAATGAAAGGCGTAATAGGCAACCATGCCATAATTAGATTGGTGAGTAAGGACAGCGTTGCGTTCTGTTTCATCTTTCTCTAACAAGCGCTCTATAGTGGCTTGCTGCTCTTGCATTTCCGAATAGCCAGACCACAACGACACCGAGCTTAAAAGAAACACGACCAAAAGCGTTAGTTTTATCTGACGATGACCAAATACGAAACCCGCTTCTCGTTTAATATCGCTATAACGCATCATGGATTTAACCTCCTAACTGCGGCTTGAAGAAGTAGTGCGGTAAGTCCCATCCAAAGCAACAGCTGAATAAAATAAATCAACGCGTTACTAATGCGTGTGCTTCCTGCTTCTGGTTTAAAATCAAACTCTGCTAAGATTGCCCAGTTATCTGCGCCAACCACAGCTTTGTCTGCTGCTTCTTCACTGGCGTTGCGGTTCATATCTAACTTGTAATCGAGTTTTTCAGCGTGAACCTTGTTCAAAGCCTGAACAAACTCAAGTCTTAGCGTTTCCGCTTCCCTTAAAAAGCGGTGGTGTGTCTCGAGGCTGGTTCCCGCAAGGATCGTAGAAATAGAGCGCACCGCAACCGTCGGCGAAAGCCAGCCAAACTGCCGTGCTATTTGGGCTTGTTCCAACTCTTCAGTCATGCGGGTTTCAGCAAACTCATTAAGCACTTTGGCTTGTCGACCTTCGGAGTACTGGGCGACAATGCCCCTGAAATTAACGGGTAAGTCGTCAACTGAATCTACATTGTATTTAGCGAGTAAATCTTCTTTTAGCTTTTTGAATGCAGGATCGTTAACGTCATGACCGTCACCTAAACTTCTAAGCTTTTCTTCCACTTTGAAATCGGCTTCAAGTTTTCCCATTGAAGGGGCAATGTTTGTGGCAACGCTGCTCCCTAAACGAGGAAGCAGCACACAAGCGCTCATCCAAATGACAACAAGTACGGTGAAGCTAACGCTGCTTTTCTCAAATATGGCCGAGCACGCAGTGACTACCGTGGCCCACAGTAAAAAGTAAACCACATAACTAAGGCAAAAGAGTATTACAACAAGTGCACTTTCGTTTGAAAACGCGACATAAAGACAGGCAAGCAGTAGCGGGAGTAAAAATAAGCTGCTAGCGGTTATAAGCGCCAGAAGCTTCCCTAAGAGCAATTGCCAACGGGTGGTGCCTTGAGAAAGCAGCAAGGTTAGCGTGCCGGCTTCGCGTTCACGTGACACGCAGCCGTAGCCAATTAGAATAATAAATAAAGGTGCAAGAACCAAAGCTAAAAAGCTGGGTGTTAAACTACTAAAGCGTGTAAGTCCTGCGGATTGGCGCTGCTCGGCGAACATCGCACTATTTTGGCGGTGCCCTTCTAAAAATATAGCGTTCCCTGTGTAGGTATCGACACCCGGTTCAATTACGCTCAGTGGCGTGGGGGTACGAAATACATAATGACCATAATGCACCATGCGATGAGGATGCTTATCGGGCTGAGCCTCAAAGCGCTGTTCAGCTTCTGTTTGAAGGTGGTCTCTGGTGTGGGCAGCCTCATCGATGTGAAAGGCGTTAACTACCAGTGCAGCTATGGTAAGCATAGCGCCTAGCAATAAAACGGTCGCTGCTACTTTTGTTCGCATCCAATAGCGCCACTGTTCTGCACAAATAATTTTAGCAACATTCAGTATCATACATTACGCCCTGCAAATGCTGCGTGAACGGCTTCAGTATCTATTGGCGTATCGCCAGCACGCTCGAAAGAACCGGTTAATTTGCCATTACTTAAAAGCACAATTCGATGGGCAACTTGGCAGGCACCATAAACGTCGTGGGTAACCATAAAAATAGTAGCGCCACCCGCTGCCAGCTCTGACACTAGCGCATTAAATTCGTCGATGGCTGCTGGATCTAGCCCAGATGTAGGTTCGTCTAAGAACAGTACAGGCGCATTGCGCAGTAGCGCCAAGGCAATTGCGGTCTTCTGACGCATGCCTTTTGAATAATTAGATAGCGCCTTATTCCACGAATCTTCTTGAAGTGCGACCTTGCGAAGTGCGGCGAACATATCGTCGTCAGACTTATCGACTCCAGCCACTGACAAGAAATAACGAATGTTTTCTACGCCAGAAAGATGGCCATATAAGGTGACAGATTCGGGTAAGTAGGCAACAGACTTTTGAACTTGATTTGGCTGGGTAGAGGCATTATGCCCTAATACAGTAGCGCTACCGCTACTTGCCTTCATAAGCCCTAAAAAAGTTTTAAGTGTGGTGGATTTACCTGCGCCATTTCCACCTAAAAGTGCAAATACTTCGCCTTTTCCTACATTAAAATTGAGATTGTCTAAAAGCGTGCGATCGTCAACACGCACGGTAAGCGCATCTGCGCATATCACTGAATTTGTTTGCATTGTTTGGAGAAGCTATACATTAGAATTGTGCTGCAATGTTATAATATAACCATCTAAATGGGAATAGCTTTTATTTAGGTAGTGTGTGTTTTGTTTTAATTAAAACAATTTACAAATTTCGGAAGCTGAAACAAAAAAGGCTTGCCGAGTGGCAAGCCTTTGAAATTGGTGGAGCTGGCGGGAAGTGCCACCTAGTTCAGAGGTTAATAATTAACCTAGAATTTACAGTTACTTATAGTTAAGTGCAAATCTTTTTCGGTAGATATCGTGACACTTAATCGTGATACCTGTTTATTGGCGAGGGTTCGCGAACCAACCTTTTTAATCTATCATTTATCAATCTCTATTGCGGTTCCACTCGCCACGAGGAACATCATAGGACTACCTGCGCCAGCTACCTCGCTGTAGTCTAAATCTACAGCTACAACGGCGTCTGCGCCTAGATTATGCGCCTCACGTCTCAATTCGGTTAAGGCCATGGCCCGAGCCTCTTTGAGAGCGTTTTGCGTAGACGATTGTCTGGTCTCGCCGATACTGCTTATCTCGGCTACTAATGAAGATAAAATCGTAGAGCGGTAGACGTATTCGGCAGTTACGATTCCCAATCTTTTACGAACAGCAAATGGTGAAATCGACTCGGTGGTTAGAATTATGTGGTTATATCCATTTCTTCTAAATTCGGCCTCTTGCTCACTTTTCTTTTCAGCTTCTTCTGCTTTGGCTCTCTCTGCCGTCCTAAGAGCCGAAATCGCTTTTGAATCTTCTAAGCTTTGGCTATCCATTTTCGCTTCTGCGATGGACATTGCATCTTTTTGGGCTCTGTAAAACGTTTCCTTTTCGTTATCTGATTCGAAAACAGCGATGTTTTTACCATCTACGGACACATTTAACGAACCTTGGGTCTCTGTAAAACTTAACCTTTCAACGGAGAACGCATGCTCTTTCGTACACAAGTCTTTTCCAATAAAGAAAAACTCTGTTCCATTCCTAGATGTGAAAATGACTGAAAAGTTTAAAGGCACTGACGTCTTGCACCTATTTAACTTATGAACTTCAAAAAGTCGGTTGGCCTCGTTTTTTGAAATTTCGAGAGTTGTTAAATATCTTCCTTCATGCCACAGAGTTAGCGCTTTATTTTCGTATGCAGCGAATAAGGAGTTGATGTCATAGTCAATTTTGTTAAATGAGTCGGTCACAGTGTATGGGTTGAAAGTCTTTATATACCACCTGCTTGGATGTACCTTTTTAGGATTGGTCTTTCCGAACATAAAATTCCCTTTTTAACATTATTAAATTTTTTATCACTCACCATTCTATAATGGCGTTATATGCTGATCTAGCCTCAAATGTGCAAAATGTTATCTGATTGGCAACGCTCAAATCGTGATATCAGTAGTCTTTAAAATTGCTTTTTCAAATATGAGTCAGGCGTTCGCCATTCAACTATTCGTGAATCCATCAGTCAAAAATGGACAATGCTAACTTCTACCTTCAAGCAAATACGACATCCATTGAAATTTGCTCTTTACGAAGTCTGGAATTAGGGAAGAAGTTCTCAATGTCAATGCTATAATACATAAAGTTCAATTAATACAATTGCTTACGCGTTGTAATTGTGTCACCTTCAAAGTTCTTATGATTGGAGGTGAAAATGAGCTTTTATGTTTATTGCTTTGAATACAATGATTTTGGGTTAGTCAAAATAGGAGTTACCAAATTTCCTATACGACGACAGGAAGCGTTTTATTCGTTAGTGCGTAACCCATCTCCTCATTCACTTTTACTAAAGATAGACTCGAAGACCTTCGCATATTCGCTAGAAGCGGAACTTAAACGGAAGCTTTCTCCTAATATTTCACCAGAAGAGCTGTCAAATAGGACACTAGGGCGAATCACTCAACAATCGTGTGTGTCAGAGTGGTATGAAGAGAATACTCTGAGTGCAATTCACGCGCATTTCTATAAATCAGCTCTTGACGGAGTGGCTTCAATTGTTAGTTTCGGGGGGATTGTCTGCCAGGAACTGATCTCTATACGGAGAGAGCTTTACATTCTAAAACATTTGTCAGCAGATGTCGGAAGTATTCTAATGAGCTTTACGTTAAGGGAAGATTACACAAAGCAATGGAGTAAAAGTGATTTCACTCGCTTCCTAGACAGAATAGAGAGAATGGTTAGCAAGTACAATTCCATAGATTAAATTCATTCTTAATGCTCAGGAAATCTTGCAAACTGTTGCGTTTCTGGCAGCCTTGAACGCCCTTTACCTTTCTATTCCGGAAAGTGATAACGCTCGAAAGTGACGCAAACGAATGGCTCATTGCCAAAGGTTAGTGTAAACAATTGAATCGTTATGAATTTAAGGGGGGGAATTCGCCTAGACAAGTCTATCCAGTATGCTAGCGTTTAGAGCGACTCGGCTTGAATAAGGAAGTAAAATGAATGATTTGTTTTATGTTTATCTATACAGAGATAACAAAAGCGGCGCAGTTAAGTACATTGGGAGAGGGGCAAAGATAACGAGAGCCTCAGCACACCAGCTTAAGTCACATAATAAAGATCTAGAGTCTTGGTTAAGAAAGGCGAATTTCAAATTAGAAATAGCTGGACCATTCGACTCAGAAGGTATGTCAAAAGCTGTGGAAGCTGCTTTGATATCTTCTCACTCTCCCACGTTTAATAAGCGACAAGAGTCATCAAAGTATGTTTTCAGACCAATAGGTGTTCCTGAAAAGTATATTGCTAGATTGCAGAAAAACAGATTAACTCGAGAAGACCTCTTTAAAGGTAAAACAAACAAAATCTTACTCGTGCGGATAACGGAGGAAGACTTTGAAAATAGGGTCGGATATGACCAAGTAAGCCCCCCTGAAGATGAAGCTGTTGTTGATAGGGTTCAGAAATATTGGCAACTTGGTGGGGAAAAGTTTCTTGAGAATTGGATTGCTGACAAAGATGAGTCTCCGACTTTATTGTTGGGCATATCTGGTCCTCCAGGAAGCCAAATTATCATTGCATCCTTAGAAATAGACACTAAACAATGGAGTAATGTAACAGTTTTAAAAAACAACTTGATTTCGGTGCCCCTTGTTTCAAGTACCCGTTTAGATAAGTATGGACTCCGCGGTTATAGACTCGATAAAATTGCCGACATAAGTTTTGGACGTTTTAAATCAAAACAATTCAAAATTATAGAAAAGTAAGCCTGCCTTGAGATTTTAAAGAGCTTTCGCTACCTGTCAGGTTAGTTCTAAGCTTTTTTTAAACGTGATACATTAGTTTCTGCCAATGTAAGTCTTGCGCAATACTTGACCTTAGTTTGTTCACTAATTCTGTTTTGAGCCGGATGGTTTCATTTCAGTCAGGCTTTGACAGCGCTTGACATAGTTTCTTACCGTCTGGGCTGAGTACTGTTTATCTTGCTCAGTCTTTAATCCTATTTGATTTAGTCTTTTCGCCATTTCTCTGTAGCTAAGCCGCGCTTCAATCATTGGGCCTAGCAAAGGCGATAGTCTTATCGCTCTTTTATTAGCTTCTTCTGTCTTTTTTCTATTCCGAGCATTAGTCTTATCCCGTAACCCTCCGAGTATTGCGCCTTGCTCTTTTTTCTCTCGGAGAGCTGCTTTGGTTCTCATACTAATAAAGTCTCGCTCTTGCTCTGCCAGTGCGGCATAGATGTGTAGCTGGAATTTATCTGCGTTTGGCATCGAGGCAACCTTAAGCTTTAAAGTTTTGTCTTCCATTAAAGCCGCTACAAATGACACTTTCCTACTCAATCTATCAAGCTTTGAAACGATTAATGTTGCATTGAGTTTTTTAGCCCTTGTTATGGCTTCTGTAAGCGCCTGTCGCGATGAATTACTACCGCTGACTATCTCTGTGTAAGTTTCTAACAGATCGCCCTCTGAGGCGTAGTTTGAGATGAAAAGGTTGATATCTCTTTTTTGTGCTTCTAAACCTAAGCCTGAGCGACCTTGCTCCTTCGTACTTACCCTCAGGTAGGCGATGTATTTTTCGTTCAACTTAGCTCTCCATTCATGCTGTAAAAAACAACAACGGTGGTTGTGTGTTTTACAGTCTAGGAGATAAGGGCAAGTAAATCGGCATATTTTTGTTGGATGTTTTGGATTTAAAGCCGTTTTTACACGTTGAATTACTGCTAGGCTCGGATTAGCATTGCGGATTTTTAAATTAAGTCCAAAGTTATGACTATACCTAAGGATTTCAAGCTATCTCAATTAGTGCCGAAAGTGAGAGAGCGCCTTCTAAATGAACCATCGTTCTACTTTGCAGATATTTATCGCTTTTATCCAAATGAAGCACTGGATTACAAAACCTTTATATCAATTTGTGGTGAAGCTGATAGGAGCACCGAGGAGGTGCATTCGTTTGACGATGTAGTTGATTATATCAATAGATATTTTGAAATTATTGGGGAGATTGACCTAGGCGAGTTGAACAGAAAAACAGGTCTTTTGGATTGTTTCAGCACGGAAGAAAGAAAGAAAAGTACATATTATAAAAGTAACCCCTTGAGGCTAAGCTCAAGCATTGTAGATGAGCTCGACCGATGTGGAGGGGCAATTGAACTTAGCACACATCACTTGGGTGGCAGTCAAGGTTTGGAAGTTTTTATCAAATTTGACAAGCCCCATACTATCAACAAGAAAGATATAAGGGTAGATGGCCTTGAGTATCAGAACCTTATCAAAAGCAAAATAGCACCATATATCCGGCTGCGGTCAAGTTTAGAGTCTGACCTACATGAGTTATTAGATGGTAAACAGGCTCACCCTGTGCCTTATGCTGTATTACTATACGTGAGAGAGCATGGTGAATTGCCTCTCAAAATAGGAAAAGACCAGACAGCTGAGAACGAAATGTGGGCTACGATTACTTCTGTTTATGAAGTTTCGAAAAGCGACGAAAATATTGTGTACTTTGAAGATTCGCGTTTTGTTAAGCGCGATTTATGGAAAGCTTATCAAGAGACGTATGCCATAAAAGTTTTGAATTTTATTCTGCGGAGAAGCAAGGAGTAATGTCAGTGAATCTTTCTAAGCGGAATTCGAGCAACTTAGTAGGTTCAATGAGAAATTAGACCGCTTATGGAAGAACAAACTATCGAGCACTTGAGCTTTCCGAAACTGTGTATGGAGCATTTTTTTCATTTAGCTTCAAAATTACCCAAGGTAGTAATTTCAGCAAGAGAGGAGCTAGATTTGAACATGTCGGCGGATAAATATTCAAGTATCGTAGACAGTAAGAAAAGGAAAAGATGTTTTAAATATATTTCTGTCGAAAGTCGAAGTCAAAATTTCCGAAATTTCTAATTCCTAAGCCTGACCTCATGGCTAAGTGTTGAAGAAAAGCTAAGCAACACTTTTCAGCTTTTCAGGCACGGTCATAGTGTTTGATAGTCCGTCTTAAGCTTGCTGACATTGTCAAATATTATTGAGACCGCATATGTACATAAACTGAATCCCATCAAATTGAATAACTGCTGAGCAGTTTTCCTTTATAGCGTTTGAAAAGTTTTAATCCATTTTTGGGCGAGTGCCATTCTTCGATGATTTTTCGAAAATCATTATGACCCCTCTTAGTCCCTTATGATTCTTCTCGACATGGAATCAACAAGGAATTTTATGAAACAAAACACATCGCTTAACTTGGAGTGTAGAGGTTTACTTAGACGGAGTGAGGTTTTGAAACTCACCGGCTTAAGCAAGTCAACACTTTATAGGCTTGAATCATCCAATGATTTTCCTAGCGCAATACAAGTGAGTGCTAGGTGCGTAGCTTATCGTTTATCAGAGATATACAAATGGTTAGAGGGGAGAAATTAATATGGCACAAACTAACACGAATGCAAGCGCTCAAAATTCAAACTTATACGAGGGATATGAGCACATACCAAGTGCAGAAAGAGTTTTAAAAAACCGCGATAACATAGATGGCGCCTACTCTTCGCACCTATATGAACTTAACGGTAACAACAACCGATCAGTATATGGACATTTATATAAGTCAGAGGTAAGTATATTTAGAAAACATAGTATTTCTAATAAGGATATAGACCACAGACAAAAGACTCTTTTAAGCCTAATGGGTGATATCGCCTCAGGGAGAAGAGAAAGTATGACAAAAGTCTCAGAAATTGAAATTCCGAGTATAATAGGCAGTAACCCCCTTCCTTACAAACATTGTCCAGCGACTACATTTGGTATGGAAGAGTTGCTAGACATTAAAAATGAGCACGGTGGTGAAGTAGCTCATATATGCATGCAATTGAGAAAAGACGTTTGCCAAAAAGCACAGCTAGATAAGCACGAATTTAATTGGCTCAAGGGGCGTATAAAAAGGGCGTTCAAGCGCGCGTTAGGGGGCGAGGCTAGAGGGATGGTCGTTCTTGAAATAAGTACGCCCAGACGGTCTTTAAAAGACAAGTTGACATCAACAAAGCCCCAATTACATATACATGCGATTATTTATAATTCTGATGGTTTTGACCTCAAAGTCAGAAGGCGAATCAGACAGTCGTTTAAAGAAATGATTGCTAATGAGCACGTAAACAATGCAATGATTGCGCAGATAAGAAAACGAGTTAATAGAATTAATGAGTATGGCCCGTCATATACGTCAGAGCGTATCACAGATATTGATTTAGGTATTGCGGACTATCTTTGCAAAGAACTCGATAAACCAATTGTAAAAGGGTGCTCAAACCTTGGTTTTTTCAATATGGGCAATACAGTTAGCATTCGCCACAAATGGAGATATAAACAATTACAAAGCCTTAACGCTGCGGCAAGTCATCTTAAGTCACGGGCGCAGTTCTCGACTGATATAGGGGACGTCGATAAAACGCTTGATAACGCGGTTAAATCGGTTCCAAGACCCCCAGAATTAGTGAGATTGAATCAAAGCTAAAGAGCTATCGAAGGGTGGGGCAGTTTACTCAAACTGTCTTACCTAATAGATATAACAGTTTATTCCCCTACATTGCCCCAATTTGCCCTAAAAAAAGACATTGTTTAAAGCTTATAGAAAGGCTGTGTAGGCACATAGGTCGTTAGGTATTAATATAGCGACTAGTGCTCCACTTCAAGCTCATGGTTCATATTAATCCAAAAGTCCTAGGTATAAGCTGCTTTTGTCAGTGGGTACGGTTTATTAAAAAAAATCCTCTCCCATAGAATCCTTATAGTTAGATGACATCGAAAAGGGAATAATGATACATCACCCTATTGATTGTGAACGATGTTTATGTCTTCGTTGATGTATAGGTCTCAGGCCTTCGGTTACCATTCTTCCGTGCGATTGAGGCTATTCAAACTAGAGCGTATATAAGACTGAGCGTTCGCTTAGTCTTTGAGAACAGTGCATTTTTGAGACAAAGTGTAACTTTTCATTTTGATATCGCATACATTTTTGTGTTAGCTTTATCGACATAAGAGAAATGGTTATATGAGCCGTTAAAGGCTTGATTTTAAAGCAAAGAGTCAAAAAGGATTTTGAAATGAAAGGACTAAAAGTAACTAAAGTCGATAATGGGTCACAAGCTTACGGACTTGGGCTCAAGCCTGGAGACGTTTTAGTAAACCTTGATGGCAAAGCCTTAGTTGATAAAGAATCCCTTCGACATGAAATGAGCGTAGCAGAAAGCTCTGGAAAGTCGTCTTGCGAAATTGAATATATACGTGAAGGTAATATGTTCAAAACTTCTTCACTTCTTGGTGAGCCATTGGGATTAAGCTTCCGACCATACGTCTTGAAACAATATGAGTTAAACGAATCTCTTCAAAATCAAGCTATTGCGCAAACTCCTGATAATATAGCTGTCTCGGATAGTGGAGAAGCTTCTACAGTGGAAAATCCACGGATACCTTTTGTAAGCTGGGTTCTTTTTCTATTTTCATTTTGCTCAATTGCTTTCGGAATTATTCAATATTTCTTCTATGAAGCAACTCCTTTTGGGCACATGTGGTTTGCTGCTTGCCTAGTAAATGCTGTTATTTGGCTCGCTCTTGGAACCATTGTGCACTATTTGTCTGATATCAGATATTTTGCACGTGCTAGATGATTTAAGAGGATTAATATTTGTTTTCAATCGTAATTCTATATTTGGTGCGCCGATAGGATTCTAAGAAGTTCAGTACGATTAAATCAGCGCGTTTCGGTAAGTTAGAGTTTGTAATTTGATAAATGCCTCCTTTAAATCAACTCTAAGTACGCTTTCTGTCTTGAAATTTATCGACTCTCCCTCTTATTAGTTAGACCACTGAATCATGGCGTTCAAGCAATGCTTGGCACGGGGAACGTCATGGTTAATTAATAACCCCCGCAGAAGAAGTTTGCTAGAGGACAGCAATGAAAAAAATAATATCTTTGGTTCTTATCTCGGCTCTAGGTGGCTGTACAACACACTATAGACAATTTGCAGCGCCTGAAATAAGCGGAGATCCCCTATTAGAAATCCGCAATACTCAAAGTCCTGGTGATGTTAGAACGGTTCTCACTGATGGTATTACGACGATTAAGGGGAGTTACTACGAACTAAACGAAAGGTTGATAGCGAGAACTCATCAGGCTGCAATTACTAACCAAATTGGTAGATTTGATAAAGTGATTGATTTAAAAATTCTTTCAGTTCGTTGTGGTGGCCACTTTATTCCTGACTGTGAAAGCACAGCAGAGGCGAAAATTGGAGATAAAAGCTTCGTTATGCAGAGTAGTAATCGAAATGGACATCCTTGGGATAGCGCGCTTGATAAAACGTTAGATGAAATTTCACAAAAATTGATGGCTCATATAACTCAAGAACGTCAAGACTGATTCACTGCTAGTGTGACACCGTCTAAGGCTAAAAAGTGAAATGGTCGCCAATTTTCGGCGGCCATTTTTTGAACATGGAATCTTGGTGACAGTATCTCTTCATCAGTACGCTGATAAAGTGGACTTGAACCTGATGGACGGCTATTTTGAAAAGTTATTAGACTTGAATCGAAGGAAACAGCAGTGGACAAACAATTGAATTTCGAAGACGTAAACGATAAACAAGCAGTTATACGCGCGATAGGTAAGTTCAATTCGTTAGGTAGAGACAAGTTCCTCGAGAAATCTGGATTCTCTCGTGCTACAAAGTATTTCGTTTTGTACAAAGGGAAGCAGTACGATGCTAAACCAATTCTCTGGGCTGCGTTTAAGGAGCAGTTTGGGTTTCACCTAAAAAAGAAGAGTTCTGGTGGGGTATACCAAAGAGTTCGGCCGGTCTTTGAACGACTTGGATTTACGGTGATATGTAGTCATTCAGAACTAGACAAACAATTTCAAAAAAAAGTAATTAACTCCAAGAATGACTCACAAGAGCAGCGAAGGAAGCGACTTAAAAAAGCTTCGCAGAAACCACGTGTAGCGATGGTATTAACGGCTGTATTTATTCGCAACCCAGACGTTGTAGCAGAAGTGCTGTTGAGAGCTGGTGGTATTTGTGAAAGTTGCAAAAGACCTGCCCCTTTCTTTAAAAAATCAAGTAGCGAGCCGTTTCTCGAAGTTCACCATAAAAAGCCGTTGTCTAAGGGCGGTACTGATACTGTTTCCAACGCCATCGCACTTTGTCCGAATTGTCATAGAAAAGCACACTATGGATGACTTTTGAGACAAATATAGTCAAACAAAATCCTGCTACATTCTTAAGACCACCCAATTTTAAAAGAAATTTTGACGTACTCATTATTCAGATTACCTATTGCCGCCACGATAGTACTCACGTAAGTAGAGCAGTGGTGATTATAGACTTTAATATTCTGATACAGCCAATGAGCGAGAAATGGTTATTGTTCAAGTGGAAGGTTCTGTTACAAATGTAGATTTATAAGGAAGTGTCTGAATATGTATGTCATCATCTTCACTAACCTTAAGCCGCCAACAAGACGCGTTTAAAAATTTCAAAAGGAGTGAAGTTTGAATACTTCTAAAAAATTATGTGACATAGGCCAACTTGAAAGATATTTGTTTAATATAGGCGAATCAGAGATTCTTGAATATATTACTGAAGAGAGTGACGCTTATGTGCTATCAGACGAGTTCTACAGCAGGAATATTGATCAGATTACCTCTATAAAACTACAATTGGCTGCGTGCTTTGCGGTTCTTGGTCAGCCTGAAATAGCTGATAAACTCGCACCTTTATCTTGGGAAATACTTAGTCGCGAATACGACAAGGTCGCAAATGGGATCGTTAGTGAATTCACCCAAAGCTGGCCGCGAATAAAGTAGTAAAGTAAGGTCTTTTGATAGTCCGGAGGTTCAATAGCTCCTACCACTATTTACATGTAAGCGTTTATTTTGCATATACATGTAGAACAAATGAGGTGAAAATTGGCTATAAAGAGTGGTTATAAAAAGGAGCATGCTTTCCCAAATGAGTCTTTTATTCAGGAAGCAATCGACACTTATTTTATTTCGGCTGGCTACATAATTCTAGATGACAAGTATACCGATCTAGTATGTAAGCATCCCATTAACGGGGATACATGGTATATCGAAGCGAAAGGGCTAACATCACAAGTTGGGTTAGACTTTCGAACCTGTATAGGTCAGTTGGTTCAAAGAATGAAAGTGCAGAGCTCGTTTTACGCGATTGCTTTACCTAATATTGAAAAATTTAGGGAGCAAGCTTTATTGGTGGCGCCTTATGTAAGAGAAAGCTTGAATCTTCACTGGATATTTGTTCATGAAAATCAGTCGCTAACGGTGCTTTCTCCGTCGCAAACGCTAGATGGTAAATTGCATAATCCATAGGGTATAGAGCTTAAAAAATAATGGTCAACACAAGGAGGTTTAATGTCAAAATTTGGAAGAAGTATTCGTATATTTCTTGCTGATGGAAGTCCAACAGGTTTAAGGCACGTTGAAATAGCAAATTGGACCGGTCAGGCACTAGCCTGTCCGCGGAGCAGGTTTTCTGAGTTAGCTAAGTGGGAGGAAAGCAAAAGGCCGGGCGTCTATTTCCTGTTTGAGAGTCCTAACGCGGATAACAATTTGGCCTATATTGGTGAGTCAGAAGACGTTTTTAAAAGACTCGCAGATCACGACCGTAAGAAAGAGTTTTGGAATGAAGTAATCATATTTACTAGTAAGGATGAAAATCTTACCAAGGGCCATATCAAATATCTTGAGTCAAGATTAGTTGAAGTCTCTAAATCCGCAGACCGGTATCAGTTAGAGAACGGAAATACACCGACCCGCTCTAACTTACCGCGAGCAGATACAGCAGCGATGGAAGAGTTTATTGACAATATTAGGCTTATACTTGGGAGCCTTAGTCACAAAATATTGGAACCCGTGTCTTTTAAATCGACGGCTAGCTCACCAACACCAGATGACGATAATCTAATCAACTATATATTCCAATTTAATGTTCACAAACTTACTGCTAGCGGGAAATTGACCGATGATGGTTTTTTGTTATTGAGCGGATCTCAAATATCAAAAAAGTCATCTCAAAGCATGCCGGGCAAGAGCAGGGCAATAAAGGATAGAATGATACTAGATGGGGTCCTAGAGGAACATATGGACTACTTTTTACTGATAAAGGACAAATTGATCAGTTCATCTTCATATGCAGCGTCTTTAGTAGCGGGAAACAGCCGAAGTGGGCCACAAAGTTGGAAAACATCTCAAGGTGAAACATTAAAAGCTCTCGAAGAAAAGTTGGTAAGTAAAGCCTAATCTAACATGCAAAAATAGGCTTCAATCACCCAAATTGTAGCCTCGCTACTTCGGCTTTGTTTCACCGTCTACATGAACACAAAATGTATGACACTGGGTATGATATTAATCTATATATACTTCGTCTATGAGATAGGTATCTAGATAGCGCGGCCAGAAACGCCTTTAAATGCTAGAGAAGAGCCTATCGAATATATTTTCACAAAGCGTCTCTCGATGAGTTTCCAAACGGTACAGTTGTTAAGTTGAAGGTTGCCCCTGCTGGTGGGCCAAAACGAGGAGCGTATTTAAAAGCTGCTCGCACTGCGTTAATCACTCGGGTAAAGTAAACGAAGTCCTAGGTATAAGCATGCACCTTGGTAGCTATGCTTTCTTAAAAAAAGCTGTCTTCATCAACAACCCTTATACTTAGGTTTCTAGGTTGTAGCAGTCTAGAGAAGCTCACAACGAAAAGAACTGTTTGCATTTAGTTGAAGTCGCTGTAGCCCTCTCTGAGCTTTATAAAAAGGTTGTTATAGAACCGATGCCGAATATCGGTTTAGTAAGTTCACTCAAAACTCAATAATTTTTCGATAAAACAAGGGAATGTAATAAGATTATGGTGGATGTAAATGCAAGTATGGATTTGCGTGAACTTAAGATAAAAGAACGTCTAGAGGCCTTATGTAAAAAAGACCCCCTATGGCCCGGAGTTTTGGCCGCACGCGAGGCTTTACGAGTGCTTCCGATTATTGGTATTGCTGGTCACTTTAATTTTTGGATTGAGTCTCGACCTAATCAGACCGCAGCTGAAAAAAAAGTTGATAAGCACATTGTTCCCTCAGAAGAAGGTGGAGACTCAACTGGGTGGCGCGATAACCGCGTACGTTTTGTATTGGCAAGTTTTTCAGCTAGCGGGGAAGTACTTCATCAGGCGAAATTGCCCGTTGAAGAACGACAGTTAGAAACATTCGATATTATCGCTTCAACAGCTTTAGAAGCCGCCGAGGTTGCTTTTAGCGACGCATACTCAACCATAGGAATAAACAAAACTGAAGCCGTAGCGTTCGCTGCGGAAGCTGCCTCGTTCGCCTCTGCCACCGCCAAATATGGAGCTTCTAGAGCGGTTGAAGCAGCTGAGAGTGCCATCGCTGCCTGCAATAACGCGAGTAAGGTTCTAGATACCAATGGGGCTACTCACGCTTTTTTTCAGGACCTAAAAGCTGCCGAAGATGCTTTGTCTACTCATAGTGTAATTGACGAACCATTATGGTCGAACACACGACAGGGGGTGGTTGAGATGAGTCATATCGGTAAATTTCAGTCCGCGGTCGAAACTCTTTTTAGCGAAAGCTCTGGTATTAGCGCGGAGGGAGCAGAAGCGCTAGAACAAATGCTAAAGCTTTATAATGGATATGTGAGTGGTATCGCAAATATAAATAAAAACAATGGATCGACAAAGGCTTCGTACGAGGCATTGAGTAAAGTAAGTTCCGAAGACATTAATGCTAATAAAGACACCTTAAACCGCGGTGCATTGGTTAACGGGCTGGCAAATATTTTGTGTGACAAAGAGCACATACATCCGCTTACTATTGGATTAATGGGAAACTGGGGAAGCGGTAAATCTCAAGTATTAGCATTATTAAAGAAAGAGCTTAAAGCCCGTGACTGTGAACAGCCATTTCTGTTTGGTGAATTTAATGCTTGGGCCTATGAGCATGCTAAAAGCAGTCAAGCGGCGATGGCCCACGAAGTGATTTCAGCTTTAACCAGTCATGATAAGTTTCAGACTGTTAATATGGAAAGCGACCCTGGCTCACGCCTTAAACAGTCGATTTTGAACCTTTTTCGACAGATAGGTTGGATAATGAGTGGCCGTGTTCGTATCATTTATGCTTTTGCCATAAGAAAGCATCTTAATAAAGTTTTACAGTCTATTGGTTGGTTATCACTTTTCGTTATAGCGTCGGCATGGTTAGCCGGGCAGGGCCTTAACCAAAATCAGATACCTGATTTTTCGAAGCCATTAACCAGCGGAGCATTAATAGCAATAATTGCTAGCTTGTGGCAGCTTCCCAAACAATTGCGGTACATTATCTCTCAGCCAATGACCAAGGAATTCCTGACCTATATTAAATTGCCGAACTATGCCTCACACATTGGTGAAATCGCCGAAATGCAAAAAGATATTCGTCTAATAGCAAAAATCCGCTTAGGATTTCAAGACGATGCATGTCACGACTATTTAGGCAAACTATCGAATTTCCGTCGTTTGTTATTTGTAGTAGACGACCTAGACCGCTGTAGTCCAGAGGGAATTGTAAAAACCTTTGAAGCAATTCGACTGGTACTTCACATACCGCATGTGACCGTAGTGGTGGCAGTTGATCAACGTATTGCGTTGGCCGCGTTAGCATTGCATTACAAGGGAGTTGAGCCATACCATACTCTGCAGGATGCTCGCGCAATCGCTCGCGACTATCTGGCAAAAGTTATTCAATTGCCTGTTGTGATTAGCGACGGCGACAATGAATCACTGACTGAATTTTTAAGTGATATATGGCTGGAAGAAGGCACTAACAAACAGAATTGGTTAGCACATCTGATTAAAGACGATGAACTTCAAGCGCCAGCAGAGCACCTAGAGATAAAGACTCGTTCTTCGAGACTTGATGGACTAGATTTAGATTCATTCATTGAAGACGATGGATTGAGCGAATACGAGCTTGCTAAATTGATATTAGAGACTGAGCCAAAATCAGAGCCTCCAAAACCAGAAGTCCTTAAGGGCTTGAGTGACCACCAAAAAGCAGCGCTCTATTACTGGGCTACCCATTTTGGTTTGACTAATGCTAGACAACTAAAGCGCTTGGACAATAGTTACAACTTGATTCGACTAGTGGCCCAAGAAGAAGATAAAATAGCATTAACGCAAAAGGTTGATAGTGTTGATAAACAACAGCTTAAATTCAGCTATGGCTATTTGGTCACACTGATGACATTAGAATTTATAAATGGCATTGAAGTAACCGCATTGCGTGAAAATGCTTCGCGATTTCTTCGTAAAGGCACTGTTTGTCGATTGAATGCCATGGCCAATCAGCAACACAAAGCAACGCTTATTGGTGCACGTATTGTAATTGAGAGTGCTGCAGAACAACTCTATTCACAAACAGAAGCCGCGTTACGCTTCGAAAAATTGTTGCGCTATGTAGAAAACTTCGCGCTCCCCGCTATTGATGGATTTGATGTCGACACAGAAACTGTTTCAAATAGTCAACCTAATAGCGTTAAGGGTTAATTATCAAAGTTGTTAGACCCAAAGCCCTAGATATAAAGTTTTTGGTGCAGTGGGTATGGTTTCAAAAAAATCGAACGTATCAAAGAACCCTTATAGAAAGTCCATGTTGAAGGAATATTTAAAAAGATATCCAGTTGTGACAAGAAGGATACGCTTTAGGCGCACTATAAGCTCGAATGAGGTACGAATCAAAATTTGTAGTGCGTGTGTGTTTCAGAACATGAAAAGTGTTCTTAAAGGCGCTCACGCTAATCTATCGAGCGCAAACACGAAGGTTTAGCACTATCTATCTCGGTATGCATTGGATAATAAAGAAAGGATATTTGTAACGTAATCAATTATCAAAGTAATTCGTGGTAATTTAAACATTATTTGATATTTTGCAATTCGCGCAGAGCGAAAAAAAAACGGTATCGCGGACCATCTGCTTTTTCTCAACTACGTTGTTTTGTATGGCCGTAGCGTATGTGAAGAGAACATACAAATTTTACAGTGTGATTTCAGAATAAATTATTTGGGAGACATGGACTTGTTGAACTATTCTTACTACCCATTTCAAAAAAATATTGAGGACATTGACCACGAAGATCTACTTATACTTAAAGAAGTTTCGGAGGGTTGGTATATTGACTACAAAAGTCAGGGATTAAAAATCACTGACTTCGCAAAACATATGTCTGCTTTTGCTAATCAATATGGTGGTTGGTTAATTCTTGGGGTTAAAGAGAACACTGACGGGAGTCGAACAGCATCCGAATTTGTAGGTATACAAAATTCTGAGCTTGAAAAAGTCTCTAGGGATATTCGGGAAGCATCATCTTCACATATTAATCCAGAAGTTTTGTATGAAGAGAGAGTAGTAGAGGGGCCCGTTGATGAAGTTGGATTATCTGAAGGGAAATCAATACTAATTATTGGAATTCCAATGAGCCAAAATACCCCACATATACACTCATCAGGAAGAATTTATCGAAGATTAGCTGACCAATCTAAGCCAAAAGAAGAAATAGATAGATATCTACTTGATGATTTGTGGAAGCGCGGCAATGAAAAGAAAAGTAAGATCGCTGAGTTTTTAACGAGCATCCCAGCATTACCACCTAGCCAATCAGAGCAACCATGGGCACATATCTATTTCAAACCATCTCAAGGTCAACTAGGTCCTGCTGAGGAGTTAACATTTGCTAAGTTTTCTAACATTGTAAGAAATGCTGACAAAACTGTGGAAGGCGTTCATGCACCCATGCAAGGCATTAACTCAACAGCTGACGGTTTTGTTGCACGTCAAATTGTTAAGAATGATCCCAGCCTAGCCACCCTAACATTTAGATGGTGGCACAATGGGATGGCGCGGTTCGACATACCGTTGAGTTGTTTTGATATAGCGAGATTTCTCGAAACGCACGCACAGAATAAATATGCTAGGGATTTTTGCATTCTCGCAGATGAAGCTGGCTATTCAACAATCAAAATAGTTGATTATTCGCTCTTTGTTCAAGCTGTGGCTTCGCTGCTTAACACCTATCTTCATCTGCTAAAAGTCACGGAGGATACACGAGATATTTATTCATGCTTTACGCTAAGAAATGTATTTCATACATCTCCATTTGTGGATTCCAAAAAGTTTATAGAAAGGGCTCAGACACATTCTATTCCACTAACTGTGGACAACATTATTGTTGTACCACAAGAACCTTGTGAACAAAATATGTTATTAATTGAGAGCGCTAAGCGCTGTGTTAATCTTGATTCTGAAAAAAATCGTCAGTTCATACCATATTTACTGTCGGCTCAAATTGTCTACCGCGTATTTGAAGCGGTAGGGATAGCTCCCGAATATGAGACTTTTATAGATGATACAGAGGCGTGGGGCTTTAGTAAGGTTAACAATCAACCTAATCTCTAAAAAATATCAACTTTTATCATTGGTGAGGGGCTTGTTTACTTAACTCATTTGGAAGTAACTGGCGGCTACTTTAAGTACTTAAAGCTTCACTCACGTGTTCGTGCTTAAAGAATAGAAACTCTGGTATATGAAACCTGCTAAGCTCGTCCCTAAACTAACCAATCACTCTGACTCATGAACTCTAGTTTCTGAAGCAGAGCTGAAAGCTCGCGTTGAGACAGGTTAATACTATCTTTTAGAAGGCATAAATGTTGCTCATTTATCTCAGCGTCGAAAGCGGATATTGTGATAGTAAGGACTAAATCGATTTCGTCCAATGCGTTGATGAAGTCCAGTTTTTCCATGTTAATTTCCTTATGCTTATTTGGCAGAGTAGCCATTAGCGGCTGGAGATAAAACTGGACCTATGACTAGTTTTTATGCTTTACGACGCTCTCGAAACTTTTTGTATGACACCGCACTCCAATCAATACCGAAGTCGATAGCATCAATATAAGCTTTTATAAACGAGCCGCTGTAACTGCCGTGGTTGTACGTTTGGGTTCTCACGCTGTCATCTCTATGGCCTGTAACATAAAAGGCTTCATTTCGTCTTAGAGGCTGTTCTTTAATAGTCGTTTTATCAAGAAGCGAAGTAAACGTGTGCCTAAATGAGTGAAAGGCTAGCGGAGTGTTTTTATCATTTCGCTTCGGGATGTTGGCATACTTAACAAAGGCTTCGTTGTACCATTTAGAAATAGTGTTGCCCAAACCCTTTGTATCGCTCAGATTTAGGTCGTAAAAGAGTAAGCCAGACTTTCGTTTCCCTATGAAATCAAGCAAACCAGAATTCAAAACAGCATCGGCAACAGGTATGTTCCGCAAAGAATCCTTAGTCTTTTTAGATTTGGAAAATTGGCTTTTCTTTAGTTCATCTGACTTCCACTCATCATTGACAGAGAACACCAATATTCCATCTTCATAGAAGATGTCTTGCACCTCTAAACAAGCAATCTCTGAAATTCTCATGCCTGTGTGAAGCGCAATCAATGGTGCCCAGAAATGATATGATTTAGGGGCTTCTCTATTTCTTAACGTATCGCCATATATATAGCTCGAAAAGATCTTGGATATATGCGCCGTATCATACATTGCTCTTTTCTCTACAAACTTCGCGCCTTTTGGTTTAGCTAATTCAAGGTGCTTCGAGAAATCGAGAGAGACGTAGTGCCGTTCGTGTAACCATTTTATAAACATTCGAATGTCGGAGAAGTGCTTCTCTAGGCCACCCGCTCCTAAAACAGTTTCAGTGTGGCTTACAGATAAGTCTAGCCACCACTTTGCCACTAATTCTGCATCGGTTGTCGTGACCTCTTTCCTCCGTTTACCAGCATTTTTTGGGAGCTTAGTCATGACATTTACATAATGCTGTATCAATTTTCCGTCGATTTGAGCTGAAGGGCATTCAAAATTGATAATCTCGGCAAACCGAATAAGGTTAGACAAAGCTTGCGTAGCTGTCCTAGTGCCCCAACTTTTTCGCTTAAAATTAAAGTAATCGTCTACGAGCTCACCTATAGGATGGCTCTCTATGCTAGCAGGTGAGGCTGTCGTTGATTGACTCGTCAGTGAGGTAACCAATGCTCTTTCTCTTGACTCTGAAATACTCAGCTTGCGTTTTAGAGCCATAAGCTGCGATTCAGTCAAGTCCAGAGATTCAAATGTTGCGTCTAGATAGTTGTCCAGTTTACGATAACGAACCTGTGACATTAAATTTGAGACAGAAGAGTCTTTTTCTGTCTCTACGATTCGGGCTACTAACTCTCTAATCGTTCGTTTCACTTCAAAAACGTTGGGTGCTTCAGACACGTTCAACCTTAGACTGTCGCTGTAATTACAAAGAACTCTATAAATTTCGGGCATGACCGTGCTGTAATGCTGAAGTGCAATACGTGGTTCTTTGGTTCGCAATGATATCAAAAGTTGGCGATACGTGTTTTTAGGCTTAGATTGAAGTTCAAAGCGTAAACAGTAAACGCCATGCTTGTTTCTATAGAGGTAGCGGGTTTTCATTTCGTGACACCTTATCGTGACACTACGCTAACTCTACACATATAAAAAAGGTGCAAGTTACTGTTTTATAATAACTTGCACCTCTAATTTGGTGGAGCTGGCGGGATTTGAACCCGCGTCCAGAAAATGTCTACCTTTGGTACTACATGCTTAGTTTGTCATTTATTTAACTGCTTGGAACTCCGACAAACAGGATTTCCTTGCAGCTGGCCTAATACTGTTTCGCGGTTCACCCTTAGACAAGGTTCCCTCGCTATCCTACTTGGATGACCTTCCGAATCCCCGCTAGCAGGAAAAGACTAGGGTGGAAGGGCCTATGCCGGTTATTAAGCGGCTAGTGCGTATGTTTCGTCGTTTGCGACTATTTAAATGCGGCTTTTTAAGAGGCAAACCGCTCCTCTGCATGCACCTCCGGCTTCCTAGATCCTGTCGAATCCTAATCAGCCCCGAGTGTGATTTTCAATAATAGCACAATTGTTACATGGTGAAATACATTCTTTTGAAAATTACTATAAATTTTAAGGGTTTGGCTATAAATCAACCAAAAATAACATCTAGTTTTTCAAAAGCTTACCTGTGTGGCCTTCAGTTGAAGCTTTGCTTAAACAGCAACACACAAACATTGAGTATTATTGAACTACCATAGATATGAGGATGCTTGTGTAAAATTCAAGTGCCGAGCGCACAAGGGCTGTGCAAAAAACGCAATTTATAAACAAAATTACCGATTTTTATCTGATTACTTTAGCGAATTTTTAAGGAAATAGTGCTGATGTAATGATGCAATTAGTAGCAAGAACCATTAAAGTACGTGAGCATAATTAAAAGGCTTGTAGTGTAAATGTCTTCAGATTCCATATTGTATTCTCCGTATACCTTGCCATGTGGCGTAACAGCGCGAAACCGTCTTGTTAAAGCTGCTATGGAAGAAAATATGTCGAGTATGGGAAATATTCCCGGAGAGTCTTTGTACTCACTCTATCGATATTGGGCCCACGGCAATTTAGGCATGGTGATCACAGGCAACGTTATGGTTGATAAAGGCGCCATGACAGGGCCAGGTGGCGTTGCACTAGAAAAAGATACCGACATCGCACCGTTTCAAAAGTGGGCAAAAATCATTAGGTCTAATGGCGCTTTAGCCATAATGCAGATTAATCACCCTGGTCGACAGGTATTTAAAGCGATGAAAGGCAAAGCTATTGCGCCTTCTGCTGTACCGCTTGATATGGGTAAACACTCCAAGCTGTTTGCTCAACCACGAGAAATGACCTGCCAAGACATTCACGATGTGTGCAAACGTTTCGTTCAAACTGCTAAGCAAGCTGAAAAAGCCGGGTTTGATGGCGTTGAAATTCACGCTGCCCACGGCTATTTGCTTACGCAGTTTTTATCACCGCTTACTAATCAGCGCCAAGACGAGTGGGGCGGTTCTATTATTAACCGCGCCCGCTTGCTGATAAATATAGTCAGTCAGGTTCGAGCGGTTTGCGCTAAAGACTTTATTGTTATGGTAAAGCTAAATTCTGCAGACTTTCAGAAAAATGGCTTTTCTTTTGATGATGCCTGTGAGGTGGTAAATCGCTTGGAAGCCTTGGGTGTTGATGTTGTAGAGTTGTCTGGCGGCAGTTATGAAGCGCCTGCCATGCAAGGGCAAACCCGTGACGACACCACGCTGGCCAGAGAAGCGTACTTTTTGGAATTTGCGCAGGCACTGGTAAGTAAAACTGATATTCCGCTTATGACAACTGGCGGTATAAAAAGGGCCGAGGTAGCAGAGGAAGTGATTGAGCAGGGCTGTGCCCTTGTTGGATTAGCCAGCGCCCTTGCTATTACGCCCGACTTAGCTAAAAAGTGGCAACAAGAATGGGCGTATTCGGGCATAATTCCACACTGCTCTTGGAAAGATAAATCGCTTGCAAGCCTTGCGAATATGGCCATGGTGCGAAGACAACTTAGACGCCTTGGGAATAACCTAACCACCTTAAGAAATCCGTCACCGCTGTGGAGTCTGATTCTTGATATGCTACATCGCAAGAAAATGACGAAACGAGACGTAGGTTAAACCTATCACACTTCTTTTTTGGCAGCCCAATAAAAACACAGCGTTAAACGCTGTGTTTCATCATTCTTTCTTTTTGACGTTGCCAATCTTTGTCTTTAATGGTGTCACGCTTGTCATGGGCGTGCTTACCTTTTGCTAGGTGAATTTCTAGTTTCACCCAACACTTTTTCCAATACATAGACGTGGCAACGATTGAATAACCTTGGCGGTCTCGCGCACCCATTAAGCGGTCAATTTCTCGTTTGTTCAGCAACAATTTGCGAGCACGCTCTGGAGCAGCGATAACGTGGGTAGAGGCTTGATTCAGCGGACTAATTCTACACCCTACCAAATACGCTTCGGCATTCTGGATAATAATGTACGCATCGGTAATGTTCACTTTACCGGCACGAATACTTTTAATTTCCCACCCTTGAAGCTCAAGTCCGGCTTCGAACTTGTCTTCTAGGAAATAGTCGTGACGCGCTTTTTTATTCTGCGCGATATTTCCTGAGGTGTTTTTGTTGGCTTTATTCTTTTTCATGCTGGCTATTATACTGATTGTTCAAAGGAATGTCTTTAGTTGTCATTGTTATCTTATATTGGGGCATTTGGTTCAAAACCGAATACGAGCGAACCAAATTTTCTGTGATACAATGCGGCCAAGAGTTTTAATTGTAGTGGAATCAATGCCAAGTATTCATAGAAGCGCGCTGGTAGCCCATAGCGCAGAAGCCATGTTTAACTTAGTCAACGATGTAGCTTCCTACCCAGAGTTTTTGCCAGGCTGTACCGATAGCAAAATCCTCGACACTTCAGCGCAAAGCATGAAAGCGTCATTGTTAGTGGCAAAAGCAGGTATCAAGCAATGGTTTACAACGCACAATGTGTTAGAGCCAGGTAAAAGTATTCAAATGCAACTGGTCGACGGTCCGTTTCGCTCGCTTACCGGTGGCTGGACATTTTCAGCGTTATCAGAAGAAGCCTGTAAAATTGAATTAAACCTAGAGTTTGAATTCAGCAATAAGCTAGCTGAAATGGCTTTTGGTAAAGTGTTTAACAGTTTAGCCAGCAGTATGGTTGCAGCGTTTACAGACCGAGCGCGGAGCGTGTACGCATGAGTAAGAAGCTCATCAATATTGAGGTTGCCTACGCGTTACCCACCAAGCAAACTATCATTGATGTTGCTATTCATGAAAATGCGACGGTAGAAGAAGGGATAAACGCGTCTAACGTGCTTGAGCAGTTTCCCGAGATTGATTTGAAAGCAACAAAAGTGGGTATTTGGAGCCGCGTGGTTAAGCTTCGCGACACGCTTACCGATGGCGACCGTATTGAAATTTACCGCCCGCTTATTGCTGACCCTAAAGAAATCCGCAAGCGCCGTGCTGAGAAAGCGAAAGAGGAAGGGCGCGCTGACAAAATCACAGGTGGAAAGGTAAATCCACTTAAGGCGAAGTCATAGAAGTCAGCTGAGCGCTTCTACGCCAGCGGCAAAGATAGATACAAAAATGGCCTTCAAGTGAAGGCCATTTTTTTTAAAGAAGACAAAGGCTATTAGCTTTTTTCTGAAATACTGCCTAACTCCAGGAAAGGGGAGGCATCAATATCTTCAGCATCCATCATGCTAGCAATTCGCTGAACGGTAGCGACCATTTGGCTTTGCTCCCACTCTTTAAGCTGTGAAAAACGCTCGACAAAGTGTTCTTGAAGCGGGCGAGGTGCGTCGACCACTGCCTCTTTACCGCGTTCGGTTAAGAATACGCCCACTTTTCGTTTATCTTGCGTACTTCTTATACGCGTAGCTAAGTCTCGTGATTCTAGTCTATCTAGAATATTCGTGATGGTTGCAGGGCTTAAGTTAATATTCTCTGCAATCTCGCGCACCATTATACCCGGGCGCTCTTCAATATTTTGCATCACCAATAGCTGTGGCCCTGTTAAACCCACGTGTTTACTTAGCTGCTTGCTGCGTAGGTCTACAGCGCGTATTACGCGCCGTAGTGCCACTAATAGTTCTTCTTCTTTTCGCATGTTACTTCCAACAAATGCGTAACCCAGCGGTTACTTAAGCAAATGAATAAAATGTTGGTGCTTATGATAGTGATCGATGACGTCATTAATGACCGAAATCTTCGACCAGCCCATAATATCATAGTTCTGACCACCTTCACTAAGATGCACTTCGGCGCGATAGTACGTGGCCTTTTGGTTTTCGTCCAGTGCTGGTGTGTCACTTGGACCAAATTCAGGCTGTTCTGTCGATACAGGATGCACAGCATAAATGAACTCAGGGTCATTGCCCATATGAACGGTTAATACGAGTGCTTCGTCGGTATCTTCGATTTTTATTTCGAATTGCTGAGCTTTAAACTCCTCGCTTACTTCTGTTAGCGCAGGCTTCACCACTTTGTTGATGTAACGACGAACAGCAGTTTCATCTGGAAAGGTCACAATATTTTCAAGGCGCTCTTTCCAGTTTTTGTCAGAGTCATTATGCTGCGGTGTACCCGTTAGTACTTGTAAACTTTCACGTTTATACGCCTCAATACGAAGGGCTTTCAATAGTCCCGAGATGGCGATAAGCAGCACAATAGCAAATGGCAGTGCGGCAGCAATCGTCATAGTTTGCAGCGCACCAAGACCACCAGCGTAAAGCAGCACTGAACTCACCACACCAACGCCAACAGCCCAGTATACTCGTTGCCACAACGGCGTATTGTTTTCACCGTGGGAACACAGCATATCGACAACCATGGCACCCGAGTCACATGAGGTTACAAAGAACACAATGACCATCAATACTGCTATAAGGCTTAGTACTGAAGCGAAAGGGAACTGCTCTAAAAATACAAACAGTGCCACTGAGGTATCTTCATTTACCATTTGTGCAAGTACGTCTTTACCTTGTACTAACACCTGATCAATAGCGGCGTTGCCGAATACGGTCATCCAAAATAGTGTAAATGCTGATGGAATAAGCAGTACGCCCATTACAAATTCACGAATAGTTCTACCGTAAGAGATACGCGCGATAAACAGGCCAACAAACGGTGCCCATGCTAACCACCAACCCCAGTAGAAGATAGTCCAGCCACCAATCCAGTCTGTTTTCTCATAGGCGAACAGGTTAAATGTGTTGCGCACTAAATCAGACAGATAAGCCCCTGTGTTTTGCATGAACGCTTGTAGTAAAAATACAGTTGGGCCTAAAACAAGAACGATTAAAAGTAGCAGTAAGGCTAAAACCATATTGGTTTCTGACAGACGGCGTATACCTTTTTCCAGGCCAGTAGTTACAGAAATTACGGCTAAACCAACAACGCCTGCCATTATAGCTATTTGAACACCAGTGTTTGACGGTAAACCAAATAAATAGTTAAACCCCGCATTTACTTGTGAAGCGCCAAAGCCTAGCGACGTCGATACACCAAACACCGTTGATGTAACCGCGAATATATCAACCACGTGCCCAGGCCAGCCGTAAATCCGGTCACCAATTAAAGGATATAAAGCAGAACGCAGTGTAAGAGGTAAGTTTTGACGGTACGCAAAATAGCCCAAAATCAGCGCCACTACTGCATAAATTGCCCAAGCATGAACACCCCAATGGAAAAATGTGGTTTTCATTGCTTCGCGAACAGCGTCAATACTTTCAGCCTGTGCAGTGGGGGGCGCTAAAAAGTGCATTAAGGGCTCGGCAACGCCAAAGAACATAAGCCCAATTCCCATTCCTGCTGCAAACAACATACTAAGCCAAGTCCCAAAGCTAAATTCGGGGCTTGCGTGATCTGGACCTAACTTAATTTCGCCGTAGCGTGACATGCCGAGGAAAACAACAAACACCACAATTACTGCGACAGTAAACACATAAAACCAACTACCGTTGGTCACAATTGCGCTCTGAAGCTTTTGGAAGAGCGCGTCTGCTGTTTCAGGAGCACCAGCAGCGAAGATAAGTAAACATAGGATTAAAGCTGACGATGTAATAAACACCGGCTTGTTGAGTGGAGATTTATTTTCGTTCTCAATCACGCAGTAAATTCCTTTCACCTTTTATAAATTTCGGTTTATACGCAGAAATATACCGCATGGAGCATTTTTTATAAACATCAGATGAAATTATTTGATTTGTATGTATTTGGTAAGTAGGTGAAAGTGCAGTCTTTTTTTTCCAGCTGTTTTTACGATAAAAATTAGACTTTATGCTAGGTTTTAGG
>NZ_VTYM01000033.1:0-36669 GCF_013113925.1 Alteromonas sp. 07-89-2 | reverse complement strand
GTATAAAAATACAAAGACTACGTCTTTCTGTTTGTTAGTTATACCCATAATTAATCAAAAAACTAACGTGACGCTACGTGAATAAAAATACATTTTGCGAGGTGTAGTGCTACAAATTTCACGTAGCGCACGATTTATAACTTTCATGTCTAAATCCAAAGTTCATTGCGACTTTCAATAAAAACTACTGACACAATCGAAGCAAGTGCGGTAACGCCGAGTCATAAAAACAGCTGCCACGCATAAAAGTCTGTAAGTAATCACAGCCAACAAAACATCCGAATAGAGTGACATTAGTGCCCTTATCGTCCATATACTCAATTACGCATAATGTATATTATGTTAAATAGAGTATCAAAGTTGATGGTGAATGAGCCAGATGGAGTCTTGCAAGGAGCTTTACGCTATCCTTCTCGTAATTTCTAGGTATTCGTAAGGTTTAATGACAACTAACAAAGATAAATACTAGGACTTAATCATGTTCCTAAAAACATTTATCAGGCTTTAGTCTTCTTTACTTTAAATAATGAACGCACAGCTTGTAATATTAATTTCTAGCTCAATCATCCAAAGGCGTTACGCTGATGAATTAAATAAAGGAACCTAATTATTTCTAAGATAAAACGACAAGCTGTAAGGTTTAGGCTTTTCTAATATTTTGCGTTAAATGTAATAATTACGGCCCGTAAAACCCATTTATTGATTGCTCTTTATTTTAAATATCATCAATTATGTAGACTTCTTATTAAATTAAACATTGTGCATGAAGACCGTTCATTGTTTTGAAGTTGGGTGGCGTGGATAGCACGTAGAATTAAAAATTATCCACGTGTTATTATTAAATTCGTATTTTCGTAGTCGACGTTTTGTTGGCAACGTACCGTATAGTCGTTTTGTTGTCGTCGCACCGAAGTCGGCATTCAATAAGCGCTCTATGAAAAGCATATAAAAAGCAAAGGTAATAACTACTAGGTAATCGCCTATTCCACTTTGTAACGCTTACTTTTACCTTTAACTCGTTTGGCTTTAGAAAATGTGCGGCTAACCAGCAAACATCTTGGAAGTAAATCATGTGAAGTACTTCTTAAATAAATAAGCTCTTAGAGTGTTTTTTCATCACTTTTCAGCTTATTTTTCAGGCGTCGCTACGTGAAATCTGAGCGAGAATTCGTGGTATTACCTTGCAGATTTCACGTAGCGCACGATTTGAATTGCACAAAAAACGCACTATCTCAGCAGGCCACAAGCCTTATCTAGCGATATGGTTTGGAATAATTACGAGATAGGCCAACAATTGACGGCATTGAAACACCCAAACTGTTTATATATACAGTAATATGATAGAGTAGCACTGTACTTGAGATTATAATAGTAAAGCGGTTTGTGGAGTGATGATTGGATTAGTGCGTAACTTCACGCATGATAATTACAGTTATCATGCGTGAATATTGTTACATATCAATAGCTTATCAAGTTCTGTTAAATCTAGCATAATAGTCACATTAATGTCTTCACCAGGTTGCTCTCAATGTCCTCAAAAACTAATAGCTCATACTTGATCACAACTCAATTAGTTAACAGCAACAGTGATAGCCACTCACAGCCACAAGACTCAAGTAGCGCGACGGTTTCAGCTTTTGGTATTGAGAACTCTCGTGGTAAGCAGCACACGTCAGGTTCTGACGACCTAACAACAAGTCAATGTTCATCTTCTGATAATCACGTTGAAAGCTATTATCAAGATATTTTTACCAAGCTTCCATACAACACACAACGGGCATACATTAGTGACTACAATGAGTTCGCAATTTTTTGTAAGCAAGCTGGATTAAGTGGCTTTAAAAACAACTTCGAACACAATGAGATCTGCATTAAACAATATGTCGAAGCGTTGTGTCGTTCTCCCCTCGCCTATAGAACCATTAAGCGTAGGTTATCTGCCCTTAGTAAATTTTTAGGCGTGGCTAAATTGCCAAACCCGATTATTAGATCTGCGTATCTAAGAGACTTCATCCGTTTATCGCTTATAGAGAATAGAAAGTTTCGCTTGTCTCACAAACAAGCGGTTCCGCTTACCATAGATATGCTTGAACAAATAAACAATGCAATTATTCCTGATTCTTTATTAGAGCTCCGCGACCTTGCAATCATTAACCTGATGTTTGATGCATTGCTTCGCGCTGATGAATTAGTTCGAGTCTGCATCGAGGATATATCTGCGCGTAATAACACCCTGTTGGTTGTTTCTTCGAAAAGCGACCAGTCTGGTCAAGGTCAATATCGCTATGTTTCTTCCAGCACTATATCTATGGTTCAAGAGTATATCAACGAAGCTAATCTTGACCCAAAAACTAAAGCAACCCGCCTTTCTTCAGATTTACGTGGCCTGCACAAAGGCGTTTTGTTTAGACGACTAACAAACCATAAAACAGCACTTTTACCATTCGATGAGAACATTCCCAGCCATAAGGCAAATGTACTTAACTATTCGAGTGTCTATCGGATTTGGCAACGCATTGCTCAACGCGCAGGTATTAGCGAAAACATTACCCCTCATAGCGGTCGTGTTGGTGGTGCAGTTTCTCTAGCCGAAGATGGCGCATCTTTACCCGAGCTTCAACTGGCTGGAGGTTGGCAATCACCGGAAATGCCTGGGCATTATACAAAACAGGCTAACGTAAAGCGTGGTGGAATGGCAAAATTGTCGGCAAAACGGAAAAGATAAAGCTTATTAAATACAGTAACTTAATTAATGCGGTGTTACGCATAACCAATAACTTCAGTAACAATGTCTAACTCACCTACGCTCTTCATTCTTTTACCAATCTGAAACTCTATTACTCGCGTATCAAAAGGTAAATTTGCCCTAAACCTATATTAATGAATAGGTTTTCTAAGTTGGCAAACATTCAAGTAAAAGGAGTGATATATGAGTAGCGGTATTGATACAAAGCATGGAAAATTACTCGCGGAAATGGTGGTTCCCTCGTCGTCATGGAATGTCCAACCCGAGAAGCAAGACCCTTTCAAGTCACAAGAAGCAGCACTAGATTATTTAAACTCAAACAATGAGCCGTTATATCTCCACGTGCCATTAGCTCAATCTGATGATTACGTGAGAATCTGCGTAACTTCACGAGGCGATGATGTTGTTTTTACGATAAAAGATATCAATAACGGTGGTGAAACTTCATTGCATTATTCGCACATTAAAAATTTAGATAGCACAATTAGAACCTTAGTATCAGAATGTTGTGACCAGAAAATCAAAGCCCTATAAATTAGGGCTTTCTTTCCGCCTATAAATCGCAAATTGCACTACCAAAGAATGCTAATCCACGTGAAGCCGGCCATCATTAAGCTAATGAACACTGCTGCCGAGCCGATATCTTTAGCACGCCCTATTAATAAATGGATGTCTGTGCTGACATGATCACAGAGTTTCTCAATAGCGGTGTTGAGTAACTCAGTGATAAGCACTATCAGTAAAGATATCACCAGCAATATACGTTCTACATGCGTAACGTCGATGAAAAACGCTACAGGTGTCATTATCAATATTGCGAAAATTTCTTGTCTGACCGCAGCTTCACTTAAAAAGGCTGCTCGAAGCCCCTTAAGTGAATAGTAAGTGGCATAGAGTACGCGTAAAATACCTTTCCGTTTCGTTATCATGATAAGTAATTTTAAGATTAGTTACAGCCTTACAAAACGTAACTGGCCTTCGTTACATCTACATGACGGCGAAGGTATTTATCATGAATATTTAAGACATTTTCGACGCTAATCGCCGCATTAATTTATACTTTCACAGCTAGCACGTCTGTTTTAACACCATGTAGTACTGCATTGGCCGTTGACCCAAGTAGCAAACGAAGACCGCTCTGCCCATGGGTGCCGACAACAATGAGATCTGCATTAATCTTTTCGGCCATATGGTGAATCTCATCAGCTGGAGAACCTATCTCTACATTGATGTGGCTGTAAGGTATATCATGTTTTGCAGCAACGTCTTTTAATTGCCTTGATGCCTGCTCTCTTACTTCCTCTGAAAAATCCCGTTCTAGAAATATTCCGTAAGGCTCTACATTGGTTTGTGGATAAGCAACATACAGGAGGTGAATTTTGTGACTATTGCCCGCTATTGCAATGGCTTTCTCCACCACTAATTCGTAGTCAGAATAAATATCTATAGGTACTAAAATTGTCTCGTAACCTTGCATTGTGGCTGTCCTCAATTTTTGTTAGGTAGCAGTGCTTTACTACCTTACCGTTAACTAATTCTATTAAATAGTAGTGCTATACAAATAATTATTCTTTGAGCTAGGTCAATGATTAGTCTGCAGCCTCATTCATAATCAGTGTATACACATTAGTTCTAGCGAACGTTACGTATCTTTACCGTAAAAGAAAGAGGGAAATGAGTATGAAAACAGCAATAGTTGTTATAGCAACGCTTCTCCTTTTCGCCTGTGACCAGGGCGCGCAGTCACCTCGTGGCTTTAGCTTGCCCGAAGGCAATATGGAAAAAGGCTATTTGGTATTTAAGAAGTATCAGTGTCAAGACTGTCACAGAATCGCAGGAGAAAAGGAGTCCGACAATGCGCAATACCTAGTCGCGAAGCCTATTCCGTTGGGAGGCAGCAGTGGAAGAATTAAAACTTATGCAGAGTTGGTGACAAGTATTATTAACCCATCACACAAACTTACTCCTCGACAGCCTGCCAGTTTCACCAGCGAAGATGGTGTGTCATTAATGCGAGTTGTAAACGACGAGCTAACCGTTTCCGAACTAATAGATTTAGTGGCGTATCTTCAGCCTAAATATAAAGTAACACCCTACAGGACTAGTGATTACCGCCTCTATCAACTGCGTATTCCAAGCGAGCAATCTAAAGATTAACTCGCAGTTTTAGGCATTAAAAATCATTAAGCGTGACTCCACAATCGGTATTTGATTAGGAGTCACGGCTTAGCTTTTTTAAGATACCGCTTTCGTTTCTTTCTCTATTTCTGCCAATAAACTACAAGGCATAAAGCTTTCAGAATTTGCTTCTTTTAAGTGTAATTTAAATCTATCGGGAACGTCTTCGGTTAAGAAACTTCCTGTTTTAACTAACGGGAAAATTTCGTCGTAACGCGCAATATTACACTGATCTACTCGTCTAAATATATGGGTACGATTTAGTTCGCTAGTTCTCACATGTCCTGTAGAAGACAAGATATCCATCAGCGCATGAATAGTTTTTTTGTGAAAGCGGTACACGCGCTCGTACTTGTCTTCAACGTTTAAGCCCTTGGCAAGCTTGGGGTCTTGCGTTGCTACACCGGTCGGACATTTATTCGTATTGCATGACAGCGACTGAACACACCCAAGTGCCAACATCATTCCTCGGGCACTGTTACATAAATCGGCGCCCAAACTTAGATTTTTCGCTAACTGAAAAGCGGTAATGATTTTTCCAGAAGCAATGATTTTAATTTTGTCGCGAATACCAAAACCAGTGAGACAGTCGTCAACAAACGCCAACGCTTCACGCAGAGGAAATCCTATAGAGTTTGTGTACTCAAGCGGTGCGGCGCCGGTACCTCCTTCGCCCCCGTCTACCGTTATAAAATCTGGCGTTACGTCCTTCTCTACCATGGCTTTGCACATGGCAATGAACTCACTTTTTCTACCCAGCGCCAGCTTAATACCCACTGGTTTATAGCCACTTAACTTGCGTAACTGACTAATAAAATCAACCATTTCTAAAGGCGTTGCAAACGCTTTATGTCTAGGGGGAGAATCAACTTGAGTTCCAGGCTCAACACCTCTTATTTTAGCTATTTCAGGGGTATTTTTATACGCAGGTAGAATACCACCATGTCCAGGCTTAGCGCCCTGGCTTAGCTTTATTTCTATCATTTTCACATTGTCGAGTTTGGCTTTTTCTTCAAAAAGAACAGGATCGAAACCGCCATCTTTACTTCTACAACCAAAGTATCCCGTACCAATTTGCCAAACGATATCGCCACCATTTTCGAGGTGATATGGGGTTAGACCACCCTCACCTGTGTTATGGTAAAACCCGCCTTTTGCAGCACCTTTATTTAGCGCCAAAATGGCATTTTTTGACAAGCTTCCAAAGCTCATTGCGCTTATGTTAAGTATGCTTGCACGATACGGCTTTTTGCAATGAGGGCCACCTACCGTCACTCGGGGATCTTCATCCATGTCTTCCACTTCGCGAGCAGATAAAGAATGGCCAATCCACTCATAGCCATCTTTATACGTATCTAGCTGAGTACCGAAGGGAACAGTTTCTCTACTGTTTTTCGCACGTTGATAAACAATCGAACGAAACATGCGGGAAATAGGTGCTCCGCCAGTATCGGTTTCTATGATGTATTGCTGGATGTAGGGCCTTAGTCCCTCGACGGTCCATCGTACCCTGCCAATTAATGGAAAGTTCTTTAAAATGGCATGTTTTGTTTGGAAGGCATCGTATAGACCAAAAATGAGTAGCGTGACTGATAAAAGTAAAAACCACCACACGGGCGCCCACAATACGCCAATCACCACGTTGAAAGCGACCAGCAGGGTTAGCACAGTTAGAATTGTTAAACGCATTCAAAGTCCTTCTTTATCTTTAGTCATATCTAAACAAAATAATATGCCTACAACCCTGTTCAATACACCTAAAATCGGGAACTAGATTTACTTTAGCGGTAAATGACTGATTTAAAGGTTAAATATGCTGAGCCGGCTTCTAGCTCAATTGGGTTACGCGTTACCAAAAAATACAATTACAATGCTTTTTTAGCTGCGAAAACAAGCCATTGCATGCTAGTCTAAAACCTTTCAATTAGCGAGTTGACTGGGCGATTTGTAGCTATCACTGGTTAATAGATGATGTGACCTATAAAAAGGTAACGGATTTTACGTTCAACATTTTCTGAAAGGTAATTCATGGAGTATGCATTTCTTCTTTTCGCATTTGTTTGCGGCTTAACGGTTAAACTTATTGGCATTCCTCCTTTAGTTGGCTACTTGGTAGCTGGCTTTTTATTAAATTTTGCAGGCTACACGCTTACTGAAGATTTAACCCAAATAGCCAACTTGGGCATCACCATTATGCTCTTCACCATCGGTCTGAAACTCAACATCCGCGATTTGAGTCGTCGAGAAGTTTGGGCGGGAAGCGTTTCACATACCTTAGTATGGGTAGGCGTTATTACCTGTTGCGTCTATGCGATAGGTGCGGTTGCAGCAAATTTCGTTGATGGGCTTACATGGAAAAGCGCTGCGCTTATCGCTTTTGCCCTTAGTTTCAGTAGCACAGTGTGCGTGGTTAAAGTATTAGAAGAAAGTGGCGAAAGTAAAACCCGCCACGGCCGCCTTGCCATTGGCATTTTGGTCATGCAAGACGTTTTTGCTGTTATCTTCCTTGTTGCAGCAACTGGAAAGCTCCCCTCTGTGTGGGCGCTTGCCTTGTTGACCTTATTCCCAGCAATGCCAATCATAAACAAAATGATTAATAAGTCGGGCCACGGTGAACTGCTTCCGCTTACTGGCTTTATCCTCGCCTTAGGTGGCTATCACTTGTTTGAGCTGGTTAACATTAAAGGCGATCTTGGGGCACTAATCTTTGGAATCATGTTAGCGCAACATGAAAAGGCTTCGGAGCTAGCGAAGTCGCTGCTTAGTTTTAAGGATCTCTTCTTAATCGGCTTCTTCCTTACTATCGGTCTTACCGCCCTTCCCGATCTCAGTATGATTGTCCTAGCTATCGTGTTCTGCTTATTTATACCGTTAAAAGCAGCACTCTTTTTCGGCTTATTTACGTCGCTTCGCCTACGCGGTCGCACGGCTTACTTGAGCAGCTTGGTGCTTTCTAATTACAGTGAATTTGGCCTTATTGTTGGCGCACTAGCCGTTTCATTAGGTTTATTGGCAAACTCTTGGTTAGTGGTGATTGCTTTAGCCGTATCTATTTCATTCGTTATTACAAGCGTGCTCTATCGCAATTCTCATTCTCAATATCACAATCATAAGCACACCATTAAACGTTTTGAGAAAAACGAGCGCTTAAAAGAAGACATTTATCCTACTCTCCACAACGCGGAGTTTTTAGTATTGGGGATGGGACGAGTTGGTCGCGGTGCCTTCAATGCGTTATCTAAATTAAGTGATGTGAGCGTATGGGGAATGGACGCCGACCGAGTAAAAGTAAAAGAGTTATCAGACGAAGGCTTAAACGTAATATGCGGCGACGGTGAAGACGTCGATTTGTGGGATAATTTAGATATCAAACAGATTCAGCTTGTTTTGCTTGCTCTGCCTTCTATACAAGACTCAATCAACATCACACGTCAGCTTAAAAACGCGGGCTATGTTGGAAAAGTTGCAGCCATTGCACGCTATGAGGATGAAGTGTCACATTTATTAGAAAACGGTGTAGATAAAGTCTTCAACTTCTTTACCGAAGCAGGGCTTGGTTTTGCTGAAGAAAGTCTTGCTTATGCGCATGCACAACAGTAATGCTGTTCTAAATGCGAACAATGGATGAATTGAGAAACGTTATCGTTTGTAAACAATTGTTTTACAAAGACTTTTTTGACATGCAGTCAAATTTAGACTAAACTTCACGCAAATACGTTAATAGGGTTTACACAATGCAAGGTGATAAACAAGTTGTTGCAAAATTGAATGAAGTACTAACAAGTGAACTTACTTCGATAAATCAATACTTTCTGCACGCTCGTATGTTCAAAAACTGGGGTTTTTCTGAACTTAACGAAAAAAATTATAAAAAGTCTATCAAGGACATGAAGCAAGCAGACGACCTGATCGAACGCATCCTTTTCCTTGAGGGCCTTCCTAATCTTCAAGCGTTAGGCAAACTTTATATCGGCGAAGATACCGTTGAAATGCTGTCATGTGATGCGCGTTTTCAAAAGGAACAGCTTCCACTACTTCGTGAAGCTATCGCGCTGTGTGAAGAAAAGCAGGATTATGTTTCTCGTGATTTGCTTGAAGACCTTCTTGAATATGAAGAAGAGCACCTAGACTGGATTGAAACGCAAGAATACCAAATTGATGCTATGGGTATAGAGAACTACCTACAAGCGCAAGTAATGGGAGATGACTAATGAAAGGTAACCAAGCAATCATCAATGGCTTAAACGAACTACTTTCTTATGAGTTGGCCGCCATGGATCAGTATTTCATTCACTCTCAGATGTATCTTGATTGGGGTTTGAATAAGCTTTACGAACGCATCGATCATGAATTTGATGACGAGCGTGGACATGCAACTAAGCTAATTGAACGCATGCTGTTTTTAGAAGGTACGCCTGACATGACGAAGCGCACTGGCTTCAAAGTGGGTAAAGACGTACCTGAAATGCTTGAGAGCGATTTGCGTGTGGAATATGAAGTTGACGTAAAACTGCGTGAAGTTATCGCACTTTGCGAAACCGAGAAAGACTATGTTACTCGTGACATGCTAATTGTACTACTAGACGATACAGAGATGGACCACGCACACTGGCTAGAACAGCAGCTAGGTCTTATCAAGCGTTTAGGGCTTCAAAACTATTTGCAGTCGCAAATGTAAAAAATAGCGTTCACGCTACAATTTACAGGTAATTAATAAAAAGGCTGCTCTTTAAATAAAGAGCGGCCTTTTTTTGCTTGTTTACTCCCTCTTCTGTAGGGAGAGTCTTATTGCTTTGAAAACAGTTACTGCTGTGTAACAAAATACAAATAGCTGGGGCTTCCTTTATCTTTAATATTTAGACGTAGCTGCCATTTCATAACTGGCTCACTACAACTGCCTAACATAAACCAACCTGACCACTTTCCTTGACCATCGTTATCTAACAGCACGGGAATTTTGCCCATATACATGTTTACCCCTTCAATCCATGCGCTCTCTATTTCCTCTCCCTCAGGAACTAAGAGCTTAACCGTTACTGACTCTTCGGCTTCAGGCATAGCTGAAAAAGTGGCAATTGCTAACCTGTCATCAATTAAGAATTCGCAAGTTTCATTGACAAAGTTGCAGCTGTTTCCTATTCCATTAACTACGCTCGTGTCTTTTAACACCGATGACTGGAATTTATGTGCAAGGTATACACACACGGCTACAACAATAATGGCCACTAATGGAAGCTGGGAATGTAAATATTTTGATCGTTTATTGTTATCTTTATTTAGCATTTCTTAAATTTTGTGTATTTCTTCATTGACGGAGATCAAGCTTAGGTAGTTTATGGTATCTTTTTGTAATTAAAAACCTTATCATCCGCGTACCAACTGGCTTGGAGACAATAATTATTACTCTTTCCGAGCTCGGTGTGAAGCGTTATTCCTTAGCTGATACACGTCTCGACCGTACTATTCCGGCAGTTGGAGACCATAGTTCATTTGAAGTGGAAGATTCATTAAAATGAGTGAAATAAGCCAAGCACAACCTGACTACAATTATAAAGTAGTTAGGCAATTTACCATCATGACCATAGTCTGGGGTATCATTGGTATGGGCCTAGGGGTATTTATTGCCGCGCAATTATTTGCACCTATGCTTAACTTTGACACACCATGGCTAACATTCTCACGTTTGCGTCCGTTGCACACTAACGCCGTTATTTTTGCCTTCGGCGGCTGTGCGCTATTTGCAACGTCGTACTACATCGTTCAGCGTACCTGCCAGGTAAGACTGTTCAGTGACAAACTTGCCGCATTTACCTTTTGGGGTTGGCAAGCCGTTATTGTTTTAGCTGTAATTACCCTACCTATGGGCTTAACCAGCACTAAAGAATACGCTGAACTAGAATGGCCAATTGATATCCTTTTGGCACTGGTTTGGGTCGCTTATATCATTAACTTCTTCGGAACCCTAGTAATCCGTAAAGTTTCGCACATTTATGTTGCAAACTGGTTCTTAGGCGCGTTCATGTTAACTGTTGCAATTCTTCATATTGGTAACAGCATGGCTATTCCGGTATCTTTCACTAAATCGTATTCACTGTACGCAGGCGCAGTAGACGCTATGATGCAGTGGTGGTACGGCCACAACGCGGTAGGCTTTTTCCTAACTGCGGGCTTCCTTGGTATGATGTATTACTTCGTACCAAAGCAAGCTGGTCGCCCGGTGTACTCATACAGACTTTCAATTGTTCACTTTTGGGCACTTATCTCTTTGTATATCTGGGCTGGTCCTCACCACCTTCACTACACTGCCCTACCAGACTGGACTCAGTCGTTAGGTATGGTGATGTCTATTATCCTATTCGTTCCATCTTGGGGTGGTATGATTAACGGTATTATGACGCTGTCTGGCGCGTGGCATAAACTTCGCACCGACCCGGTATTGCGTTTCCTTATTGTTTCATTGTCTTTCTACGGTATGTCTACCTTCGAAGGCCCAATGATGGCGATTAAGACCGTTAATGCACTATCACACTACACTGACTGGACAATTGGTCACGTACACTCTGGTGCTCTAGGTTGGGTTGCAATGGTTTCAATTGGTTCAATTTACCACTTAATTCCAGTGCTATTCGGTCAGCGCGCTATGTATAGCACCAAGCTAGTTAACGTACACTTCTGGTTCGCAACTATCGGTGTTGTTCTATACATCGTAGCAATGTGGATGTCTGGTGTACTACAGGGTCTAATGTGGCGTGCAGTAAATGCTGACGGTACCTTAACTTACAGCTTTGTTGAGTCATTAGAAGCGTCTAAACCTTTCTATGTGGTTCGTTTCATTGGTGGTTGTTTCGTGGTAGCGGGTATGCTCATTATGGCATACAACACATGGAAAACCGTTCGTGCACCTAAAGGCAGTATCGCTGCAGACCCAGCGACTCAGCCAGCGTAGTTAAGGAGACGAATAATGAAAAACGCACATGAGTTAATTGAAAAGAACGTCGGTCTGTTAACGGTATTAATCCTTATCGCTATCAGCTTCGGCGCCATGGTTCAAATTACGCCGTTGATGTTTCAACAACAGACCATGGAGCCGGTAAAAGGCTTACGTCCATATACCGCGCTTGAGCTTGAAGGCCGTGACATCTACATCCGTGAAGGTTGTGTAGGTTGTCACAGCCAGATGATCCGTCCATTCCGCGCAGAAACAGAGCGTTATGGTCACTACAGCGTTGCTGGTGAGTCAGTATGGGAGCACCCTTTCCTTTGGGGTTCTAAGCGTACTGGTCCTGACCTAGCACGTGTGGGTGGTCGTTACAGCGACGAATGGCACCGAGTTCACCTGCTTAATCCTCGTAACGTAGTACCAGAGTCGAACATGCCAGGTTTCCCTTGGCTTGCGGAAAACACGCTTGACGGCGAGTTAACAGCTAAAAAAATGGAAGTATTCCGTGGATTTGGTGTTCCGTATACCGACGAAGACATTGCGGGTGCGAAAGCGGCAGTACAGGGTAAAACGGAAATGCAGGCCCTTATTGCTTATCTACAATCTCTTGGCACACATTTGAAATAATATGGATCAAGGAATTGTAGGCAGCATTTTTACTGTCATCGTCTTTGTAAGCTTCATCGGAGTCGTGTGGTGGGCGTTTAGCGGCCGCAACAAGAAGAAATTCGATGAAGCAGCAAACCTACCGTTTGCAGACGAAGAAAAAGAAAAATCAAAAGAAGATTAGCAGGAGTCTCGAACTCATGAGTATGTTTTGGACAATTTGGATTTCAGTGATAACCCTAGGGTTAATCATTGGTTGCTACTTCCTTCTTCGCTGGTGCCTGTCTAACAAGACTGGCGTAGCTGAAGGTGAGTCAATGGGTCACGAATTTGATGGTATTGAGGAGTTAAACAATCAACTTCCTCGTTGGTGGACAATTATGTTCTACATGACCATCGTTTGGGGCTTTTTATATCTAGCGCTTTATCCTGGCCTAGGTGCATATGAAGGTATTTTGGGTTGGAAGAGTTCAAACCAGAATATCCAATCGCTAGAAGAGTCTGTTCAAGCGCGTATTGAAGCAAAAGAGCAAGGCTACCTAGTAGAGTATGACCGTGAACTAGATTTTGCTGCTGAAAAGTTCGACCCGATCTTTGAAGCGTATGCTAAGGTTCCAGTTGAAGAGTTGGCGAAAGACCCAGAGGCAAATAAAGTAGGTCAGCGTTTATTCCTACAAAATTGCTCTCAGTGTCACGGTTCTGATGCACGTGGTCAAAATGGCGGCTTCCCTAACCTAACGGACGACGACTGGTTGTACGGTGGTTCAGGTGCGAAAATCGTTGAAACTCTTACGCTTGGTCGTAAAGCAGCAATGCCAGCATGGCTAGATGCTATGGGTGAAGACGGTATCGAAGAAGTGGTTAACTACGTACTTAGTCTAAGCGGTCGCGATGTGGACCCACAGCTTGCAGAAGCAGGTAAAGCTCGTTTCGCAGCGTGTGCGGCTTGTCACGGTATGGACGGTAAAGGTAACCAAGCACTTGGTGCACCAAACCTTACTGACAATATCTGGCTATACGGCGGCAGCCACAGAGCGGTAACAGAAACGCTTACTTACGGTCGTAACGGTGTAATGCCTTCATTTAAGAAAACCTTGGGTGATGACAAAATTCACGTAGTTGCAGCGTATGTTTACAGCCTTTCAAATGATTAATGATTTAAATCATTAAATATCTTAAAAAGCCTCGTTACTACGGGGCTTTTTTTATGAGAAAATACAGCCATATAGACAGTGCCATTACGTACAAATTTATAGTGCTGTCGATACAAATTACCAACACCATATTTATCGTTATTGTGCAGTTCGAATACGTCTGTTCACGAGTAATAATAGATATGTTGTTAGCAACCTTGCTAGTGAAGTAAATACGAGAAAAGATTTCGATGAATAGACCCTGGTATAAAGAGTTCTGGCCCTGGTTTTTAATTGCCGTTCCTATCATTACACTCATCATGGGTGGCGTGTTGTTAAACCTTGCTATTAGCACCGAAGATAGCCTGGTGGTAGACGACTACTACAAGGAAGGAAAAGCAATCAATGCCCGTCTGGACAAAGAAGCGATAGCCCGTCGCATGAATATCACCACCGATTTAACCATTGAAGAGGGCAGCATAGCGCTAGAGTTCCATTCAGGTATTCCACAAGAAGGCAACGCGGTTAAACTAAGTTTTTACCACGTAACCCTTGAAGAGCGCGATGTTAGCGTTTTATTGAGTCGCGATGCTAACGGTATTTATCGCGGCTTTATTGAAGAAAACCTTGACGGTAAATGGCGGATATCGCTGACGCCGATTGATGATAGCTGGAAAATTCAAAACACGGTCTATCTGCCCCACACTGGCAAAATGAAATTCAATCCATAATGACAAAGCACGACTGTTACCATTGCGGCTTGCCTATAGCGAGTCCAGACAATGGGAAATTTACTACTGTCATTTTAGGGCAACAACGAGACATGTGTTGCCCTGGCTGCTTAGCGGTAGCTGAAGCGATCGTTAACAACGGCCTTGAAGACTATTACCAGTTTAGAACCGAACCGGCGCAAAAATCTGACGACGGTATTTTAGAAACGTTAGATAAGCTAAAAGTCTATGACGACCCTTCCCTTCAAGAAGAGTTCGTGTTTGAAGAAGGTCAGGACAAGCAGATTCAATTAACCCTTGAAGGTATTACGTGCGCTGCCTGTGGCTGGCTTATTGAAAAGCAATTATCGAAAGTTGAAGGCATCAAGCAAGTAGCTGTAAATGTTCAAGAGCGTCGGGCTTTAGTTACTTGGTCACCTTTTCAAATTAAGCTTAGCCAAATTCTATCTACGCTAAAACGCATTGGTTATATTGGGTCGCCATTTCACCCAGATGAACACGAAGCCAGTTATAAACGCGAACAAAAGACCTTTCTAAAAAAGCTTGGTCTAGCAGGCATTATGACCATGCAGGTTATGATGCTGATGACTGGGCTTTATTTTGATTGGTTCGGCGCTATTGAGTTAGAGACCCGCCAATATTTTTATTGGGTTGCCCTTACGCTAACTACACCTGTGGTGCTGTATTCAGGCAGCACCTTTTATGTGGGCGCCGCTAAAGCGCTAAGCGCCAAAACGGTTAATATGGACGTACCCGTTACGCTCGCCATCTTCGGTACTTACATTGCTGGAATTCGCTCTACGGTATTAGAGCAAGGTGAAGTGTATTTTGAATCCATTTGCATGTTTATTTTTCTGCTGTTACTTAGCCGGTTCTTAGAACATCGTAGCCGTCATCGCGCCGCACAGATCTCTGCCAATATGATGCAGTATGTGCCCGTATCAGCGACCAAACTAAATCCGGATGGCAGCCTAACCGAGTGTCTGGCTAAGCAGCTAAAAATTGATGACGTAGTGCTAGTGAAGCCTGGTGAAACAGTCCCCATTGATGGGGTGGTAACCGACGGCAACGCAGCGGTTGACGAATCTATGCTTACCGGCGAGTTTAATCCCGTGCGTAAATCCAACAGTAGTCCGGTATACGGCGGCACGGTTTGTCAAGATGGTACGCTAACTATTACGGTTACGCAGACCCTTAAAAATGCGCTGGTAAATCAAATTGTACGACTGCAAGCAAGTGCGATGGCGAGTAAACCTAAAGCAGCGCAGATAGCCGATAATTTTTCTCGCTATTTCGTTACCGCGGTATTGCTGATTTCGGCGTTGACCTATGGCTTTTGGGCGTTTCAGGGTAGCGACGAGGCATTTTGGATCACCATATCGGTGCTGGTTGCAACCTGCCCTTGCGCATTAGGATTGGCTACGCCATCAGCGTTAACCTGCGCTATGGCAAAGTTAAACAGACAAGGTATTTTACTAAAACGCGCCGATGCGCTTGAACAAATTACTGACATTGACACCATCGCATTAGACAAAACCGGCACGCTCACAAAAGGCAAATTTACTATTTCAAATGCCTGGTATGCAGACGGTGTGGATAGTAATAGTGCGCTATCAATTGCCCGCGCTTTGGAGTCACGCTCTGAACACCCGATTGCCAAAGCCTTTAGCGACGGTGTAGCCCTAAGCGAGATTTCTGCCTCTAGCGGCAATGCTGACGCTATCGATAGCACGGTACACAAAGTGACTAATTTTACCGTTACGCCAGGAGGTGGTATCAGCGGTGAGATCAATGACACTTTGTTTTCTATGGGTTCTGCAGCATTCAGCGTTCACGAATCTCAGCTAAAACTCATTGAAGCGTTCCCTTCAGCTAACGTGTTTCTCACGGTTAAGGGGCGTATTATGGCGGCGTATGAAGTAAAGGATTCACTAAGAGAAGATACGCAAGAAACTCTCGATATATTAGCTGCAAGCCATACCCTCGCCGTTTTAAGTGGTGATACACAGCAAAACGTTAATGCGCTTACCGCACCATTGCCAATTTCGACCGCTAAAGGTGGCCTAACACCTGAGCAAAAGTACGAAGCCGTTCAAGCTATGCAGCAATCTGGCGCGAAAGTGATGATGATGGGTGATGGTATTAACGACGCTCCAGTTCTTGCAAGCGCTGATGTGGCAATTGCAGTGGGTAATGCCACAGACGTGGCTAAAACTGCCGCCGACGTTATACTGCTTGGCGATCAGCTGCTTTCTGTACCAGAACTTATTCGAACTGCGCATCAAGTGAAGCAAAAAATAAGACAAAATATTGGCTGGTCGGTAGGTTACAACGTTTTGATCTTACCTTTCGCCGTATCAGGCCTACTTTCACCGTGGATGGCTGTTGTTGGTATGTCGTTAAGCAGTATCATTGTGGTCACAAACTCAACGCGACTTTTGAGCAAATAGCATGAGTATTATTTACGTATTAATTCCAATCGCCATCATCATCGTTGCCGTCGCTATCGTGATATTCTTTTGGGCGGTGAAAACCAACCAATTTGAAGATTTAGATCGCCAAGGTTATAGCATACTGTTTGACGATGATCTTCCGCCAGAAGAAAAAAAGCTAGCTGAGCAACGCAAGGAACTTCAAGACAGTAAAGTAGACAAAAGCCAAGCGCCACATGGAAGGGATTAACTACTTCTCTGCCTTTCTTATCGGCTTAGCCGGCGGAGTTCACTGTGTGGGAATGTGCGGTGGAATTGTCGCTGCGCTTAGGATGGTATCGCCTAAAGGCGCTTCAGCACTACCCTATACCCTTGCCTATAACATAGGACGTATAGTGAGCTACACCATCGCCGGAGCAATAACCGGGGCACTTGGAAAAATTGCAGCAGATTATATACCTCTTGCCAACTATGCCCTTTCCCTACTTAGCGGAATCATGTTGCTTCTACTGGCGTGTTATTTGGGTAAGTGGTGGACTGGCTTAACGGTGCTGGAAAATGCGGGTAGAGGCCTATTTTCCAAAGTCCAGCCGCTTTCAAAACGCTTTTTGCCATTTAAGACCCCTTTAAGTGCGTTGCCTTATGGTTTTATTTGGGGTTGGCTTCCTTGCGGTTTGGTGTATTCCACACTTACCTGGTCTCTCGCGGCGGGTAATGCGCTAGAAGGCGCTGCTATTATGTTCTTCTTCGGTTTGGGTACATTACCCACCTTGCTCGCCGCAAGCGCTGGTAGCCAATATATTGTTCGAAGTTTTCAACATAACCATTTTAGACAAATTATTGCAGTAATAATGGCAATATATGCAGCTTATCTTATTCATGGCGCAATCGTTTAAAAATAGGTGTATTATTGTCGGGTATTCTTTTAGAGAGCGTGCATTATGAGCAAAGGAAGCCAATTTTCTATTCACTGTCAAAACTGTAGTTTCAGTCACCTGTGTTTACCGGTGGCGTTAAATAAAACAGAAATCGAATCTCTTGACGATATTATTGAACGCAAGAAGCCGCTTCATAAAGGTGACACGCTGATTCAAACTGGTGATAAATTCCGTTCTCTATTTGCAGTGAGAACCGGTTCATTCAAATCATTTGTGACTAATACCGAAGGTGAAGAACAGATTACTGGCTTCCACTTTCCTGGTGACATTATCGGTTTCGATGCATTAAGAGAGAACAAACACCAAAGCTATACCTCTGCGTTAGAAACTGCCATGGTGTGTGAGCTTCCCTACGAGACCCTCGACGAAATGTCAGTGCAATTTCCAAAGCTGCGCCACCAAATCATGAGCTTCATGAGCGCTGAAATAAAACAAGATCACGACATGATCATGCTTTTAAACAAGCGAACCGCAGAAGAGCGTTTATTGTATTTTATATCACATCTTTCTCAGCGCTTTGAAGAACGTGGCTTTTCCCATAGAGAATTCCACTTAACTATGACGCGCAACGAAATTGGAAACTATTTAGGATTAACGATTGAAACGATTAGTCGTCTGTTAAGCCGTTTTCAAAAAGACAACATCATAAAAGTAGACGGCAAGCTTATTACTATTTTGGATTTCGATAGACTAAACACCAAACTAGCGGCGCTTAACGGCCCAAGCGTTGTCTGCGGTTAGTCCTTTTTAAGTGTTAAATAAGGCGCGCACTAAGCGCGCTTTTTTGTGACCTGTGTTAGCCACCTATCTAACCTTTCAGCGCCACGCCGGTTGCTCCATATTCAATTCGTTAAGTTCACTCATGGTCGCCTCGTAAAATTCTTGATCTAAAACAACTTACGTTTTTCCCAATGTCGTTTATAGTTAGTATTAGAAAACTTCGATTTCGACAGCCGCTACTAAGTTTCGTAGTTAGGGGGACGTTATGATTGAGTGTAAACGAATTCTGGCCGTGGTAGATGCCGAGCGCGATAACCAACCTGCACTAAGCCGTGCTTATGAACTCGCTTCAAAAACAGGCGCTTCAGTTACCGCCATGATGGTGGTATACGACTTATCTTATGATATGACAACCATGCTTAGCCCGGATGAGCGCGAGTCAATGCGCGATGCAGTTACAAAGGAGCATGCAAAATGGCTTGCCACCCACTTAAGAGAACAAGGATTCACTGAAACTGATATCGTTGTAGAATGGAATAATCGCGCGTATGAGTCGATTATTTACTACACCCTAAACAATCAGATAGATTTAGTGGTAAAGGCAACCAAAAAGCACGACGATCTTGCTTCTGTTATTTTCACCCCCACCGACTGGCATTTAATGCGTAAATGCCCTCGCCCAGTATTGCTCGTTAAAGAGCACGACTGGCCAGAAGGAGGGGAGATTATTGCTGCAGTAAACGTAGGCAGTGAAGACGATGAGCATGCCGCACTTAACGATAAGCTCACGCTCATTGCTAACGACTACGCCTCTTTATTAAAAGGTAGCGTAAATTTGGTTAACAGTTACCCTTCTACACCACTTAATATCGCCATAGAAGTACCTGAGTTCGACCCCGATACCTATCACGACGCGGTAAAAAATCATCATTTAAAGGAAATGCGTAGTCACGCATTAAAGTACGGTATTCCTGACAACAAATGTGTAGTAAGAGAAGGCCTTCCGGAAAAAGTTATCCCGCAAGTGGCAAAAACACTGGATGCAGAGCTGGTTGTTATTGGAACCGTTGGCCGTGTGGGCATTTCAGCGGCCCTAATTGGTAACACTGCAGAACACGTGATCGACGAACTCAATTGCGATGTGCTTGCTATTAAGCCAGATGGATTTGTGTCGCCGTTGTCGGTGTAGTCTTTTCATCAGTACTACATAGCCCGTGTTTGCCGTTACTTAGCGGCCAACACGGTATGTCACCAACAAATTTAACTTCACAAGCATGGTCTCGAAAAGCCGCTTTAATGTATAATGGTGGCTTTATCACAAACCAAGCTAGTTAATTATGAGTTTAGGCACAAACAGTGCTGACGCGTCGCCATTAAATGCTGCGCAAAGTAAGCAAAAGTACAACTTCAACAAACTTCAGAAACGACTTCGCCGCAATGTGGGTAAAGCCATTGGCGATTTCGGTATGATTGAAAACAACGACAAAGTAATGGTGTGTTTATCTGGCGGTAAAGACAGCTACACCATGCTAGATATTTTATTGTTTTTAAAGAAGATTGCGCCTATTCATTTTGATATCGTTGCGGTTAATCTTGACCAAAAGCAGCCTGGTTTCCCCGAACATATCTTGCCTGAATATCTAGAAAGCATTGGCGTTGACTACAAAATTGTAGAAGAAGACACCTACTCTATTGTTAAAGACAAAATTCCAGAGGGAAAGACGACATGCTCTCTCTGTTCTCGCTTGCGCCGTGGTATTTTGTACCGCACGGCAAAAGAGTTAGGTGCGACTAAAATTGCATTAGGTCATCACCGCGACGACATGCTAGAAACGTTTTTCCTCAATATGTTTCATGGTGGCAAGCTTAAGTCTATGCCGCCAAAGCTAGTCAGCGACAACGGTGAACACATCGTTATTCGTCCATTGGCGTACTGCACAGAGAAAGACATCGAGAAATATTCTCAGGCCGCTGAATTTCCGATTATTCCTTGTAACCTTTGTGGCTCACAAGAAAACCTACAGCGCCAAAACATAAAGGCTATGCTTCAAGACTGGAACCGTCGCTTCCCAGGTCGTATAGAGTCGATGTTCCGCGCGCTTCAAAACGTAGCGCCTTCACACTTAATCGACAGCAACCTTTATGATTTTAAAGCTATAGCTACACAAGAAGGCCCGGTTGAAGACGGTGATATCGGGTTTGATGAACCTTCTTTCACTACAGAAAATAGTACGGACTTCAGTGATGAAGATAATGCTATTGAAGTAATAAACATTATGGAACCTAAGTAAATGAAAATTGGACTTGCGCTAGGTGCCGGTGCCGCAAGGGGCTGGACTCACATTGGCATAATTGAAGCATTAGAAAAACTCGGCGTAAAAATTGACGTTGTAGCGGGATGCTCTATTGGTGCCTATGTGGGTGCTGCCTACGCAAGTGGCAAGCTGGAAGGATTGAAAGAGTGGGCCTGTTCTCTCAGCGACTGGCAGGTACTTGCTCTTATGGGCGTAGGACTTAGACGCGGCGGCATTGCAAGCGGACAGAAGGTTTTCGACAAACTAGCAAGCGAGTTTTGTGAATCGACTTATGAAGACATGCTTAAGCCGTTTGCGGCTGTGGCTACCGACCTTTATACAGGCCGTGAAGTGGTGTTTAACTCTGGTCCTATCGGAGACACCATTCAAGCATCTTGCGCTATTCCCGCACTTTTTGCGCCTGTAGCACACGGTGATCGTTGGTTGGTAGACGGTGCCGTTGTAAACCCTGTACCGGTGAACTTATGTCGCCAATTAGGGGCCGATTTTGTGATCGCGGTTAACCTTAACGCCGATTTCCGACCACTTCGTCTTGAAAAGTTGAGACAAGATCATGAAGAAAACCAGCGCAAAACCGAGGACTTTTTTACAAAGAGTCAAAACGTACTACGCCAATGGTTCTCCCCTGACAACAAAGAAGAAAAAGCCCTAGAGAAAAAAGACGAAAAAGACAGCGTCTCGGCTGGCAATGTAAAGACTGAAGAAGGCATTGCTTCTGATGTGATTGAAAAAGTGGAAGAAGAGTTGACCGAAGTCCCCGCTAAAGTAAACAAGCGAAACCCGCCTGGAATTATGAGCGTGATGAGCAGTTCACTTGAGATACTTCAAGCTCGCGTCACACGTTCACGTTTGGCTGGCGATCCGCCAGACATTCTTATTGAGCCTCAGCTTACCGACGTGGGTATTATGGAATTCCACAGAGCCGAAGAGCTATGCGCGAAGGGCGAAGAGACCATCGCGCGTTTAGCAGAGCAAATTAGGTATCAGCTTCTTACCTAATCCCAAATATGCATTTAGCTTGAAGCCATAGCGGTAACACGTAGCGGCGCATGAGGCAGTGTTAAGCCTTTTGCGTCATTGATCCAATCTTGTTCTAGATGCAATACGCCGTTATTGATTTGCACACCTTGTGGTGTAATGAAATCTAAATTCTTGTCATCAAACTGAATCATCAAGCCCTTTACCGAAGGCATCATGAAAGACAAAAAGCTTCCCATTTCATTAAAGAAAGCTTCGTACTGACCATACAAAAAAGTAAGGTCGTCTTTTGTGTAATACTGCTTAAGATATTCCGGCTTGGTTTCAAGTTGTACCGACATATCACACACGTTCGCGCGTTCGTTTAAATCGATGCGAACCAGTGCGTTGGCAAGTTTCAGGGCCTTTTCAGTAGGCACCGTGAATCGCCCTTCACCACTCACTTCTAAGGGCATTGTTTTCTTATCGGTTACGATAGACGCTCCGTTAACTTCACATAAACGCCCTTCGCCGACACGAACAAACCCGAATGCAAACTGAAGTGCTTGGGTATCTTCATTATCCAGCTTTTTAACATGGCTATAGAAACGGCTGTACTCAACATCTATCGTTTCAGCAGCAACGGAAGAACTGCCTACACCAATAAACAGAGATGAAGCAAAAAATAAAGCAGCGCGTATCATTCGGATAAAAACTCCTCGTTAAATAGGATCATAGTTTGAAGCTCTTCAACATAAGCGGCTCCTCGCTCAGAGTAATTCATTAGCCCTTCAGCTAACGCAACACCAGTAATAGGAATTTGGTTTGCACGCAGTCGGCTGCGGATCTCTCTTAAATCCGCATACGCGTCGTGGCGGTTTAAGTTTCGCATATAGGTGTACGTTGCACGCGACAAACTGTCGAATTTGGCAACTTCATGAGATGCCCCATCGTTTCGACGGTTCGGAACAAAGCCACACCCCTTAGAGAAACACCATAAGCCAAAGAAGTTATAGCCCTTTCTTGCGAACCGGCTGGTGCCCCAAGCTGACTCATTCGCGGCTTGCACAAGCACGAGTTCGGCAGGTAGAACATCAATCTTTTGTAGCAGAGCTAGCAATTTTGATTTCAGCGGCTGCGTTGGCTTAACTCGATATTCCTCTTCTAACCATTCAAGCCTTGCCATATCTTCTTCAGAGAGCGTCTCGTTAGCTAACGCCTTTCTATATAAGGTTTGTACGTAATGTCTTAGCGTGAGTAGATACGCATTCTGCTTCTCTATTTCAGGACGTAAATAGTTAAAAAATGCCTCTTTCTTCTCTTTTACATCTGTATAGGCAGAGAAGTTAGGCACCGGCTTTTTAGCTTCAACCGTTTGCGGTATATCTAAAATATCCGGTTCGTCCTCAGTAAAAATTATGGCGTTAATGACGATTACCGCCAATACGCCTAACGTAATGAGGACAATTTTAAAGGTTTCACGCTTATGCATCGAAGCTAGACTCATTCACATCGTTTTCAGATGCTTCCGTGCTTACTCCCTGCTCGCCAATCAGTTCCTGATAGAGCAAGCCCATCATACTAAAATAAAAAGGTAATACCCAAATAAGTGAAAAGCCCAACGTTAATGGCACCGACACAAACAGTAAAAAGAACACACCAAATATGCTGGCGATTTGAGCCCAGTATGCATTAAATACACGACACGACAGGATAATCGCGCTAATTGGCGTTAGCTTTCTGTCAGCAACCAACATAAGTGAAAAGGACGACGCTAAATAAAAATAAACGCCGGGTATAATAAGCAACATCATACCTAGTTGAACAAGAATACTGTTTACTAGCTGAGTTAGCGCCAGCAAAAATATCAAGGGGAAAAACTGGAATACGGTAAATACTGAAGTTTTAGTGCCGCGGGCAACAAAAACGCCCATCATATACAACCCCGTCAACAGCGGGGCAACGATGCAAATTGCAACAATTTCTATGATAGACTGATGCTCGAATACGTAGGTCCCATCGTCATTTATTGTGATGTACTGCTGAGCAAATACACCTAACACGACAAACGTCAAAAATAGAACAACACTTCCCTGCAGCAATGATGAAAAGTTTGCCTTTGTTAAACCGGCAGCGCGGCGCAATAGACCTTTGGTATCAAATTGATACTGTTTAGACAACGTATTGTTCAGGCGGTCTTGGTTTACGTCTTTCACACAACTCTCTTATCTTTTTGAAAAATCGGCGGGATTATACCAATTCACAAAAACAAATGCCTGTTTGTAAGGTAGACAAACGTTAACCTAGTACTAATTTCGCAGCTAAACCGACGAGTAGCACCCCCATCGCACGATCTAACCAATACCCTTTTTTACCAATAAGCTCAGCTACTTTACTGGTGCTCAAAAGGTATGAAAGAAAACAGAACCACAGTCCAGTGGCTATAGCTAAATAGATACCGTAGCCAAGTTTCACTGTAAATGGAGTATCAATACTAATAATTGCAGTAAACAACGAGAGGAAAAACAGTGTCGCTTTTGGGTTTAGTCCATTTGTGAGAAAGCCCATCCAAACTGCGCGCTTTGCAGATATGTGGGATGTTTTCTTTTCAGCGTTAACTGCCTGGTCCTTCTTTACAGGCCCGCTCCTGAGCGCACCAAACGCAAGGTACAGTAAATAAGCTGCGGCGGCATAGCTAAACGTGGTGAATAACCATGGAGTAGTTGCAATAACCACACTAAGCCCCACTAACGAGTAAGCCACATGCAATAATATAGCTAAGCCAATCCCTATACTGGTGTACATGGCTATACGTCTGCCATAGGCCACGCTGTTTCGAACAACCACCGCGAAATCTGGCCCTGGGCTAGCAACAGCCACAAGATGTACCAACGCAATGGTAAGAAACTCATTCATATACTGCATGTTATGCGCCTCCTACAGCGCGTACTTTGATATTAATTGATCAACCCATTGTGGGACGATGTGAGAAGCATGGCCTGTTAGCGATTCATCGAACAATGCATTAGTTACGCCCGGCTCCAAATTTGCCTCTATGGTGTGTGCGCCACTTTCTTTAGCGATCTGAACAAAACCCGCGGCAGGATAGACATTACCTGATGTGCCAATAGCAATAAACACATCAGCCTTTGAAAGCGCATCGTAAATCTCTTCCATGTACATGGGCATTTCACCAAACCACACGATATCCGGTCGTAAGGTTACTCTGTTGCAACACGGGCATTTAGTGGTGTGATCAAAACTATCACTCCAGTCAAAAGTTTGCTGGCTTATAGCACAGCGCGCCGATAGCAGCTTGCCATGCATATGGTAAACAGACTGGCTTCCACCGCGCTCATGCAAGTCATCCACATTTTGAGTAACCAACATCAGGTTGCTACCTAACGCTTTCTCAAGTTTGGCCAGCGCCTCATGCGCTGCATTAGGATTCACGTCATCTTGCTGTAACTGCGCACGTCGAGCGTTGTAAAAGCGATAAACTAAGCTAGGATTTTGTTCAAAAGCCTCTGGGGTGGCCACCTCTTCTACGCGATGATTTTCCCAAAGGCCGTCATTATCCCGAAATGTCTTTAATCCAGATTCAGCGGAAATCCCCGCACCGGTAAGAATAACAATATTGGGTAGAGATTGATCGGATGGCATGGGTTGTTCTTACTCTGTAATTTTAGAGCTAATTATACGATTAGCATGTTGTGTATTTACTTAGTTATAAACCGCGACTCTTTACATATCTTTGACCACAGGATATTGAGTATCAGCGCCCCACTCTGACCAAGAGCCATCATATACTGAAACCTGCGTTGCGCCGCACAATAATGCCGCCACTCCAATTATGCAGGCGGTAACGCCAGAACCACACGTACAAATAATAGGTTTGCGTAAATCGATATTAGCGCGGTCAAAAACAGCCTTAAGCTGCTCAACTGGCAAAAAATGCCCGCTTTTGAGTAAGGTGTCAAAAGGAATATTAAACGCACCAGGCATATGACCTGAACGTACTCCTTCACGAGGCTCTGACACTTCTCCTTTGAATCGCGGCGCGCTGCGCGCATCAACAAGTTGTGCTTCAGTATTTATTGCCTGAAGTACTGCACCGGAGTTTGCGAACCAACCAGGCCTAGGTGTAGCTTGATAGGTTAATTTTCCGTATTGTTGTTGTTCTGAAACTGGCAGCGCTGCTCTTTCCCATGCAGGCAGCCCGCCATTTAATATATAAACATCTTGGTGGCCCAACGCTTTTAACATCCACCACACTCTTGGTGCAGAATATATTCCACGGGTATCGTATACCGTAATAGGTGTATTCGCTGTTATGCCCTGATTACCAAGATAAATAGCAAGGTCATTTGCAGAAGGCATACTGTGAGGGAGACCTGTAGTGTGATCGCTACCTTCACTATCTAAGTCAAAGTCGACTGACGCAGGTAAAACCATTGCCGTGCGCGTATCTGGTGTTTTTGAAACGGGGTCGTCCATTAACGCTCGTACAAGCGTTACCGGCTTTTGTTGCATTACATTGGCTAGTTCACCAACTGAGAGCAATACCGATGCCATTACATTCTCCTAAAAGGCACCCACATCAGTGAGTGCCCTGTAATACCCCGATAAAACAAATCGGTACGTATTCAAACACATTACATAGTTAGCTAACCAACTAACCTATGTTGCGGATTTACTTAGCTAAGAGCTGCGATAGCCGCGTCGTAGTTCGGCTCTTCTGTTGTCTCTGCAACTTGCTCTGTATAAACCACTTTGCCTTCGGCATCGATAACCACTACTGAACGAGACAGCAGCCCAGTAAGCGGCGCTGATTCAAAGGTAACACCATAGTCATCACCAAAGCTTGAGCGGAAAGTCGAGCCTGTAAGTACATTTTCAATACCTTCAGCACCACAGAAGCGACCCGCTGCAAACGGAAGATCTGCCGATACACAGATAACTGTAGTGTTATCCAATTTTGCCGCTTCTTCGTTGAATTTACGGACAGACATTGCACATGTTCCCGTGTCGATAGAAGGGAAAATGTTTAATACCACATTTTTTCCTGCAAGCTCAGACAGTGTTACTTCACCCAAATCTGCTTTCACTAATGTAAAGTCTGGTGCAGATGTACCTACTTCAGGAAGCTGACCCTTTGTCGTAACTGTGTTGCCTTGAAAAGTAACTGATGCCATTCGCTTTCTCCGTGTTTTGTTAATATGAAATAGTGGATGTAAAACAATACTTTCGCAAATAAAAGTGATGCTTTTTAAATGTTACTTTTAACCTGCGACTCTGCAAACGCAAGCTTATGCTGCAAATGCGGCTTACCTTTTAAATATTCCCGTCTAAACACACTGAAATAATGCGCTAAGGTTTGTGCCCCTTGCTTCTGTTCTGCAAGGTCTAAAACGCTAATACCAACTTCAGCAGTACAGTGTTGGAAATCATGGGTAGATTCGCGTAGTAGATAATCTGACGCTACGTCCATACTCACGCCCAACACAGGAAAGTCATGCAAGTAAGGGCTCTTCACGAACATTTTTTTTGCTTCACGCCACGTTCCATCCAAGAAAATAAATAGTAACGTTTTCCCAGTATTCAATGGTGGCGTATCAATACAACGTTCAGCTGCAGCATATTCGTGTGGAAATACCACGATAGGAAAATATTTTTCGTTGCGAAGTAACGCCAATAGCGCCTCTTCTGGCTCGGTGCGCTTCCACAAAAATGCGTGGTTATCTTTAACCACATCCGCAATTAAACGACCGGTATTGGTAGGCTTGTAATATTCGCCTTTGTACATCAAGAACAAAACCGCCACATCAGTGCCAGCCTCAGGCTTAAATTCACAAATACAGTTTTGCGTTGGAAGCAGACACGCGTCGCAGCGAACTACTTTACTCCCTCGAGCGTGGAATGGACGTTCAGCACGAGATAACTCGTCTAGACGGAGTGACATAACAGAATTCAAGATAATACGTCTTTGCCAAAATTTTTAAGGATTTTACCATAGTAACTTGTGATAAAAGAGCGCAATTATCTTATCAATTTTTTGATTTAAAGTTTGGAAAATTGGGAGTAGATAAATGGTGCCCGGGGCCGGACTTGAACCGGCACGCTGTTACCAGCGAGGGATTTTAAATCCCTTGTGTCTACCAATTTCACCACCCGGGCATCGGGTTGCTTTTCAGCAAAGGTGTCAGGCGTAGGACCTGATGCTGCGTTGCAGCGTTTGGAGGCGGAACCCGGAGTCGAACCGAGATAGACGGATTTGCAATCCGCTGCATAGCCATTCTGCCATTCCGCCAGATGCGTCTGGCGCGTGATTAAAACTCATCTCTAAGAGATTGGAGCGGGAAACGAGATTCGAACTCGCGACCCCGACCTTGGCAAGGTCGTGCTCTACCAACTGAGCTATTCCCGCATGTCTTAATCGACCATTTCGTTTGGTTGATGTCCTCTCGAAATGTGGGGTGCATTCTACCTACCCATTCAAAACTGTCAACACAAAAAAGCGTTTAAATTGAGATAAATGCGGTTTTTTATGATCGTTTGCTATTTTTTTATTCACTTTGATTAATGTACGTTCAATTTCACTTTACTGCGCCACTTCGAAGGTGAGGCCAGGCCGCTTTTGTATAAACAAACATTGACCAAATTGACAGCACTGCTGAGAAATATAAAAGAATATAACCTAAAGAAACCCAATAAATAGTTACGCCCATGAAGGTTTCTAATCCCGACAACAAGCCAATTAAGGCTAACATTTGCGCAGTGGTTTTTGCTTTACCTATAAAAGACACTTTAACCGCATCCCTTACACCATTCGAACCCATCCATTCACGTAACGCCGACACATAAATTTCACGAACCAATAGCGCAATAGATGGCAACGTGATCCACAGGTTTGCATAACTATGAGTGATCATAAGAAGAGCAGCGCCCACAATGAGCTTGTCTGCTACAGGATCTAAGAATGCACCAAAGGGTGTAGACTGCTGTAGTTTTCTTGCTAGATAGCCGTCAAACCAGTCCGTTATTGCCGCAAGCCAAAAAATAAATGCGCCAGCCTCGTGCGCCCAGCGCCAATCAAGAAAATAAACAACTACAAATACAGGAATAAGGATTACTCGGAATAAAGTAATACAGTTTGGAACAGTCCACATAAAAAGTACGTCTCGGTGTTATGCCTCTATGGGCGTTTTAGCGCGGTAGCGTATAAGCTCTGCATCTTTCATTTTTCTAACACATTACCTTAATTTGTAATGCATTGCTTGTTACTCATTCATTTATTGATGAAGGTGGTCGTAAATAGTTTCCGCCAGTTCAGGGCTTATACCAGGTACATTTGAGATTTCATCTTTGCTGGCTTTCTTAAGACCCTGCAAGCCCCCCATGAATTTAAGCAGTGTTTGTCTGCGTTTAGCACCAATACCAGGTATGCTTTCCAAACTCGACGTGGTTTTAACTTTCTGGCGTCGGTTGCGGTGCCCAGTAATGGCAAATCGGTGAGATTCATCGCGAATATGCTGAATAAGGTGAAGCCCTGGCGAGTGGCTATCCATCGGCAGAACCTGATGGCTACCTGCCAGTATTAGTGTTTCTAAGCCAGGCTTACGGGTGGTGCCTTTTGCCACGCCTAACAGCATAGGCTTTTTATCATGGGGCCAATCTTCAAAAAACGCTTCTGCTTGGGCAAGCTGTCCTTTACCACCGTCTATTAATAGAAGGTCAGGTATCTTTTGCACTTCTTTCACTGACTTGTAGCGACGTTTTAACGCCTGTGCCATGGCCGCGTAGTCATCACCTGGGGTGATGCCTTCTATATTGTATCGGCGATAGTCACTTTTGTGCGGACCTTCACGATTAAATACCACACACGAAGCCACCGTTTGCTGGCCAGACGTATGTGATATATCAAAACACTCCATGCGTTGAATAGGCGTATCAACTTCCAGTTCCGCTTCTAGGTCGAGATAGCGTGCAAACACAGACTTTTGCTGACTGTATTGAGCATCTAACGCAGTTTGCGCATTTGACTGCGCCAGCTGCAGGTACTTGCGCTTCTCTTCCCTCGCCCCTTTGAAGAACTGGACCTTGTGTCCCGCTTCACTGGCTAGTACATCTGCTATAGCGTTTTCGTCAGTTAATATATTGCTAAGTACTATCTGCTTGGGAATAACTTTGTTACCCGCCAGATAGAACTGTAGGAAGAAAGATTCAAAAACTTCTTGTTCATCGGCAGTGTTGGGTACTTTGGGAAAATAGGCCTTGCTGCCTAACAACTGCCCTTCACGAATAAACATTACCTGAATACACGCCATATTGCCTTTAAACGCAAACCCAAAAACATCCATTTCGTCTTGAGTACCGGCAACCCACTGTCGTTCTTGAACTTTTCTTAGTGCATTAATCTGATCGCGGTAACGGGCAGCGGCTTCAAAGTTCAGTGCCTCGCTGGCTGCTTCCATCTTTTCCACCAGCCCACCAATGACCTGCTGGTTTTTACCTTTCAAGAACAAGCGTGCAAAATTGACCTGCTCTTTATATTCTTCATCGCTCACATAGCCTTCTACACACGGCGCACTGCAGCGCTGCATCTGATACTGAAGACAAGGTCTGCTGCGTGCTCGGTAATAGCTATCTTCGCACTGACGTACGGGGAAAATTCGCTGCATTGAACGCAAGCTTTCTCGCACCGACCACGCACTGGGGTATGGGCCAAAGTATTCGCCCTTTTTCTTTTGAGGGCCGCGATGGAAAGAAAGCCTTGGATGTTCGTGGTCGGATAAGAAGATAAAGGGATAAGACTTGTCGTCACGCATGACCACGTTGTAACGCGGTTTGTATTTTTTGATGAAGTTGTTCTCAAGCAAAAACGCTTCGGTTTCGCTGTTTACAACCGTGACATCCATGTTCGCAATCTGACTAACTAGCGAACGCGTTTTGGCGTTATCAAGATTACTACGAAAATAGCTTGATACACGCTTTTTAAGGTTTTTGGCTTTTCCTACGTAAATAACCTCTTCCTGACTATTGTACATGCGGTACACGCCAGGTTGAGAGGTTAGATTCTTAAGAAATGCTGCTGAATCAAATGCAGACATAATCACTTTGACGTTGCGCGTCTAGTGACGCTTAAAAGGTGTTAGGATTGATAAGCTTGTGACGATAGGCCAAGTGCGTTAGCTCTACATCAGAATTTACGCCTAACTTTTGAAACATTCGGTAACGGTAAGTATTAACCGTTTTTGAGTTAATACTGAGTTCTCGGGCTATATCCGGCACTTTGTGACCTTCGGTTAATCGCATTGCTATTGTAAGTTCTCTACTCGATAGCTCGTCAAACGGATTATCCGAACTAGGCAATAACTTACCGATGGCTATGCTATTGGCCACTTCTTGATCAACATACTTTTGTCCTGCCGCAACTTTATGGATAGCGCGTATTACTTCGTCTGGCTCTGCATCTTTTGTCAGAAAACCGTATGCGCCTGCGTCCATAACTTGCATTGGAATAGGACTTTCCTTGTGCATTGAAACACAAATAACACGCGTATTTTCAGACATACGAACAATTTTTTTTGTCGCTTCCAGTCCACCAATACCGGGCATATTCACGTCCATGAGTACCACATCTGGCGCGTTTTTTCGGCACAAAAGTACCGCGTCTTCACCGTTCTTCGCTTCTGCGAGGATAGTAAAATCGTCTACGTCTTCCAGAATCCGGCGTATCCCTGTTCTGACCAAATCATGGTCATCTGCTAGGATTATTTTTATCACTCTAGTATCTCACTGACTTCAGTTTTACATACAACTGGAATAAAGACTGATAATGCTCATTAATGAGAAGTATTACCAGCCTCTAACCTTATCCAAGTCATCATACCACGAGATAAGAATTCGTGAAGTAGAGATACACAATTTGAAACTAAATTATTGATCTAGATTACTTTTAGGCAGCTATTTAGGTAATTCAAACCACAAGGCCACACTTTCCTCTGAGGCTTTCAGACGAATGATGTCTTGCTCGTAAATACCCAAAGCATCGCCTGCCCCTATTTCAACTGCATTCGTTTCACTGTCTACCATAGCCTGTACATTACCGCTAATCATATGAAGGTAACCCTTTTGGTCTTCAGTGCCATGCTCCCATGTTTCGCCAGCTTTCAAAGTTAAACGGCTGATTGCCGCATTTTGCTTAATGCGTAATGACCCTTCCCTACCGTTATCACTTACTAATAATTCAAGCTTTGAATCATGGGTATTTCCATCCGCCTGTGTGCCAAAGGTTTTTTGCGCATAGCTGGGCGTTCCGCCTTTTTCATTGGGCACAATCCAAATTTGCAGAAAGTTAACAGGCTCTTCAGTAGAAGGGTTAAATTCCGAATGCATAATACCCTTACCTGCACTCATTACTTGCACGTCACCCGCAGGCACTACGTACTCATTACCGGTATTATCCTTGTGCTTTAAAGCACCGCTCACAACATATGAAATTATCTCCATATCTCTGTGACCATGGGTTTCAAAACCTCTACCGGCCTGAACAACATCGTCATTGATAACCCGTAGCGCTGAAAACCCCATATGTTTTGCGTCATAATAATGTCCAAACGAAAAGCTATGTTGGCTTTTTAGCCAGCCAAAGTTCACTTTTCCTCTTTCATTCGCTTTTCTCAAATACATCATCTTGCATTCCTTATAACCGTAAGCCGCCACTGACTCTTCTGCCCAACAGGAGTAACCCTGGGCGATAGAACAGGTGTTAAGGGCTAATTATTTAATAAGGCCATTTTAATCCTCTTTAATAGAAATAAAATGTCATATATTTGAGCTTATTATTCTAATATTTAGAATAAAAGTAACTATCGGTCAACAGATGCGGGTTAAGCTACGCTAAGAAATAAAACACAGTCTTTGCAGCGCGGTTTCTACAACCGCAGGGTGACAGGCTAAATTTAGCCTAATATGGTGTGCAGAACCAAAGGTCGCGCCGTCGTTACCTATCACGCCGCGCTCAATACATCCTTCCACAGTGGTCACGGGTGAATATTTGAGAGGTTGACGAGAAGCGTCACCTAAAGGAGCTTCATCCACAGAAGTGATACTGTTCGGCTGTATTAAATGCGAAGGGAATGTTGAAAGGTCTAGCCACAAGAAATAACCAGCGCTGCCCATTGTATAATTAACAGATAAACCATAGTGCTCAAAGAAGCGCACAACAAGCTTTCGGTTGAAGCTCAACGCACTTTTTACGCTGTCTAACCAAGTACTTCCCTTCTCATAGGCGGCAATCAACGCAACTTTTCCTAAGTTACTTGCGTTAAGGTGCCTGCTATTAATAGCTCGGGCAAATGTCTCTCTGATCGTTTTATCCTTAATGACCGCATACGATGCACCTGGAATACTCGCGAGGTTAAACGCCTTGGATACGCTATTGATGTGGATAATGCGTGGCAGTTGATGAGTATGGATGTTACCACCGTTTTGACTTTCTTGGCGCCTCTCGCTCTTATTGCTTACCTCTGCACCAAACATGGGAATTAGCGTTGGTTCATTTGACGAGTTAAATGCAAACTCGCTGTGCACCTCATCAGTGATCATTAAAATATCGTTCTTAGCGCAGAAGCTCATAATAACACGCTGCTCTTCGGCACTTAATACTGTACCTGTAGGGTTATTAGGATGGCAAATCACGAATGCAGCCGCAGCACTATCGAAGGCTGAAGTATCTATAGTTGCGTTAGAACTTTCGACGTCTTCCTGACGACTCTTGTCGCTATCCTTTGTCGCGGCAACTTCAGAAAGCTTAGTCTGAATTTGACGCGCGTTTTGAATGACTGGAATAGATACTGGCGTTAAGCCGTTATTATTAATAGCCTCTGTTAAAGGGGAATAGGTTGGTGTTAAAACCATGACTTTTTGACCAGGTTGGCAAAAAGTGTGAAGCGCAACGTCTATTGCTCCTATTACGCTCGCAACATCCACAACATCGCCACTTTCTACTTTAAAGCGACTACTTTTTTGCGTGGTACGCTCAAAACGTTTTGCTATCGCGTCACCGATATCAAGGGACTGATATCCATAAGTAGAGCGAAGATTTTGTGTAATCGCGCTGAGAATTTCATCACAAGGCGGGATGTCCATATCCGCTATCCACATTGGAATAGGGTCTTGCTGAGACGCGACAACGTTCGCTTGAGATGAAGACGCGCCCTGAAAGCGGCGAAATATCGCTGAATATTTAAGACGGGTTTGATCGAGTTTCAGGTGAGAAGGTGCCTGCCATACATCCTTGTAAGGCATAAACTCGCTTTGCATAGCGTTGAACACGGGGAGATGGCTTAGCGCGTTGCTCACCTTCACATTATCCTATCTATATAGCCTTACGCATTTACTATTGGCTAAGGGCCTTCTGAAATCTATTATATTTATAAGCGCGAAACACGCGTACCGCGCTCACTTTATACTGCACACACGCTTTAATAGACACAGCGCTTTAACAGAAGCAGCATTATTCTATCTTTTCAAACACGTTAAATTCAGAAAGCGTATGTTGGTATTTCCGCTTTGTTTCGCGAATGACAAATGGAATGTCTTTAGGTTCAGCAATTCGTTTAAAGCTATGACCTAATGCATCTTCAAGCGCCTGAGTAGAGCTAAGCGTTTCACCATTTTCATCTTTGTAGCCGCCCAACCATTCACTTCTTTCGGTATACTCTTCCAACCATGTAAAGGGGCTGGCGACAACGAGCAATCCACCTTCATTTAGCCGCGTGGCCATGTCCGTTAATACCTTTCTTGGACTATACACTCTATCAATAAGGTTGCCTAAGAAGATCAAGTCGTAGCCTGTGAATTGCGGCTTCAAATTACACGCATCACCTTGTGCGAAAGCAACCTTGTCTACACTGTCATCTAGACCGAGCGCAGAGAGCTTGCGCGCCTTAAACGACGTAAGTTCACCTTCTTCTATGAGGTTATAGCGTATTTCACCACGCTCTTGCATCTCAAACGCTGTTTTTATAAAGCGTGCAGAAAAATCGATGCCATCGACATGATCGAAGTATTTTGCAAGTTCAAAGGTAGACCGACCAACGGCACACCCCAAATCTAACGCTTTAGCGTGTTGACGCCCTTGCATAGCGTCAATACAAAACTGCGCACTGGCTTTAGCAAAATTAGGGACGCCGTAGTACTCGTCGCCGTAATGGAATTCACTGTATTGCGAAACCTGTGTATCACTTTCATAATCAAAATCGTTCACTGCTATAACTCGCTTTCCTTGAACATACCGAAACCCCGCGTGCTGAAAGAAGTGGCGCCTAAAAGCGTAACGACTATCTTTCATTGCTTCGTTACCTGTAGATACCCAACTACCGCCTTTAATGAGGTTATGCTTATTGTCGAATGTTGGTGTTGTAAAGTCGTCATATAAAGGATGAACGTTAAAGCCCTCAAACGGATAGATGGGTGTTTCTGTCCATTGCCATACGTTGCCAACAACATCATAAAATTCGCCGGACTTATTAACATTAACAGGTTCACTCGACGCATACTTTTGCAGCGCTATGTTGAATCCTTCGCTGTATACGGTTTGTGTTACACCAGCCTGCTGACGTAACGCTTGCCATTCATTTTCAGTCGGCAGACGGATAAGCTCACCGCTTTTTTCACTCAAGTAGTTACAAAACGCTTTCGCTTCATGATAATTCACATCCACAGGCCAATCTAAAGGTAGTGGATGCTCTTCAAGCATGCTGCGATATAAATAATCATCACCCTTTTTAATCCAAAATACAGGATACTGAGCCTTCGTATATTCACGCCACTTATTGCCTTCAGCCTCCCAGTATTTTGCGTTGTTATAGCCGCCGTCTTGCACAAACGATAAATACTCACCATTACTTACAAGAAATTTAGACGCACTAAACTCGCTAACGGATTCTTGCTGAGAACCATATTCATTGTCCCAGCCGTAATAAGCACTGTCCCACGATTTGTCATTTATAACTTTCTGTGCCGGAACGGTCATTAAAACATTAGCCTCTAACGCTTCAGCATTAGTTTGCATAGTGCTACATGCAGGCCATTCTGGGCTGGGGCGTACCGATGCAATGCATAGCTGTCTGATTAGAACAGATGAGGTTTCTAAATGAATACGTTCATGCTCTATTCCCATAACAACGGGCCACATTGGGCTTTCCCAGTCAATAGGCATGCTAAAAGACATGGTATCTATTAAATCGCATACCAATGTGCGCACTTGATTACGATATTGACGCACCGCTTCCACCTTCGGCCAGTCGTAATTTTCATCGTTAAGATCATCCCAACTCATTTCATCAACACCAATGGCAAATAGCGATTCAAATTTTGGGTTGATGCGCTCGTTTATTGCCTTAGACAGTACTAATTTATTGATAAAGAAAGTAGCCGTATGACCAAAATAGAAAATTAACGGATGGCGCAACTTTTCAGGTCGTTGATAAAATACGTCATCATTGGCAAGACAAGAGAAAAGCGATTCGTAGGTATCAAAAGAATCGAGGAAATAAGCCTTTATTTCCTGTCTTTTTTGCTCAACTGTTCCGTCCCGTAAATTAAGTGTGGGCATTGCCTGCATAATGTCCTCTCGATTTTTGTTATTACTACCAACTGCGTAGGACCAGCGCCATAAAAATAAAAGAAGAGCGCTTTAAAATGCCGTAATGATTTCAGTTGATTGCTAACCCTTTATGTATACCAAGCTTTTATGAATAAAGCGCGACATAACTAGGTTTTTATGGAATGTCCTGTATTTACAAGATACAGACAGGATGAGATCAGAAAATATTTCACACATAAAAAAACCCGCAACTAAGTGCGGGTTTTTCGTATTTGGCGGAGAGTGAGGGATTCGAACCCCCGGTGGGTTTGACCCCACGTCTGATTTCAAGTCAGGTGCATTAAACCGGGCTCTGCCAA
>NZ_VTYM01000032.1:0-39898 GCF_013113925.1 Alteromonas sp. 07-89-2 | reverse complement strand
TTGTTAAACATATTAACATTCATCAACAATTATTTAATTATTTTTATTAGGTGTGAAAATGAAAAAATTACTTTTAGCTAGTGTTTCTGTAATGGCTTTTGTAAGCGCTGCTGCAAATGCTAACGCACAACCAGAAAAGATCAATCTACAATCGTTAATCAACACAGCAATGACCAGCGTAAAAATGGCCGAAGTACTGCCAGAAAACGATGCGCACATTGTTGTGAAAAAGCAGTCTAAAGCGATTTTAGCTGAAGAGACGCAAGTTCAGCTTCACAAGAACTTATTAGCAATGACAAAAGGTGAAGAGCGCGTAAACGTTTCTGAAGCGGAATAAGCAACTCACACACCTGATACGCATGCCGGTGCTTGCACCGGCATACGCCATCAAATACTAGCTTAGGTATTACTTGTATCTAACGCGTCAAAACCTTTCACCAATTCATCTAGTGCTTTCATCTGCTGCAAGTAAGGCTCTAATTTTGCCAACGGCAGTGCGCAAGGCCCATCACATAGTGCTTCATCAGGGTTCGGATGCGCTTCTATAAATAGCCCTGCCAAACCTAATGCCATACCACTTCTGGCCAACTGTGCAGCTTGCGCTCTACGACCATCTGCAGACGTCGCACGGCCACCCGGCATTTGAAGTGCGTGAGTCGCATCAAATATTACTGGGGCATATTCTTTCATTGCGTCCATGCCAAGCATATCCACAACTAAATTGTTATATCCAAAGCAGCTACCACGCTCACAAAGAATAACTTTACCGTTCCCCGCTTCGCCTAGTTTTTCTATGATGTGACGCATTTCATGCGGTGCTAAGAATTGAGGCTTTTTCACATTGATAACGCTACCGGTTTTTGCCATTGCAACCACAAGGTCGGTTTGGCGCGCCAAGAAAGCAGGCAGTTGAATAACATCCACCACTTCAGCTACGGGAGCGGCTTGGTGCGGTTCGTGCACATCAGTGATAAGCGGAACGTTAAAGGTCGACTTAATTTCTTCAAAAATACGCAACCCTTCTTCCATGCCAGGCCCACGGTAAGAAGTCACAGATGAACGGTTCGCTTTATCAAACGAGGCTTTAAAAACGTACGGAATATTGAGCTTTTGCGTTACTTCAACATAGTGTTCTGCGATACGCATAGCGAGATCGCGAGACTCAAGTACGTTCATTCCACCGAACAGAACAAACGGCAAGTGGTTGGCAACGTCAACGTTACCTACATTAATAATCTGTTGAGATTCAGACATTATCTATTTCCAATTAAATCTTAAAAAAGAGGTTGTTTGGTTACAGCAACCATAGCCGTTGCCATAAGCACAACAAGCGCTGCTACGAAAAAGCTCCATTTGCCTAACGCTGTTTTGGCTTTTTTCAATGCAAACAATCCAAACACTATGTACAGCACCACGCCCACAACTTTAAATGTGAGCCATGCATTAACTAAAGGATATTGAGACAAAATAATGCATAGCCAAATTGCGCTGGCTAATAGCACGGTATCAATGATATGAGGGAGAATTTTAACCCATTTTTTGCTAAGTGCTGTAGCGTCGAATTGACTCCATATAAAGCGAAAGACAAAAAATAATATGCTCAAGCCAACGGCGGTCATGTGAAGGTGTTTAGCCATCATGTACATAATGTGTTCCTGTTCTTATTAGATAGTAAGGCTGCTTCTGGTTACTTTAACACAGGTGTTAATTGAGCCGATTTAGTTTTACAGCAATGCAAAATTCAACAGACTCAGAATACGAGCAGCAGACTCAAAAAAACAGGTGCATGTAGCACCTGCCTTCGTTTTAATTATGGCGCCTGTTTAGAGGCTGTTATTGTAACGTATTACAGTACGTAAATAACGGAGAAATAAATCATTATGCGTCAGGGAATTGAGCTTGAATTGCCATAAAGGCCGGAAGGTCATTTAGCATACACTGAACTAAATCAGGGTCGAAGTGCTTGCCACTTTCCTCTTTCAATAAGGCTTCAACCTTATCAATTGTCCACGCTGGCTTATACGGCCTTGCGTTTAACAGTGCATCAAACACATCAACTAACGTGGCAATACGGCTTTTTATATCAATTTCTTCGCCTTTAAGCCCGTCTGGATATCCCTTTCCATCCCAGCGTTCGTGATGCTGCTTTGCTAACATTGCTGCAAGTTGGATAGTGGGCCGGCTTGAATCTCGCAAAATCTGGTAACCAAATTCAGCATGCTGACGTATTTTAAATACTTCCTCTTCGGTTAACGGCGTTGTTTTGTGCAAAATAGATTTAGGCACTATAGACGTCCCTATATCATGGAGTGGCACGGCAAGGCGTAATTCGTGGATGTCTTGCTCGTTCAGCCCAACCTTTTCTGCCAACAGTTGCGCCATTTCAACCATTCTTGTGAGGTTATTTGATGCATTTGACTCATGCTCTAACGCTCGACCTAAACGCTCAATTATTTCTTTCTGCGTCGCTTCAACATCAACGGTTTTAAGTACATTGTCAAAAGCAAGCTGAACACTGTCTGAAAAGCGTTTTACCAGATGACGATCACTTTCCCCTATTCGTCTCGGTAATCCTGACAAGTACAAGAGTGCGCCATTGTGACTTTTACTGTTGCAATAAGCCACAACGTGATCTTCTGCATAAACAATTTGCTTATCGCGCATGGCTCTTGCGCACAGGGCATATTCTTGTGCGCTAATCGCGTCTTTTAAAGGCACCCCTTCCTTACTGGCGTACTCACCGTTGCCAGCAAAAACATATAGTTCGTCGTCACCCAGTTTGTTGTTGCAGGTATTAATAGTACGCGATGTGGTTGCCACCGCTGTAGTAATGTAAGCAGCATCCTTTGAACAGCCCAAAATCGAAGCTAACTGCTGAATGATGCCCTGCATGAACTTTTCGAGGGAACGGGAGGAAAATAAATCCACAGACGCATCTATAATTTTTTCAAGGCCGCGTCTATTTTCTTCGATAACGATAATATCTCGATATGAGCGGAGCGCTGCAATGATAACAGTAAAAAGTTTTTGCGCGGTCAGTTCGGTTTTCGACTTGTAGTCGTTGATGTCGTAATTAATGATGACATCTTTTTCAGGGGCTTGGCCAGGTTGTCCGGTACGCAAGATAATACGCGTGAAATGATTGTCTAATTCGTTACGAACATACTCCGCCACTTTAAGACCGGCGTCATCAGTCTCCATAACAACATCAAGTAACACAACGGCGATATCATCATGGGTTTTGAAAATGGCCTTCGCTTCCTCTCCGCTATAAGCACTAACAAACTCAAGGGTTTTGCCATTTAAACTAAAGTCATTTAGCGCCAGCTTGGTAACGGCGTGTACTTCGGGTTCATCATCAACAATGAGTACTTTCCAGCTACCCAGATCATCTACTTCATTTTCATCGTCATCTTCTGCGAAAAGAAAGTCATCATTCATCTGGTACGTCCTGTAGTGTAAGAGATTGTTTAATCTAGCGCTTTTTAGAGTGTGATAGTGGCTTAACAAATACTAATGTAAAACAAAATATTAGCAAGTTTGCACTTAAATTTTGATAACTACAGGAAAGATAACTTCTTTGGCGGTTAAAAACTACTGCCACTGTCCTAGCGTTACCCGGTCATTGTCGCCGTAATCTTTAACAGTTTTGACGTCTACAAATCCCGCATCTGCGAGCAAAGCGTTAACCGCAGCCCCTTGGTCAAAGCCGTGTTCGAATGCAAGTAAGGCACCTTTATTGAGATATTGCGGCGCGCTATTAATGATGTGTTTTATGTCGTCCAGGCCGTCAGTGCCCGAGGTTAATGCTGTTTTAGGTTCAAAACGCACGTCGCCCTCCTTAAGGTATGGACTGGATTCTTCTATATAAGGTGGGTTTGAAACAATAATGTCGAAGGTTTGACCTGCCAGCGCACTAAACCAATCACTTTGAACAAAATGCGCATTGGCTATGCTATTAGCTTGGGCATTACGGATAGCAAGGTTCACCGCCCCAGCTTGAAAGTCTACGCCAGTAACGGATGCTTCTGGCAGTTCACTCGCTAATGCCAACGCAATAGCGCCCGTACCGGTTCCCAAATCACAGATTGATAGGGATGCAGAGGATCGTTGATTTACCCAATTAAGCACGTGCTCAACCAATACTTCAGTATCCGGTCGTGGAATTAAGGTATCTGGCGAGGTAAACAGTGACAGGGTCCAGAAATCACGCTTGCCGATAATATACGCCACGGGCTCACCCCGTTTACGCTTGGCCACATCCACTTCAAATTGCGCTTTCTGGGCGGCATCCAAGGTTTTATCAGGCCATGTGAATAGGTAAGTTTGTGACTTACCTAGAATGTTCGCCAACATGACTTTGGCATCAACAGAGGGTGACTCCCCACCCTCTAGTTGCTTAGCAGCCCATGCTAAGGCGTTGTCTATGCGCATTGTTTTTCTATAAACAGTTTGTGTAACAAGACAGCGTTATTCGTCAGAAAGAGAGGCCAGCAGATCGGCCTGATGCTCTTGCAAGATTGGGTCGATAAGCTGTTTAAGGTCACCTTCCACCACTTCGTCTAAACGATAAATAGTCAGGTTGATGCGGTGGTCGGTTACACGCCCCTGCGGGAAGTTATAAGTACGAATTCGCTCAGAGCGGTCGCCGCTACCGACTAGGCTCTTACGAGTAGAAGCCTCTTCTGCTGCACGCTTTTCTTCTTCAATCTGATTTAAGCGCGCTTGAAGTACCGACATCGCTTTCGCACGGTTTTTGTGCTGTGAACGCTCGTCCTGACATTCCACTACCAAGCCTGTTGGCAAGTGGGTAATACGAATAGCCGAGTCGGTTTTGTTAACGTGCTGACCACCCGCACCTGATGCACGGAAGGTATCGATGCGAAGCTCTGCAGGGTTAATTTCAATTGCCTGCGACTCTGGAATTTCTGGTAATACCGCCACGGTACATGCCGAGGTATGGATACGGCCTTGTGATTCGGTTTCTGGTACACGCTGTACGCGGTGACCGCCCGACTCGAATTTCAATACGCCGTACACGCCATCGCCGCTAACATTCGCAATGACTTCTTTATAACCGCCGTGCTCACCTTCATTGGCGTTAACCAACTCTACACGCCAGCCACGACTTTCGGCATAACGGCTGTACATGCGGAACAAGTCACCTGCAAATATTGCCGCTTCGTCACCACCTGCACCTGCGCGAATTTCCAAGAAACAGTTGTTATCATCGTTAGGATCTTTTGGCAGGAGTAGCACCTGAAGTTCAGTTTCAAGGCGTTCAATTTCCGCCTTGGCATCTTTCATCTCTTCCTGTGCCATCTCGCGCATTTCAGCGTCATCTTCGTTCAACATTTCCTGCGCTGAAGCCAAGTTTTCTTGTGCTTGCTGATAAGCATTAAAGCCTGCCACTACATCTTCTAGCTGACTGAACTCTTTTGACAAGTTGCGAAACTTATCCTGATCGCCGATAACTCCAGGGTCGCCTAACAACGCCTGAACTTCTTCGAAACGCTCGACTAAGTGTTCGAGTTTCCTAACTACCGACTCTTTCATATGCTTCTTATTACCTTATTTATTATCGTCTGACGAAAAGTCAGATAAATCTAATGCCTGTCCCATCCATCGGCTCAATGCCGGGTCATCGTGCATGGCAGCCTCGCGTAACGCTAAGGTTGTTGGGTGCAATAGCGTATTGGTTAATTTATACGCCATTTCTTCTAATACCGTTTCGGCATTTTTACCTTCCGCTAATTGCGCTTTGGCTTTTTCCACAATATCGTCACGCTGTGCCATGCCTTTTTGGCGATACTGTCTTACTAAATCTATCGATTGCTGCGACTGCTTCCACGTCATGTAGTCGCCAGCTTGTTTGTCGATGAGCTTTTCGGCTTCTTTTGCTGCTTGCTCGCGGTTTTCTAAATTCTTCTGAACAATATGCTGCAAATCATCAACGGTATAAAGATAGGCATCGCCTAGCTCGTTAACCTCTGATTCGATATCTCGTGGTACTGCAAGGTCAACCAAAAACATCGGCATGTTTTTGCGCTGCTTAAGGGCTTTCTCAACCATTCCCTTGCCTATTAAAGGCAGTTGGCTTGCGGTAGAGCTTATCACGATATCGAAGTCTTTTAAGTGCTCTGGCACTTGCGATAAGGTAAACACACTCGCATCTAGTGTTTCGGCTAAGGCTTCTGCTCGCGCTACGGTTCTATTCGCCACCGCCAAACAGCTCACGCCTTGCTCTTTCAAATGCTGAGCCACAAGTTCAATGGTTTCGCCAGCTCCTACTAATAACACTGAACGTTTTGGTAGTTCAGCGAATATATGCTTGGCCAACTGAACGGCTGCATAAGCCACGCTTACCGCGTTTGCACCTATATCTGTTTCACTGCGAACTCGCTTCGCCACCGAAAACGTATGTTGAAACAGCTTATCAAATTCGCTGCTCACCATACCTGAGTGTTTTGCATCACCAAACGCCTGCTTCACCTGACCTAAGATTTGAGGTTCTCCCAAAATCAGTGAATCAAGTCCGCTGGCTACACGCATAATGTGCTTTACCGCTTCATCCTGCGCGAGCACATAGCTGTTATTGGCAATCTCTTCTACATCCAAGTGATGGAAGTCACTTAACCATTGTAGAAGCTTTTGGCCGGTGTCGTCTTGAGTATTAACGTATAGCTCAGTGCGGTTACAGGTCGATACAATGACAGACTCATCTACGCCTTCCAGCTTTTTTAAACTCGCAAGCGCTTCCACCAGAGAATCTGGTGTAAAGGCCACTTTTTCGCGAAGTGCTACTGGTGCTGTTTTGTGGTTAATACCGAGGGCGAGTAAAGTCATTAAAATCTGTGCTGGCAACGTCGGAGCGGCATTGTACGAAAAACCCAAAATGATTGAAAGTGTTGGTGAAACTGTGTTCCCATAATGTCACAATTAAATGTGTTTTATTTTTATACAGGTAACGCGCCTTAATGATTCGCTTTATTTCCCTACTGTTGTTTCTCTGCTTCGTACTGAGCGCATGCACAACCGCTCCCAAAGGCCCAGAAAACGCGGTAAACCTCACGGCCCAACTTGAAAAAGTTGCTGAAGTACATCAGTGGCAAATGCGCGGAAAAATTGCATTTCGCCAAGGAAAGGAAGCGGCCAGCCTTAATTTAGTCTGGAAAAACGATTCCGGTGATTTTGATTTTCGATTAACCAATTTTCTAGGGGTAAGTCTGGTTAACCTTAACGTTACCCAGCAGCAGTCGGTATTAGAGGCTGACGGTGAAACGTATGTAGATGCTTTACCAGAACCACTTATTTATCAGATTACGGGAATGGTCATTCCGGTGGAATCACTATTGTCTTGGGTAAAAGGCTTACCGCTAGACGGTGATAAATTCACCCTAACTGAAAAAGGGTTGGTTAATACCCTAGAGAGCTATTGCCAAGGTTGCCGCAATTGGCAAGTTGCTTACGGTAACTACGGTAGTATTGAGCTAGATGATGGCACATCTGTATGGTTGCCTCACAGCATAACGCTTACCCAGAATGAAACGCCGGACATGCCTAATACTCAGCTTAAAATTAAAATTTATCAGTGGACTCTGTAGTGAACTCATCTGTTTCAGAACATAAAGATTGGTGGCCTTCCCCTGCTAAACTGAATCTTTTCTTGCATATACTTGGCCGCTACGACAACGGCTATCACCAGCTTCAAAGTCTGTTTCAAATGCTGGATTACGGCGATGCACTCGCCTTTGACATAAGTACAGACGACACAACCATACGCATGGAAACCCCACTGGATGGGGTTCCAGACGATGACAATTTAATTGTAAAAGCAGCGCGACTGCTGGCAACAAAAACAAAATGTGATAAAGGTGCCGTTATTTCGTTAGACAAGCGCCTTCCTATGGGGGGCGGAATTGGCGGGGGTTCATCGAATGCGGCAACCACGTTAGTGGTGCTTAATCACCTTTGGAACACAGGGCTAAGTGAAGATGAACTGGCTGAGCTTGGGTTATCTTTAGGCGCTGATGTACCTATTTTTGTGCGAGGTCTAACGGCATTTGCAGGAGGCGTTGGAGAAGAGATAACGCCAGCTCCCCAAAAAGAACAGTATTTTCTTGTAGCGAACCCAAATGTTCATGTCAGCACAGCCGAAGTGTTCACCTCGCCGGATTTGCCCAGAAATACACCTGCGATACGTTGGGAAGACTATAAATTTGAAAAAACTTGGAATGATTGTCAGCAATTAGTCGCGAATCGCTATCCTGAAGTTGCAAAATTATTACAGTGGTTGGTACACTACGCACCGTCGCGAATGACGGGCACAGGTGCATGCGTGTTTGCCACTTTTTCTGACTACACTTTAGCCGAACAAGTTAGGGCTCAAATGCCTGAAACTTGGCAGAGTTTTGTCGCAAAAGGTGTGAATCGCTCACCACTATTAGACAAATTAGAACAACAAAGATAGCGTGTACGCCACATCGGACAAGAACTTAAAAATTGGGGTATAGCCAAGTTGGTAAGGCAGCGGGTTTTGATCCCGCCATTCGTAGGTTCGAGTCCTGCTACCCCAGCCAAACCTCTTTTATCAACGCACTGAGGAACCACTTGTGCCAGATATGAAGCTCTTTGCAGGTAATGCCGTACCAGAACTTGCCCAGAAAGTTGCCGATCGCCTCTACACCAAACTTGGAAATGCCAAAGTTGGCCGTTTCAGTGACGGTGAAATCAGCGTAGAAATTCATGAAAACGTCCGTGGCTCGGACGTTTTTATTATCCAGTCTACGTGTGCGCCTACTAACGATAACCTTATGGAACTTATTGTGATGATCGACGCACTACGTCGCGCATCAGCTGGTCGTATTACAGCAGTAATTCCTTACTTTGGTTATGCACGCCAAGACCGTCGTGTTCGTTCAGCTAGGGTGCCTATTACTGCGAAAGTAGTGGCTGACTTCCTGTCTAACGTTGGTGTTGACCGCGTACTTACTATCGACCTACACGCCGAACAAATTCAAGGTTTCTTTGATGTTCCGGTGGATAACGCATTCGGTACTCCTATCCTTCTTGCTGACATGGTAAGACGTGATTTTGCCGACCCTGTAGTCGTTTCTCCTGACATTGGCGGTGTTGTACGTGCACGTGCTACTGCGAAACTACTTAACGACACCGACCTTGCCATTATCGATAAGCGTCGCCCTAAAGCGAACGTGGCTCAGGTAATGAACATCATTGGTGACGTAAAAGACAGAGACTGCATCATTGTCGATGACATGATTGATACAGGCGGTACGCTTGCAAAAGCAGCTGAAGCACTTAAAGCACATGGTGCGCGTCGTGTTTATGCTTACGCAACTCACGCTATCTTTTCAGGTAACGCTGCAAACAATCTTAAAGAGTCTGTTATTGACGAAATTATCGTTACCGACTCTATCCCATTAAGTGCAGAGATGAAGCAAATTGGAAAAGTAAAACAGCTTACTTTATCTGAGATGCTTGCAGAAACTATTCGTCGCATCAGCAACGAAGAGTCTATTTCAGCAATGTTTGAATACTAAAATTTAAATATTGTTACTCCTACAAAAGAGCTGGCCCATGTAAGTGGCGCCGGCTCTTTTTTTACCTTTCTTTTTTCTTTGAAAGCGAACATCACCTTAAAAATAAGAACAGTACATCAAGCCAAACACATTCCGTTTAGGCCTTAAATATACTTTATTGCCGTTTTCCGACTCGTTAATGTGACTTTCTTTTCATCAATTTTAGGTTTAACGTTAAGAATTGTTGTGCGTTAAAACTAATATTAAGGACATAAAATGAAAACAAAAACACTATGCCTTGTTGCAGTAATTGCTGCCCTTTTAAATACAGCGGGCTGCTCTGGAAATGACGACTCAGTGAAACAAGCAGATCTTGAGAAACAAGGAACTGAAATGAAAGACAAATCTTCCACAGTTCAAGCTAACGATAAGGCGTCTATGCCCAAGGAACTGGTAGCCGAACCAGTTACTCAGGCTGAAGCCGTAGAAGATAATGCAAAAGGTGAAGTCACCATGAAGGGCAGTATTATTTATAAAGATCTCGAAGGCGGTTTTTATGCTTTTATTGCTAAAAACGGCGATCGTTATACGCTACATGGCTTAGATGAAACCTATCAAAAGAACGGCCTTATTGTTGAAGTTAAAGGTACGCCTAAACCCGACGTGATGACCTTTACGCAATTCGGTACGGTGCTTCAAGTATCAAGCGTTAAAGTACTCGATACCAGTAAAGTCATTGATAACCTGCAAACACAATGATCGCGAATATAGCTTTGCGTGTAGCAAATTACTCATAAAGGTAATTAAGCTAGCGATTTAGCAATTATAGAATTTTTGCGTACGCGTGAATGTTGCACTGCAACACTTAAAAGGACGGTTATTGATGATAAATGCATATGCCGCTAAAGAAGCGGGTGGAAAACTGGAAAAGTTTCAATACGACCCCGGTAAGCTTGGCTCACATGACGTTGAAATAGACGTTGAAAGCTGTGGTATCTGCCACAGCGACCTAAGCATGCTCGATAATGAATGGGGCATGACAGAATATCCCTTTGTGCCTGGTCACGAGGTTGTCGGCACAATTAGCCAAATAGGTGAACATGTAACGTCACTTAAGGTGGGACAGCGTGTCGGTTTAGGCTGGCATTCAGGCTACTGCAATAGTTGTAGAACCTGCGAAGAAGGCGATCATAACCTGTGTGCCGATGCTACGATGACCATAGGTGGTCGTCACGGTGGATTTGCAGATAAAGTGCGCGCCCAAGCACGTGCCGTTATTCCCCTTCCCGATGCTATCGATAGCACAAAGGCAGGCCCTCTTTTTTGCGGAGGTATTACCGTCTTCAACCCATTAGTCCAGTTTGGTATTAGTCCTACCAGTGAAGTGGGTGTAGTTGGTATTGGCGGCCTGGGTCATCTTGCCCTGCAGTTTTTAAATGCGTGGGGATGTAAGGTAGTAGCGTTCACTTCAAGCGAATCTAAAAAGAAGGAAGCGCTAGAGCTAGGTGCATCAGATACAATTAATAGCCGTGATGAAGACGAAATTAAAAAAGCGCGCGGTCGGTTTGACTTAATTATTTCAACCGTAAATGTGAAGCTAGACTGGAATTTGTACCTATCTACATTGGCACCGAAAGGCCGACTTCACTTTGTAGGCGCCACCCTTGAACCCCTAGATATTGGTGCATTTAACCTAATTGGTGGTCAAAAAAGCGTGTCGGGTTCGCCAGTAGGAAGCCCCGCGACCATTAAGACCATGCTAGATTTCGCAGCACATCACAATATTGAACCTGTGACCGAAACCTTCAAGTTTGAAGACGTGAATGACGCAATTGCGCGACTAAGAGACGGTAAAGCCCATTACAGAGTGGTGCTGACGAAGTAAACGCTTGTGTAAAAAGTTGCTATGTTTTTAAGGCCTGTTGATCTTATTGAGCCTTTGGAAAGAGACAATTAGCGGTCAAGTTAGTCTTAACAAAATGCTTTTTTCTATAAATATGATAGAAGCGCGCCAAGGTGCGCTTCTTTTATTGTGAGTAACGCAAATACTTGCATTTGCTTAGCTGGATATTTTATCCGCCTTTGTAATTGTATGTTTTGGTAGGTGGTGTTAGAATTCGCCGCCCTTGAATTTTGGGCTGGTGTTTTATTGCGCATAGAAAATTACTTTTTAACGTAATTCACATCATTTTACCGTGGGTTTTGGTCGCAAAAATCCACATTATTAGACTTATATTTTTGGAGACAGACAATGTCTGAAGCAAATTTCAAACTAGACGCTTCTGTTCGTACAGACCTAGGGAAAGGTGCGAGCCGCCGCCTACGTCGCGAAGATAAGCTTCCTGGTATCATCTACGGTGGTGAAGAAGCACCAGTTTCTATCACACTAGATCATAACAAAGTAAACAACTCTGCTGACTTTGAAGCGTTTTATTCTCACGTTCTTGAGATTAACCTTGACGGTAAAGTTGTTGAAGTTCTAGTTAAAGATATGCAACGTCACCCGTTCAAGCCAAAGATCACACACATTGACTTCCAACGTGTAATCGCTGGTCAAGACGTTCACACTAACGTACCACTTCACTTCGTAAATGAAGAGAAATCTGCTGCTGTTAAAGCTGGCGGTATTGCTGAGCACCACGTAACTGAAATCGAAGTTACTTGTCTACCTAAGAACCTTCCTGAGTTCATCGAGGTAGATATGGCTGGTGTTGAAATGGGTCAAACGCTACACCTTTCTGACCTAACTCTTCCAGCTGGCGTTTCTTCAGTAGAACTTGCGAAGAACGACGAAGCTCACGACCTAGCGGTTGTAACTGTTAAGCCTGCTCCTAAAGCGGCTGACGCAGAAGAAGACGGCGAAGAAGCAGCTTCTGAGGAATAATCCTCTTGGCTGATATCCGCCTTGTCGTGGGTCTGGGTAATCCAGGCCCCGAATATGAAAATACCCGACACAATGCCGGTGAATGGTTTCTCAACCAACTAGCCGACGCCTACAACGCCCCGCTAAAACCAGAAACCAAATTCTTCGGTAAAACTGCTCGCATTACCATTGCAGGCAAAGATATCCGTTTGCTCTACCCCACTACCTTTATGAATAAAAGTGGACAAGCCGTAGCAGCACTGGCTAACTTTTACCGAATAGAACCAGAACAAATATTAGTAGCGTTTGACGAGTTAGATTTACCCCCAGGTGTTGCAAAATACAAAGTGGGCGGAAGCTCTAGTCAAAATGGCGTGCGTGACATTGTGGCTAAAATGGGTAACAACAAGAATTTTTTGCGTTTGCGCATAGGTATTGGTCATCCAGGTCATAAAAGTCGCGTTACCGGCCATGTTCTTGGAAAACCACCAGCAGAAGAAAAAGCAGCCATTGAAAGTGCCATCGATGAAGCGGTACGCTGTACAGAAATTTTGCTGAAAGAAGACCTTAAGCAAGCACAAAACAGGTTACACTCGCACAAAGGGTAAACCTAGCCAGTTATCACTTTTCCAAACTAAGGATCCATACCATGGGTTTTAAATGCGGTATTGTTGGCCTACCAAACGTAGGTAAATCAACACTTTTCAATGCATTAACTAAAGCAGGTATTGAAGCGGCAAACTTCCCGTTTTGTACTATCGAGCCAAACACAGGTGTTGTTCCTGTGCCAGATCTTCGTTTGGACAAGTTGGCTGAAATCGTAAAACCTCAGCGCGTTATTCCTACTACCATGGAATTCGTAGATATTGCTGGCTTGGTTGAAGGTGCTTCTAAAGGTGAAGGTTTAGGAAACAAATTCCTTGCTAACATCCGTGAGACTGACGCTATTGGTCACGTAGTACGCTGTTTTGATGATGAGAACATTGTTCACGTTGCAGGTCGCGTTAGCCCTAAAGACGATATCGATGTTATCAACACCGAACTTGCACTTGCCGACTTAGAAACAACAGAAAAAGCACTTCACCGTGTTGCTAAGCGCGCAAAAGGTGGCGATGCTGATGCCAAGTACGAAATGAAAGTGCTTGAGAAGATTAAGCCGCACCTAGACGAAGGCTTGTTACTACGTTCACTTGAGCTGACTAAAGAAGAGCTTGCGGCAATCAGCTACATGAACATGCTTACCCTTAAGCCAACCATGTACATTGCAAACGTGAATGAAGACGGTTTTGAAAACAACCCGTATCTTGATCAGGTTAAAGAAATTGCAGCAGGCGAAAATGCCACTGTAGTTGCAGTGTGTGCGGCAATCGAGTCTGATGTTGCTGAGCTTGAAGACGACGAACGCGAAGAGTTTATGCAAGACATGGGTCTAGAAGAGCCAGGTCTTAACCGCGTAATTCGTGCGGGTTACAGTCTTCTTACGCTACAAACCTATTTTACTGCAGGCGTAAAAGAAGTACGTGCGTGGACCTTCCCTGAAGGCTCAACTGCACCACAAGCGGCAGGTAAAATTCACACCGACTTCGAAAAAGGCTTCATTCGCGCTGAAATCGTAGGCTACGATCACTTCGTTGAGTTCAATGGCGAGCAAGGTGCGAAAGACGCAGGCAAATGGCGTTTAGAAGGTAAAGACTATATTGTTAAAGACGGTGACGTTATTCACTTCCGCTTTAACGTGTAATTTCTATTGTAGAAATTAGCACTGTTTACTAAAGCCACCGCAAGGTGGCTTTTTTGTTTCTAGCGAATAATTGTGAAGCGCACATAGGCCTGATATAACTAGTAAAAAACTAACGGCTTTTGTAATGACTATTAATCAGCTTTGCGCTTCACGCCCTTTAACTTGCAGCAAATCACAGCACGCCAAACGATTTTCTGTTTTAAGAACCTCAATTAAAGCGTTGTGCTTGTTAAGCCTGGCTAATTTTTCTTTTGCCAGTGAACCTCAAACTAATCCAGTGAATTCACAAATCAGTAGCGATGCTGTTGAAAAGGCACCAGCATTAGCAAGTAACACTGCCAGTTGGTATCAAGTTCCTCAGAGTAATACTGTGACGTTTAAAACTGCATATGGCGATGTAGTTATTGCGCTTCACCCTACCCTTGCACCAAAACATGTGGCCAGGTTTAAAAGTTTAATAGACGCAGGCTTTTATAACGAACAAGCATTTTATCGTGTAGTAGACGGGTTTGTGGCACAGGCAGGCAGCAACGATACGCATGACGCATCACAATTTCCGCCGAATCTGCTTAAACCTATTAACGCTGAATTTACGCAACCGCTTAATAGCAATGTAAACGTGGTTGAGAATCAGGATATGTTTGCGCCTAACACCGGATTTTTAGATGGCTTTCCAGTAGGCATTGATAAAAGCCGAAAAGAAATGTGGGGGCTTCACTGCCCAGGTGTTGTGGCGTTTGCTCGCAATAGCGAGAAAGATACAGCCAGTACGGAGTTTTATATTGTGATTGGGCAAGCACCACGACACTTAGACAGAAATATGTCGGTCGTTGGTCGCGTACTGCACGGTATGGATGTGCTTCAAAAGTTGCCGCGAGGAAATATGGACAGAGGTGGCGTTCTAGATGATATAACGCAAGAAAGCAAAATTAAGCAGGCTTTTGTGCATGCAAACAACGCTACACCTTATTTTCTGCAAACACCGCATCATGAAGAATATAAAAAACGGGCAAACACAGGAAGAAACTTAGATAACCCGTTTTTTCATGACAATACGTATGGCCCGCGCCCTATTGACGTATGTTATTACCAAACAAAAACCAGTAACAAAGCGTGGTAAATAGCTAACTTTTTTCGTGCAAGTTGTTCAATTTCACGGCTTTTTGCGCGTATTTCGCCCTAATGCGCACACTTAATGAGCATTTAAAAAAAGTTAGTAAAAAAGGGGTTGACGGTTGCCAGTCATATACGCATAATACGCGCCACTTCCTGAGAGGGAAGAGAATAGCAAGGCTACGTAGCTCAGTTGGTTAGAGCACATCACTCATAATGATGGGGTCGCAAGTTCGAATCTCGCCGTAGCCACCAACTTTTACTTATTCCTTAATTGGAAGTCTACATTGCGGAAGTGGTGGAATTGGTAGACACGCTGGATTTAGGTTCCAGTGCTTCACGGCGTGAGAGTTCAAGTCTCTCCTTCCGCACCAATATTGGGGTATAGCCAAGTTGGTAAGGCAGCGGGTTTTGATCCCGCCATTCATAGGTTCGAGTCCTGTTACCCCAGCCATATTCTTGAAAAAGCCGCTCTTTTGAGCGGTTTTTTTGTTTGTACTCTCGTATTGTTCAGCAAATGTGTTCTTCTCCCCCATGAATGAATAAATTTGCTATATGCGAGCATAAAACGTCATAGTTTCAGTACGTTTTCATTGTCCAATCATTTAATTGTCGTGCTAGTATTGGTTTTTTATCGATATAGCTCGGCTTATTCCAAGGTTTAGCAAATAAAAGTTTGCTTAAGCCGAAGCGTTTGTTCTGACAACGCACCTGTCATGTTCAGTTCATTTCTACACGCCGAGCAATAATTAAAACAATAACGAAGGAAAGTGCGTGATAAACGAATTCGTTTCATTAGTTAACAATATTCTTTGGGGAGACGGTCAGGTACTTATCATTATGCTGCTTGCATGTGGTATCTGGTTTACCGTTAAACTTGGCGGTGTGCAGCTTAGGCACTTCGGCCATATGTTCAGCCTACTAAAGGGCAGTAACACTTCTACTAAGGATGGGATCAGTTCATTCCAAGCTTTATGTACCAGCTTATCGGCTCGCGTAGGCACGGGTAACTTAGCTGGCGTCGCGGTTGCTATATCTCTAGGCGGTGCTGGCGCTATTTTTTGGATGTGGATGATTGCCCTTTTAGGTATGGCCACTGGCTTTGCCGAAAGTGTACTAGGTCAGCTATATAAAGTCCGTGACGAAAACGGCGAGTTCCGTGGCGGTCCCGCTTATTACATCAAGCAGGGTTTGAACAAAACCTGGCTTGCAGTCGCATTTTCTCTATGTTTGTTCTTTGGCTACGGCTTTGTCTTTAGCGCCGTTCAAGCCAATACTATTACCGATGCATTAAACAATGCATACTCATTCCCCACGGAATATGTAGGCCTAGCCATTATTGCACTGGCAGCCTTAATCGTCGTGGGAGGCCTTAAAAGCATTGCGCGCTTTGCCGAGTTTGTGGTGCCATTTATGGGAATAGGCTACGTGCTTGTGGCTTTGGCTATTACCTTCATTAATATTTCCGAACTGCCAGCCATGCTGCTCGATATCGTTAAATCAGCATTTGGCTTGCAGGAAGCTGGCGCTGGTGCACTCGGTGCGGCCATTAAAAATGGTATTCAGCGCGGGCTTTATTCAAACGAAGCAGGCAGCGGCTCTGTACCGCACGCTGCGGCGAGTGCTGTGCCAAACCCTAATCACCCCGTATCACAGGGTTACATTCAGATGCTAGGCGTTTTCTTAGATACACTCGTGCTATGTACGTCTACTGCCTTCATCATTTTACTTGCTGGCGGTTCAAGCTCTGATCAAATGGAAGGCATACGCCTAACCCAAGATGCGATGAGCAGTCACCTAGGCGAAGGCGGTACTGATTTTGTGGCTGCCGCCATCAGCTTATTTGCATTCACGTCTGTAGTGGCAAACTATGCCTATGGCGAGAGTAATCTGCACATGTTCAAGCTAGATAATAAAATAGGCCGTGCAGTTTACACTATTGGTTATTTAGGCATGATTTACTGGGGCGCACAGGCAGCCCTACCTCAGGTATGGGCCATGGCCGATATGGCGTTGGGCCTAATGACGGTGATAAACATCATTGCTATTGTATGGATGACCCCTACCATTGTGTCTATCAGCAAAGACTACTTTAAGAAAAAAGACACCGGCGCAAACATGGAATACAAAGCGGGCGACTGTGAAATACAGGGTAAGTCAGAAGAGGGTATTTGGGATTAAGTCCGGCTTTTACTAGGTTAGTGTTTTAAAGTTAGGTGTTACCGGGCTAACTTTAATCTAGTGAGATTAAACAAAAAGAAAGGCTAACCTCGGGTTAGCCTTTTTCGTTTGTAGCAATTGACCGCAAGTAAAACACTGGTTTTGATTTACCTGCAACAAATGAAATGGCGGCCTACAACGCTACTGGCAAATGCCCTGTCTTCACCCATATTATTGTTTCCTCATCCACGTAAGGATGATGCTGACTCATATGAGGATTGCGCAACCATGTGCCTTTTGGGTATGCACCATGTTCGTCTTTAAATGTACCCGATAGCACAAAAATTTCTTCACCTCCGAAATGCTTGTGAGGCTTAAATACCTCTCCCACGGGCCACTTAACTAGCGCCACATGTTCATGCTCAAAGTTGTGGAGCGGCATCACTTGTAAACCGCCCTGCCCTTGCAGCCATTGTGCTTTATTTGTATTTACGCGTACTTCACTCAAATCGCGCTTATCAAACTGATTCAGCTTAACCAGAATCACACAGCCTTCTTTACTGAAAGGGCTATGTTTACTGCCTGGCGGGTTACGCAAGTAAGTACCTGCAGGGTAATCACCGTGTTCATCGGAAAACACACCTTCAAGCACCAAAATTTCTTCACCATAGGGATGACTGTGCTGCTTAAAACTCGCTCCTGCTTCGTACTTTACAACGCTAGTTGTATGACCTGACTCTTTTGCTTCACGCTCTAAGGGTTTACGCCATACCGTAGAAGACGGTGACGCTTTCCACTCTTGCATTTGCGTATTAATCGCCAAGCGTTCATCAAAGTTCATATTAAGCATCATTGATAATCTCGTTTTATTAGTTCCTACCTGCCATTACACCACCATCAATATCTAATACGGTACCGGTAGTCCAATTAGCTCTTTCTGATAACAGATAAAGGATGCCATGTGCCACGTCTTCTGGAGTTCCTATACGTCCTATCGGATGAAACGCATTGAAACCTTCCAATACTTCATCGGTTTGCTCTTCTGGAACGAACGCATTGTAAATAGGTGTTTTAACTACCGCTGGCGATACTGCATTTACACGTATGCCATCGTCGGCAAGTTCCATGGCCAGATGCTGAGTAAGTGAATGCAGCGCTGCTTTTGCCATGGAGTAAGCAGACGAAGGAGTCGCCTTAACGGCCTGCTTAGCCCACATAGAACCAACATTAACAATACTGCCAACACTGTGCTGAGACATTCTTTTGGCTACCGCTTGGGTGATAAAAAATAGGCTTTTATTCAAATCATGATAAACATCATAATCTTCGCATGTATGCTGTAAAAATGGCTTAGGGTTAAAATACCCTGCAGCATTTATTAAGTAATGAAAAGGTACAGCTGCATCTTCTACGTACTTTATTAATTTTTGTACGTCTGCAGGCTTATATAAGTCAACTTGGACAGCGTTTATGCTAATGGTTGATACATTTGTGAATGTACTTACCGCTTTCACTGCTTCTTCCAGTTTGGAACCATTCTTGCCCACAAGCACAACGTTAACACCTTCATTCGCCAATAACTTAGCGGTGGCAAGACCTATACCGCTTGAACCGCCTACAATTAACGCGTTACGGTTTTCACAAAAATCATTTAAAAGTGACATTTAAAATTCCCTCACTGTTTTCAATTCGTGATAACCTTACGCCTTAGATAACTCCATGAATAGTAAGTATAATTTGGTTCAGTAAGTACTTTTAGGTACATCTTTATGAATTTTAAGGAAAAACAAATCGAGCGAAAAATACCACCTCAAGAAAGCGCGCGCATGGTAGAGACGATTTACGGCTGTAAATGGTCGCTTACCGTTTACCAACTCTTGGCAAATGGCATTAACCGCCCCGGTGAAATGGTGCGTACTGTAGACGGACTAAGCACCAAAGTATTAAATCAATGCCTGAAGAAGAACACGGAATTTGGTATTCTGAAAAAAACGGTGTATCACGAGCTCCCGCCTCGGGTTGAATACCAAGTAACAGAGTTTGGAAATAGATTTTTAGCCGTACTAGAACAAATAGAGGCCTTACAAGAAGACCTCAATAATCTATCGAGATAGCATCGCCAGCTCTATCCCTCTGGTCTTAGCATTTCGAAAAAGTTATCTCGGGAAATAGTGTAATAATCGCCTCGTCCGCCACCACGGGTAACTGGCGCACTTTTCAGCGTGCTGTAAACGCCGTTCTCTATGAGTGACTTATCAATATGTACACCCACTACTTCACCCATGATAAACCAGCTATTCACCTCCTCACCTGAGGCGGTCTTAAGCTGTACCACATCAGTTAGCTTACATTCCATGCTCACCTTACTCGCTTTTACGCGGGGAACGCTTACCACTTCACTTTCTACAGTTTGAAGCCCTGCATGGTCAAATTCACTTTCTTCAGGTGCCAGAGGTTTACTTGTCGTGTTCATTGCATCAATCAAATCTTCTGATACAAGATTCCAGCAAAACTCACCCGTTTCCTGTACGTTTACCAGTGAATCTTTCTTACTGCCTACTACTGAAAATCCGATAATTGGCGGCGTGTAGTTCAACGCATTGAAAAAACTGTAAGGAGCAAGGTTTAACACTCCCGTTTTTGATTTTGTAGAGATCCATCCGATTGGGCGCGGTGCGATGATTGCGTTAAACGGATCGTGAGCCAAGCCATGACCTTCTTTTGGTTGATAAAAATGCGTTTGTGACAAAACCATTCCTTAAAATTTGTGGTAGGGTAAATCTAATACTGATATGAACGCTTATTCGGCGCTTTTCAAGGGCTTAAGATTAAAGGTTGTTTATGACTGCACGTAATGTCGCTTTTTCAAGAACAAGACTGACTGAATTAATGGTGCCATCTTTTGCTAATTTTGGCGGTAAGGTGCATGGAGGTGTCATTTTATCGTTAATGGATAAAGTCGCCTATGCCTGCGCAAGTAAACACGCAGGAGCCTATTGTGTAACCGTTACTGTTGATGGCGTCGAGTTTTTACAGCCTGTTGAAGTGGGTGACTTACTTCACCTCGACGCTACCGTTCATTATGTCGGAAACACATCCTTGGTAGTAGGGATAAAAGTCACTACGGAAAATATAAAAACCAACGAGGTCAAACATACCAACAACAGCTTTTTTACCATGGTTGCCAAAGATGATAGCGGCACACCTGTTTCAGTCCCTGAGCTAGAGTTATCTACTCACCATGAAATGCGCAATTTCGTAACGGCTATACGCCGCAGTAAAATTCGAAAAGAGGCACAAGTTAAGCTGCAACGTGATTACGACGCCTTTATTCCCAAAGAAGACTTTGCGCTTTTAAATGAACATCGCTGTGCAGTTACCTTTGAGAAAAATGACTAAGTAACAGGTACAAAAAAAGCCAGTTGCGTATTAATCAACTGGCTTTCAGCACTCAAGAACCGGTGCTATTTAGAAGCTATACGAAACTTTTCCGTAAACAAAACGGCCTGTAAAACCGTAAGGCGAAAAGCCTGAATACGGGAATAAGCGCGAGAACGTAGTTACATCATCCACAAGTTCACGGGTTGTTTCTGGGTACACATCAAACAAATTGTTAGCACCAACAGAAACGGTAAGTCCTTCTGTTAACGCAATGCGAACGTCTAGGTCTGTGATCCACTCTGACGGAATGATTTCATTGCGTGCTTCAACTGACGATGGGTCTTCCACTTCACCATAACGAGTAGTACGTAAGGTTGTTGTGTAGCGGTCATAATTCCACGTAACACCTAAATTCAGTTTGCTGTCAGGCGAAGCCGTTTCGAAGCGACGTAGTTCAACATCATCGAACAAGTTAGCCTGGTCGAAGCCTGCATTTTGCAACACCTCAGGTGCATCGATAACACTTGTTACTTCGTTATCGTTAAAGTTGGCACCTGCGTTAAAGTTAAACGCACCATAATCTGACGTATTAAGCGTATAGGTAGAAACAATATCAACACCTTCCGTACGCGAATCTATCGCATTTAAGAAGAATCGTGCCTGATTAGCTCCCGTACCTGCAAGTAGCGCTTCTATACCCTCACCTGATAGGTTGTTAGACAGCACGATACGATCGTCAATATCAATGCGGTAAAAGTCTACTGTCAGGTTGAAATCAGCGGTTGGCGAGTAGGTAAAACCTGCGCTGTAGTTATTCGATTCTTCTGCATCAAGGCCCGGGCTACCCAGTGCTTGCGCAACATCGCTTGACGGCGCAAATGTGCCCGTCTCTGTTGGCTCGCCATCAACAAATACCGTCGCGATTGAGGTGAAGAATTGCTGTTGTAGCGATGGTGCTCTAAATCCGGTTGATACTGACGCTCGAAGTGCAAATGCATCACTCAGGGTTACACGGTGAGACATTTTCCAATTAAACGTGCTGCCGAAGTCAGAATAATCTTCATAGCGCCCTGCCACTGCTACGTTCCAGTTTTCTACAACGTCGGCTTCTACATCCACATAGAAGCTATAGTTATGACGGCTGTTTTCACCTGCAGATTCTGGTGTAAAGCCAGGGAATACTTGCGAACCAGCAGCACCAAACGGGCCGTCTACCGAGTCAGTCACCACGCCGCCAGGTCCAAACGAACCTTGTATGTAAGACCCTTCTTCACCTGCAGTTATTTCATAGCTCTCATGACGATATTCTGCGCCCATGGCGAAGTTCATTTCGCTGTAGAAATACCCGGTATCTACCAAACGCGACGCGTCAGCATTCACAATTGTGGTGTTGTATTCTAGCGTACCCGCGTCAAACTCAGTTTGACTCGTTGGACCTAAAGACGTGTTTAGGGTGTTGATAACACCATACTCAAGCTCATTACCACCATGTGTTACGGACAAGTCGTAATTCCACACATCGCCATAGCCCTTAATACCAGCAAGCAGCGACATATCGGTTATGTCAGTTTGAATAGAAGGTAGGAATCCGTCTGGATAAATTTCAACTACGTTTCGTGAATCTTGAGCACGACGGTAAAAGCCTCCGCCTACCGAATCACGAGTGCTGTAGCCTGCGGTAGTATAAAACTCAACGCTATCAGTAAGGGCTTTGCCCGCGTTTATGAACAAGGCGTAGTCTTCCACCTCACCATTTCCGTAAACGTGATTGTAGCGGTTGACCGTAAGCTCACGAGGGTCTAGGTTGCCGTCCGCGTCTCGCGCATAGTTTTCTCGCTGGTCGTAGTCCGAACGGTTCGCCTGTCCACGGTCGCGGTATTCACCTGATACGTTAACAAAGCCGTCATCTCCCCATTCGAAGCCTACGTTTCCGCGAAGGGTAAAGGTTTGTCCATCGGTAACGTCTCTGTCGCTTCCTTCAGCGAATGCTAAATTACCGTCAGCACCAACACTCACACCTTCAAGGTTAGGCACACCGTCCATTGTTGTAACGTTAGCACCATACGTTGCCGAGACTTCACCGCCTTCGGCAGCATCCTTCAAAACAATATTTATAACGCCGGCAATGGCATCTGAGCCGTACTGAGCCGCGGCACCGTCACGCAACACCTCAATACGCTTAATCGCATTAGCCGGGATAGCGTTTAAATCTACCGCTGAAGAGCCACGCCCCACCGAACCATTTAAATTAAGAAGCGCAGAGGTATGACGACGCTTACCATTAACTAATACCAGCGTGTGGTCTGGTGCTAAACCACGCAGCTGCGCTGGTCGTACGTGGTCGGTGCCATCGGTAATAGATGGCTGAGGGAAGTTAAAGCTGGGCAGTAACTGGTTTAAGATCATGTTGGTTTCAGTGAGCCCCGTTGCTTCTATAGATGAAGCATCGATAATATCGATAGGTACAGGGGAGTCATTGATGGTGCGACCAACGCGACGTGAACCTACAATTTGGATTTGCTCAACATTTTGCTCATCAACAGAAGCTTGCTCCTGTGCAAGCACTGACGAAGAAGAAAAAGCCATTCCTGCAATTGCAGAAGCAATGAGGGAAAGCTTGAAAGCAGAAGCGTTAAATTTTGCCGGTTGCATTGTGTTGTTCCTGAATTCTTTTAAATTTTACTTTTCGAAGTGTGTAGTTTTGTATTTCGTGAATCAAAAACGCGTTGAAATACAATATTTTCTTTCTGTTGTTGGGGTACTGCTAAACGCCAGATTGTCTGATCAGACTTATTATTATTAGAGATGAAAAGCACGCGGTGCTTGAAGGCTGAGTAAATCACAAAAAGATTCGCTCGCACAATACTAAAGTTGTAATAAATCCTTAATATCGACGACAGGCAGAATTTTGAAGATGAAGCGACGGAATCATCTATTGCACTGGTGGTAAGAGGCGGTAGGAAGGTGCCACCTTCACAAAAGGTAATTTGTGACTAGAGTACATAAAACCAAGAAAGCGCTCCGTTCAGAGCGCTTTTTATACTAAATTTGCACTAATGAGTGCCAAATAAGCGCTTATGCTTTTTTAAGCTTCTTCTTAAGCTTTTTCAGCTTTCCTTCTTGCTTAGAAATTTTCGCCTTAGTTGCTTTAATCGCTTTTTTTAACTCTTTTTTCTTAGCCATGATGTAAACCCTTATCTTTATTTGTAGTGTTCGCTTCACTCACATAACGTTTAGCAAAGCCGCTATTGATCGCCGTGTTTGGCAATAAATTCTCGAATAAAGTGTCTAACTTCACGAGCAGCAGAAGTGTCTAGGTCTTCGCATAACGCGATAAACTGGGCACGCTCTTCGTCGTTGATTCGAATAATCATCTGACTATTCTTTTTCTTCTTTTTACTGTTTTTTTCAGACACCTTAAATCCTTGCAAATACCAATACGTGCAGTATGTCGTTCAATGAGAATCTGCAAGTACTACCACATTATTCGAATACAAAATGTATAGCCTATGTATATACATTTCAAGGTGTTTTGAACTTTTCACCCTTATTTTTCATAAAAGCGTAATGCTAGTGTCACATTAGTGACTTCAGGCTAAGCCAAAGTAATTCCAATAAAAATGGAAACAACGAACTTACGTAAAATCAAAAGTGAAGTAGACCATGACACAAACACAATCTATAACTCACCTATCGTGTTTCATCGAAGCAGTAGCTATCGCTAAACAAAATAAATGCAGTAATTGCGACGATTTGAAAACACTGTTGCAGCAAAAGGGATACGAAGAGTTAGTTGCAATGGAAACTGTAGAAGAATTAAGCCCGCAGCTGCCCTTAGCGTCTTAATAGTCGTATTTTGAATAGGAATAGAAAAATGCTGTTTGCGCTTTTTATTTACACACTGTGTAGCCTACTGCTATTCAGCTTTTGCGAAATTACTAGCAAGCGTTTAAGCCAGAAACAAAAAACGGAAGCCTTGCTTCCGTTTTAAAAGAGCTATCAAATGATTATTTAGGCGACCAATCAAATTTTTTGAAAGGTTCGTCTACAGGCGTATCGGCCAAATGATTGGTATAATTACTCATCACTTTTTGCGCCAATATAAGTATGATTTCTAACAATTGCTGATGCTTGTATCCAGCACTGTAAAATGTGTCAAGCTGCGCATTATCAACATTACCTCGCCCGCGAGTTACAGCCAGCACAGTTTCTTTAAGCGTATTCAATTTGCTGTCAGACAGTGTTTCATCGTTTCGCAACTCTTCAATTAGGTCATCGCGCACTTTCATACTCTTAGCAATACCCGTGTGCGCTGGAACGCAGTAATGACACGCGTGCTCTACATTCACTGCCTGCCAAACCACCGTTAACTCTTCTGCATTGAACGATGTTTCTTGCGTTAGTTTATGCAGCACTTGATAGCCTTCAAGCAAAGTCGGCGCTTCTGCCATTACTGCATGTAGATTTGGAATCATTCCAAATGCTGCTTGCGAATTATCAAGTAAAGGCTTCGCTGCCTCTGGCGCACTCTCTTTCGTGTGTAAAGTAAAATCGCTCATGTCACTCTCCTATTGATGTGAACAAAAACTGCAAGCAACGCTTTGCGCTACTCACAACTCGTATGCCAATAATAATAGGTTTACTTGAACGATCGTTCAAGTGATAATTGAACATATGTTCAAAACATTCACGTATAAGGTATGCAGCGATGAAATATGACCACGATGAGATTATAGAAAAAGCCACTACGCTTTTTTGGCAACGAGGCTTTCAGGCGGCTGGCATGCGTGATATTCAGCAGGCATTGGATATGCGCCCCGGTAGTATTTATGCGCGTTTTCAAAGCAAAGAAGGTTTATTCAAACTTGTTGTTGAGCATTATGCAGACAACAGTGCAAAACGTTTAAAGCAAGTCACAGAAGCTCAATCACCTTTAGATGCTCTTTACCACTTTTTTGAAAAAGCATTAACTGGCCCCGACGAGCAACGCTACATGCGCCAGTGCTTGCTGGTTAAGTCTATTGCAGAATTAGAACTCATTGGTGATATTGCCAAAAAAGCTGTACTTGAGAGCATGCAAACCCTTAAGGCTGGTTTTAGAAATATTATTGAAGCATGTATCGAAAAAGGTGAGCTGCCTGAACATACGCCAACGTCAACAGCCGCAGAGTGGCTTCAAAATCAGTTCGTTGGCTTACGAGCGTTTGCCTTACTGCAAGACGATAATCAAACAACTATTAAGATGATAGACAAAGTCATTATCGATTTGAAAGGACAATGGCCACAACAAACACATTAATCTAGATGAAGGCTTACAAAAACTGACGCAGTGCATTTCATGAAAATTGCCGTGAAACCAGTTGGATGAGCCCTGATTTACTTAAATAAGCGGTTCGGAATGAACCGTTTAAACCAAGTGGAAAAACCATTTTTGTCCGTTTTCACATTAACGTAGTCTCGCTTTACCTCAACCCACTGTTCCTGGTCAACAGTCACTTTACCATCAACAAACGGTACATATAGCTGATCGCCTTCAAAGTGGGTTCTAAATTCTAAGTAAAAGTCGCCGTGTAACTCCTCAAGTAAGGTATCGGACTCCCCTAACCCGTTGGGGAGGAAGTAATGAAACCGAGTAAGAATAAGGCTTCCTTCAGCACTTAACTGGTAACTGCCTGCATAGCCATCCCAGCAGGCAGATATCACCTCAACCTTTTCAGGGTCAGGTTTACTCTTCAACTGATAAAAGTGTTTTTCACCTTCGTCTGCTGGATGCCCTTGCCAAATATAATAAAGGCTATAGCCTTTTAGATTAACCCACGGACATTGATTGGAGAACCCTTGCGAAAATTGTACGGTCATTCCTTTGAACCTTTGAAAAAGTGAAGTGAATTGATTTGAGTTCGGCAAGTGGCTAGATTTTGTAGCTTTTTAAACCTAAGCAGCAGCTAAGAGAACAGTAACCGCAACAACTGGGCGATAAGCAAAATCCCCATTAAGGGCCAAATCCACTTAGCCCATTTCGCAGCATCCTCATTACTGATTCGCATTTTAGAGCGTTCTATTAGCGGTATAATCAATGCTAGCGCACCAAATAACACCGCCAGTAAAATTAACACTTCCATTATCGTAACCCTATCGCATATTTGAGCACTTCTTGTTTAGCAGGCTCTATGCGCTGCGCTACAGAAAGAAGCTGGTTTCTTATCCATTTTATGGGGGCAACGTCATTGCTAAACAAGGTATAAAACCCATCCATTGCCGTCATCATCACCAAATTATCTCGCTTTCGTGGCTTTTCATAATTGCTGATAAGCCTTTGAGAAAATACTTTATCGGTTAGCGACAATGCGTCGTCGCAACCGAATGGCTTGAATTCAGCACACACAGAAAGAAAGGTTTCTACATCTTTAAAACCTAAATTAACACCCTGTCCGGCAAGCGGATTAATAGTGTGCGCTGCATCACCAACTAACGCACAACAGCCTTTCACATAGTGATTGGCATGAGCACGCGTGAGTGGAAAAATCGCTTTATCAATAATTGAAAAGCTATTGCCATTTCTGGTCAATTCATCTGGAAACGTTTTAAGAATTTCACTTTCAAGTTGGTTCGCTTTTAAACTTTTAATCCGTTTGAGTTCGTCAGGCGAGTCATACCAAACTAGCGAAGCGAAGTTATCAAACATAGGTAAAAAGGCTTTAGGGCCACTCGATGTAAACTGCTGCCAGGTTACAGGTTCAACGGCGTTCTCCATCTTTATGGTGATCCCCATCGCCTGCTGCGCATATTGCCAACCTGTGGTGCCAATGCCCGCCGCCTTTCTTACCTGAGAGTTTGCGCCATCTGCGCCTACAAGCCAGCTCGCTTCAATGGTTCTGCCATTCGAAAGACTGACCTTAGCCGTATTCGTTAATTGAATATCTTGCACCGTTTGTCCGGTAATGAGCTCAACATTGTCAAACTGCTTTAATGCGTGGTGGCACCCCAGTTGCAATAATCGGTTTTCCACAAAAAAGCCTAGTTGGGGCATGTCGATACTTTGTGCGGTAAAGTCTGTTCGATGGGCTGGGTCGTCCCACACGCTTAGGCCTGTGTAAGGTTTAACACGCATGGCGGCTATGTGTTCCCAAGCGCCAAGGGCTTTTAACAGCGTTACCGATGCTTCGCTGATGGCTGAAACCCTTAAGTCAGGCCCCTTCTCAGCGTTAAAAGGTGCTGGTAGATACGGCTCTATCACTGCTACTTTAAACTGCTGCTGAGCAAGCCCCAACGCAAGTGCAGCACCTACCATACCGCCGCCATTTATACAAAAATCGACCATTTACTCTCCTTAAAACACGCACTTGCATTATGTCTTAAAACACAAAGCGCTGTGAAGTAAAACGTAGAACTGGCTTGCCCTAGATCAATTCTTAACGAATCGTCTCAAGATACTGGGAATATGCTTGCATAACAGGTAAAATATGCGGCTATTTTGAACATCTTCCTGTAACTGACATTATCAGTGTTTTTTACGTGGTGATTTAAGCGCTTCACGTAAAACAACATTCTGGCAGCCACCTTTTCTAAACAACGGTGAAACTGCTCTCACTTACAGGAACACTAACAGGTTATCGAATAGTTGTTATGACTAAAAAGCTGTATATCAAAACCTGGGGCTGCCAAATGAACGAGTACGACTCGGAGAAAATGGCAGACTTACTAGACTCAACGCATGGCTACAGTGCTGCAGAAAGTGCTGAAGAAGCCGATGTAATTTTGCTTAACACATGCTCAATTCGTGAAAAAGCACAGGAAAAGGTGTTCCACCAGCTAGGCCGTTGGAAAACACTTAAGCAAGATAAACCTGAACTTATTATCGGTGTAGGCGGCTGTGTAGCCTCTCAAGAGGGCGATACCATCCGTCAGCGCGCGCCGTTCGTAGACTTAGTTTTTGGTCCACAAACACTGCACCGCTTGCCTGAAATGATCAATCAGCTTCAGGGCGGCGCAAAGTCAGTCATTGACGTAAGCTTCCCGGAAATTGAAAAATTTGACCGTTTGCCTGAGCCACGTGCTGAAGGTCCAACGGCGTTCGTTTCAATCATGGAAGGCTGTTCAAAATACTGCACATTCTGTGTTGTGCCTTACACCCGCGGTGAAGAAGTAAGCCGTCCTGTTGACGACGTGTTGCTTGAAATCGCTCAGCTTGCAGGTCAAGGCGTGCGTGAAGTAAATCTTCTAGGTCAAAACGTTAACGCGTATCGCGGTGAAAATTACGACGGTACAATTTGTCGTTTCTCTGAGCTGCTTGAATTGGTAGCGGCCATCGACGGTATCGACAGAATTCGTTACACCACCTCACACCCGGTTGAATTTACTGATGACATTATAGAAGCATACGCGTCTATTCCGGAGTTAGTAGACCACCTACATTTGCCTGTTCAAAGCGGCTCTGACCGTATATTGAACTTGATGAAGCGTGGCCATACAGCAATCGAATACAAGTCTAAAATGCGTAAGCTGAAGAAAATTCGCCCGAACATTAGCTTGTCGAGCGACTTCATTATTGGTTTCCCAGGTGAAACAGATGCTGACTTTGAAGCCACCATGGATTTGATTCAGGCAGTCGATTACGACCTTAGCTTCAGCTTTATTTACAGTGCTCGCCCGGGTACGCCTGCTGCCGACGCAGTAGATGACGTAAGTGAAGAAACTAAGAAGCAACGTCTTCACCTGCTACAGCAGCGTATTACGCAACAGGCTCTTCGTATTGCTCGTCACATGGTTGGCACAGAGCAGCGAATTTTGGTTGAAGGTCCGTCAAAGAAAAACCCAATGGAGCTTTCGGGACGTACTGAAAATAACCGTGTAGTGAACTTTGAAGGTACGCCTGACATGATTGGCGAATTCGTTGACGTGAACATCACTGACGTATTCACTAACTCACTACGTGGCGAAGTTGTGCGCAGAGAGAGCGAAATGGGCTTGCGTGTTGCCGTTTCGCCCCAATCTATCATGGCAAAGCATCAGGCAGATTTGCCCGATGAGCTTGGCGTGGGTCAATTTAACCCAGCCTAAATACATTTTATAGCGAGGAAAAAAGTAGCTTGAGTACATTGGTTAGTAACGAATTTGAATTAGAACCGGCAGATAGCAAACGTTTGTCGAGTTTATGTGGCCCCTTTGATGACAACATTAAACAAATTGAGCGCAGGTTAGGCGTAGAGATTACCTACCGAAATAACGCATTCAAGGTGTTGGGTGAACCGCAGCAAATAAAAAGTGCCAGCGAATTACTTAAGCTTCTTTATGTAGAAACTCAGCCTATTAAGGGCCGTATTCCCGAGCTAGAAGCAGAACAAGTTCATCTTGCCATTCAAGAAGCCCGCGTTATTGAAAAAGACGCAACCGGCGGCTACGGCAAAGAAGTGAATATTAAGACTAAGCGCGGTGTGATTAAGCCGCGTAACCCTAACCAAGCGCAATATGTGGCGAACATTGTAAACCACGATATTACTTTTGGTATTGGACCTGCCGGTACGGGTAAAACCTACCTAGCGGTCGCTGCTGCTGTGGACGCGCTTGAGCGACAAGAAATTCGCCGTATCTTGCTTACCCGCCCAGCGGTAGAAGCGGGTGAAAAGCTCGGTTTCTTACCCGGCGACCTTTCACAAAAAGTTGACCCCTACCTTCGTCCGCTTTACGACGCCCTATTTGAAATGTTGGGCTTCGAGAAAGTAGAAAAGCTTATGGAACGCAACGTCATTGAAGTTGCACCGCTGGCCTATATGCGCGGTCGAACGCTGAACGATGCCTTTATTATCCTGGATGAAAGTCAAAACACCACGGTAGAGCAAATGAAAATGTTCTTGACCCGAATTGGCTTCAATTCAAAAGCGGTAATCACCGGTGACATCACACAGGTAGACTTACCTCGCGGTGCAAAATCAGGTCTTCGTCATGCTATTGAAGTGTTAAGTGAAGTGGATGACATTTCTTTCAACTTCTTTAACGCTGAAGACGTGGTCCGCCACCCTGTGGTTGCGCGTATCGTAAGAGCCTATGAAGTGCACGACGCTGAACAAGAGCGTCTTCGCAAAGCACGTAAAGAAGAAGCGTTGCGACTTCAACGTGAACAGGCTTCTCAAGACGATAATGCCACGCAAACGAAAGACGACAACGTATCGTGAGCGCCATTATTGATGTACAGCAAGCCTTTGAAGGTGACGAGGCCATTTTGTCGGCCATTCCCTCACCTGCGGAACTCGAGCTTTGGGCTAACGCCGTGCTCAAGTACGAAGGGTTAGCTGAGCAAGAAGTGACCATTCGCTTTACTGACGAAGCCGAAAGTCAAAGCCTTAACCATGAATACAGAGGAAAAGATAAACCCACAAATGTTTTATCTTTTCCGTTTGAAGCGCCTCCAGGTATAGAAATAAACCTTTTAGGCGACCTGGTTATTTGTGCCCCCGTTATTAGTCGAGAAGCCGAAGAACAGCATAAAGACGTAAGCAACCACTACGCGCACATGACTGTTCACGGGCTATTGCATTTAATGGGTTACGACCATATTGATGATGCGGAAGCTGAGGTAATGGAAAGCAAGGAAATTGATATTCTTGCGCACCTTGGCATTGCTAATCCTTACGAATATATTGATTAACAATTCAATATAAACCATTGTTAGTTAAGTACTTTAACACTTAATAACAATAAAACATTGACGACCAGCGAGAACCATTTTAACGTTGGCGTTGAACTAACAATTAAACGGACATTATGAGCGACGATAATCCTCACTCTACCAACGGCTCATCAGGCAAGAGTTGGTTAGATAAACTAAAAAATTCAATTTCTGGCGAGCCGAGAAGTAAAGAAGAGTTAGTATCGGTTATTACTGATGCTGAACAGAACGAAATCATAGACCCACAAACCCGCGAAATGATTGAAGGGGTTATTGGGGTAAATGAAATGCGAGTAAGGGATATCATGATCCCTCGCGCTCAAATGACCACCATCGATGTAGAGCAAAAGGTAGAAGAGTTTTTACCTGTAATGCTTGAATCTGCTCACTCCCGTTTCCCCGTTATCAGCGAAGATAAAGACCACATCGAAGGTATTTTGTTAGCAAAAGATCTTTTAGCTTTTGCATTTAACGCGGAAAAAGAATTCAACCTTCGCGATATTCTGCGCCCTGCGGTTATTGTCCCAGAAAGTAAACGCGTGGACGTTCTGCTTAAAGAGTTCCGTCAGCAACGCTACCACATGGCCATTGTTGTAGATGAATATGGCGGTGTGTCTGGTCTAGTCACGATTGAAGATATCCTTGAAATTATCGTGGGTGAAATTGAAGACGAATACGATACGGAAGAAGATGGTACCGATGATATTCGCCCGTTAAATAAATCAACATACTCAGTTAAAGCCTTAACGCCGGTTGACGAATTTAACGAGTTTTTTGAAACCAAGTTTAGCGAAGAAGAAGCCGACACTATTGGCGGTATTGTTCTGAAAGCGTTTGGTCATATGCCTGAAACCAATGACGAAATCACCATTGACGACATTCAATTTAAAGTGACTAACTCTGATAAGCGCCGACTTATCCAACTTAAGGTTTCAGTGCCTTCGCTCGAATAGTGAAGTAACGCAAACTACGCCTGTTTCAGCATAGGGCAGCATGATTTTATTCGTGCTCACCCTATGTTGACGTAACAACTCTATTAACCACGATCAGATGACTCCTATGCTGAAACGGTTTACCCCCCACCTTCTTCTTTTACTAAGTGGTGCAAGCTTAACCCTTGCTTTCGCTCCCTTTAACATGTGGCTTTTAACTATTCCTGCGCTTGCACTTGCTATACGTCAGGTGATAAAGCTCAGACATCGCCCATTTTTAGCCGGATGGCTGTTCGGTGCGGGATGGTTTGGAGCGGGTATAAGCTGGGTTCATGTGAGTATTGCCGACTTTGGCGGGCTTCCCATTGCGGCATCTATTGGCATTATGGCGTTGCTATGTGGTTACTTATCGCTTTATCCTGCGCTTGCCACCAAGTTAACCGCCAAGTACTTCTCTCCCCACTTGTGGCCAATGGCGTTACCTCTTTTCTGGGTTGCGGCGGAGTGGCTACGAAGCTGGATGCTAACCGGCTTTCCATGGTTATCTTTAGGGTATAGTCAATTAGAGAGCCCTCTTTCAGGCTTTGCGCCAATCATCGGAGAAACGGGAATAAGCGCGCTTATCGTTATCAGCGCTACGCTATTTGCGTTGATACACAATAAGCGAACTTTCGCCAACGCAGTGCTAGTGGCGCTGTGCTTATTTACCAGTGGCTACCTTCTTAAACAACATACTTGGGTTGCCCCCCAAAAAACCTACTCAGTAGGCATGGCTCAAGGCAACATCGCGCAAAGTCTGCGATGGGTGCCAGAGCAAGATGGTCCAACCATGGAAACCTATTGGAAATTAACTGAAAGCTTATGGGATAACGACCTTATCATTTGGCCTGAAGCCGCGGTTCCAAAGCTTGAGCCATTAGCCCAACCTTATCTTGCTAAAGTTAACGAAAGAGCCTTTCAAGAGAACACGGCACTTATTACGGGTATTGTTAATTACAACTGGGAAACTGATGAAGCGTGGAACAACCTAATTGTGCTAGGTAAACGTACGCCAGATGCCGCTTATCCCGACTATCAATATTTCCACAACAACCGATTTTCGAAACATCATCTATTGCCCGTAGGCGAATTCGTACCTTTTGAAGACTGGCTTCGCCCGCTCGCTCCCCTATTCGATTTACCTATGTCATCATTCTCTCGAGGTGACTATCAACAGGCAAACCTTGAAGCTAACGGCATTCACCTAGCCCCCGCTATCTGTTTTGAAATTGCGTTTCCTCATCAAGTGATGGCAAATGTATACGAAAATACCGACATGATCATAACCGTGAGTAATGATGCGTGGTTTGGTCACTCACATGGGCCTGCTCAGCATTTGCAGATAGCGCAAATGCGCGCCCTTGAGTTAGGCCGCCCTGTCGTTAGAGCGACAAATAATGGCATTACGGCTTTTATAGACCACAGAGGCGAATTAACTGCTCGGCTACCTCAATTCATGGCAGGTAATATTTCGGCGCCTGTTGTCGCAACCAGAGGGTTTACACCGTATTACCATCTTCAAGAGCTAGGTGTTTGGTTTATAGTTATCGCGCTGATGACTGCTGCTTTGATAGTTAGAAGGCAATAGAACTTTTAGTCACTTTGCTCCATTCTGCGATTGATGATTCTTTGATGCTAGATTTTAAGTTAGCAAAAATTTAATCAATATCTCAGTGGTTTAAACGAAACTAATTGCAAGGAAGCTCTACGTGAAGGATAAAGAAAAAATCGCGGTATTTATTGACGCTGATAACGCACCGGCTCAGAAAATCGATAAGGTACTTTCTGAACTAGCTCGTTACGGCGTTGTTAATATCAGAAAAGCATACGGAAATTGGAAGAACCAAAACTTAAAACCATGGGAAGATGTCCTCCATGAGTTTGCGATTCAGCCAATACAGCAGTTTGACCTCACCAAAGGTAAAAATGCAACAGACATGGCATTAGTTATTGATGTAATGGATGTATTGTACACAAAGGATATAGACGTTATTTGCCTTGTATCATCAGATTGCGACTTTACACCTTTGGTAACTCGCTCATTAGCTGATGGGAAATATGTCATAGGCTTTGGAGAGCGAAAAGCGCCTTTAGCTTTCGTAAATAGTTGTTCTCGGTTCCTTTATTTGGACAAGGAAAATGAGAAAGAAGTTCTGATTCAAAAAGATACGAAGAACATCAAAAGCGACACTAGGTTGATGAACTTGTTAAGACAAGCAGTTGAAGCTGTGGAAGATGATGAAGGGTGGGCGATGTTAGGCCCAATTGGAACACATATTTCAAACCATGCATCCTTCGATCAACGCAATTATGGATTCAAGAAACTGAGTGATTTATTTCAAGCCATAGATCTTTTTGAAATGAAGAAAACTAATGGTTCTGTGCTATGGGTTAGAGACAAGAAAAAAGCGAAGCAAATTGGCAAATCAAAATACGCAGCGCCAAAATACTAGACGCTGCGTAAGTCAATACCTTTGAACGACATCCAACTATATATTAGCTATCACCTGCCGCCTGAATAGCAGTAAGTGCTATGGTAAATACAATATCGTCTACCAATGCACCGCGACTTAAATCGTTAACGGGCTTTCGCATGCCTTGCAGCATTGGGCCAATACACACTAGATCGAAGCTACGCTGTACCGCTTTGTAAGTGGTATTTCCGGTATTGAGGTCAGGAAAAACAAACACGTTTGCCTTACCAGCAACAGGGCTATTTGGTGCCTTGCTCTTGCCCACACTTTCGATAGCCGCTGCATCGTATTGAAGTGGACCATCAATAAGTAAATCAGGGCGAAGGCTTTGCGCAATTTTGGTCGCTTCTCTCACCTTTTCTACATCGCTTCCTGCACCTGACGAACCAGTGCTGTAGCTAATCATCGCAACCCGCGGTTCAATGCCAAACATTTGTGCAGATTCCGCAGATTGAATAGCGATATCAGCGAGCTGTTGAGCGTTGGGATCTGGGTTAATTGCACAGTCGCCGTAAACCAAAACTTGGTCAGGCAACAGCATAAAAAATACTGACGACACCAAAGACGCGTTTTCAGCGGTCTTTATTAACTGGAGCGCTGGGCGAATAGTGTTCGCAGTTGTATTTACTGCACCTGACACTAATCCATCCACGTCTTCTTGCTGAAGCATCATCGTGCCCAGAGTTACGTTATCTTCTAACAACTCTTGGGCAACCACTTCCGTCACACCTTTATGGCCGCGTAGCGCCACTAAGCTCTCAACATAGTCTTTTTTAATGGCCGACGGCGAGAGAATTTCAACGCCTTCGCTCAGTACAACACCTTGCTGTTCTGCTACCCGCCTAATCTCAGTTTCATCGCCTAGCAATACAGGACGAGCAAGACCCCGTTTGGCACAAATAGAGGCCGCGACCACGGTTCTTGGCTCGTTTCCTTCAGGAAGCACAATGCGTTTATTTACCTGCCTTGCACGGTTTGTTAGGTAAAAACGAAACGCTGATGGAGAGAGTTTTTTCTGGCGCGACACTTTTTGGGTAAGTGAATTTACCCATCTTGCGTCTAAACTTTCCGCTGTGTGAACCATCACCTTTTCAATGCGTTTACTGTCATCTACAGGTACTTCCTGATTAAAAGCGTGAAGTGCTTGTGCTGTTTGCCACGTATTGGAATTTACCAGCATAACCGGTAAACCCGTTTCCATGGCCTGGCTACACAACGCCATAATGTTTTCATCCGGCTGATAGCCGCCAGTAAGCAAGAGCGCGCCTAGCTTTGTGCCGTTTAATGCAGCTAAACAGCACGACACGAAAACATCGCCGCGATCACCCGACATTACAAGTAGCGCCCCCGGCTTTAAGGTGTGCGTCATGTTGTGAATTTCTCGCGCGCAAAACGTGACGCTACTTAAACGCCGCTCAGCCAACTCGCCTTCGTTTAACAAACTAGCGTTAAGATGCTTCGCTACGTCGGTGGCGCGAGGAGACACTAAATCAGCGCTCCAGTCAATTGTGCCAAGTAGACTCAAGCCCTTTTTGAAAATAGGCAAATCACGTAACGCTTGGGTTCGCTCTTCGTCGTGCTCAGGGGCTTCTATTGCGCCAATATCAGCGCGTAAGCGACCATGTTCATCAAAAGGCGCGTTAACCTTGTTGAAGATACAGCCCACTACTTTTTGACTTTTGTGACCGCCATAGGTGTCTACAACGATTTCGAGGCGATGATTGATATCTGTGGTCGACTCATTTCCCGGCACAGCCACGAAAACGATGTCGGCATCAAGTGCCCGACTAATTTCTAAATTCAGGCGCTCTGCATAAGGATGATGGCGAGTTGTCACCAATCCTTCAATAACAGTAACAGCCTCTTGAACACTGCTTTCTTCAAACCGCTCGATGATCTCCTCTAAGAGCTCATCGGTGCTGTCGTTACTGATCATTCGCTCTACGTATTCAAGCTCGAAAGGCGTGATGGGAGACACACTGGCATGGTGCGCAATAATTGCTGTAGAGCGCTCTTCGCCGTTATCGCCTTTGCGTGGCTGTGCAACGGGCTTAAAGAAATTGAGCTTTATGCCTTGTTCCTCGATAGCACGAACAAGGCCCATGCTGACCGTAGTTAGGCCCACACTGGTACCCACGGGGATCAACATAATTCTGCGAGACATAGTTACTCCTGCTTTTGCTAACGCGTTGGCGTTGCTTATATAATTTACGCGAAGGTTGCAGCTTCTGCGGCTATCACCCATTCTTCATTTGTAGGCACAACATAAACTGCCGTTGATGCGGTATCAGCGGTAATCTTTCCACCTTGACCAAATCGCGCGTCGGTATTTCTTTGCTCATCTAAGCTAATTCCAAAGTGGGCGAAATACCCCATAGTTGTCTCACGAATAAGCGATGAGTTCTCCCCTATTCCGCCTGTAAATACAATAGCGTCTAACGTGGGCACGGCTACCATATAACCCGCGATGTATTTAGCTAAGCGATAGCAAAAGATTTCAATGGCCAATAGTGCACCTTCGTGACCTTCAAGCGCCGCATCTTCAAGGGTTCGACAATCGTTACTTAGCTCTGAGATACCAAGTAATCCAGACTGTTTATTCAGTAAATCACTTATCTCATCTGCGGTTTTGCCAAGCTTCTTCTGCAACGTTCCCGGTAGACTCGGATCTAAGTCGCCACAGCGAGTGCCCATAACTAAGCCTTCAAGAGGAATAAAGCCAAGGCTTGTGTCTACCGCCACACCTTTTTCTATAGCCGACACACTGCAGCCATTGCCTAGGTGGGCACTGATAATGCTGGTATCTGAAGCCGGCTTCTCAAGAATTTTTGCCATGCTATCAAGTATGAACTTGTGACTGGTTCCATGGAATCCGTAGCGTCTTATGCCGTGCTCACGATAAAGCGACATGGGTAAAGCATAAATAAAGGCTTTTTGGGGTAAGGTTTGAAAGAAAGAAGTATCAAATACGACTACGTGAGGCAGGTCAGGGTAAGCCTCTTGCGCCGTGACGATCCCCTTTAGGTTCGCCATATTATGAAGCGGAGCCATGCTTGCATAATCTTCAATTGCTTTTAGTACGCTATCATCGACAAGTGCAGCCTGCTTAAACTTTTCACCACCATGAACAACACGATGCCCTATTGCGATAGGCTTAACGCCCGTACTAGCGATAACTTCTGAAATTGCGCTTAACGCTTCGGTATGGCCAGCTTTTTCAGGTAGTGCGCGTTTTTCTTTTTTGCCGTTTAACTTGTAAGACAAACTAGTATCACTATTACCTAGTGCTTCAGCAATACCAGACAGTCCAGCCTCTCCAGTGTCAGCGTCAATTATCGCGAACTTTACGGACGAACTGCCGCAATTTAAAACTATAACTTCTTTCTTCATTTTTTTAATTTACAAATAAAAGTGGTAAGACATTTTGCTTAACCAAATTGTAGCATTTATAAACAACTGGATTGGTTAAACAATTGCTAAATGTTTTATAAAAAACATCGCATACACTTATTGTATGTGAGGTTTTTTCTCAATATTTATTGAAAAGCACGCGATTCATTTCATGCCGTAAAAAAAGAAACAAATAAAACCAATAAATACATACACTTAAAATTAAATCCAAGTTTTTTGGAAAAAATATGCATTTTCTTTCTTGAAAAGTATTTGGGCCATTCCTATATATGTTTTGTCGGCGCTGAAAGGTCAGGTCGACAAAACCGCCGCCGCAGAGTCGGGGCATTTAAACTTTTAACATATTGCTTAATTTTGAGGATATGACTATGCGTACTATCGATCTATCTCCACTTTACCGTTCATTCATTGGTTCTGATCACCTAGCGTCATTAATTGATGCAGCATCTCGTGCTGAGAAGCAAAGTACCTACCCGCCGTATAACATAGAGTTACTTGGCGATGACAAGTATCGTGTAACCATGGCCATTGCCGGCTTTAGTAAAGACGACGTTTCTATTCAGGTTGAAGAAAACACGTTGACGATTACGGGCACGAAGAAAACGGAAGCGGACGATAAAGAAAGCAAAGAGCGTAAGTTCTTGCACAAGGGTATTTCAGAGCGTAACTTTGAGCGTAAATTCCAACTTGGCGACCATGTAAAAGTGCTAGCTGCAGATATGGAAAACGGTCTGTTACACATCGATATGGAGCGAGTCATTCCTGAAGCCAAGAAGCCTCGTCAAATAGAGATTGGTTCTCGTTTAATTGAAAATTAATAGTTAGTTTCTTGGTTTGTTTCCCAACTTTTAGCGGCGCCTTTCGGCGCCGTTTTTTTTGGGCTTAAAAAAATCGCTTTTAGTTGGCGCTTACCCATTACTCAAGCGTTGTTGATTTCAATGGCGTAATCAGCTTTACCCGATTCACCAGACTTAAAGTTACCTCGTAGGTTTTTCCCCGTCAGTTCACCTGTAGCAGACCCTTCAATTGATATAAATTCGCTGCTTGCAACTCCATTCTCAAACTTACCGGCATGCTGAAAAGTAACTGTGCCGCGCATACCGTTTACTACGCCAACGAAGGTTTCAAACCCGGTAAATTTGGCAGACATCTGAGATTGATAAGACATCAAAAACTCGACATTAGATTCGCCACTCATTTCACCAGAATACACCTGCTTAATACTAGCGTGAGATACCTTAATTCCCTCTGATCTTTCACTAAGTGTGTCTTCGTCCCATTGAGTAATGGAAAAGCTTCCTTTGAACGCCATAAATATCTCTTTATAAATGGTTTTTAGTTATAAACTGTAAACCCTAGCTTCTCAGAAAGGAAAAAACAGTCCGCAAATTGTAACAGGGTGTTTAGGGCCTGTTGACCTTTGTTGTACATTTTTGCAGCGGTCTGTGTGCCATCTAGACAAGGCGAATGTTTGGCGGTTTAGTGGTTCTAAATCGAGAACATTCAACGCAGTATAGATGGCACAAAGGCGCTGCCCGAAGGGGTCGTTATGGAAGCCTTTTACTCTTTGTCACAGTCC
>NZ_VTYM01000031.1:0-68917 GCF_013113925.1 Alteromonas sp. 07-89-2 | reverse complement strand
GAAACGTATTAGCGCCGATGGTAGTGTGGGGTTTCCCCATGTGAGAGTAGGACACTGCCAGGTCCCATTAAGAAGAACCCGCCTAACGGCGGGTTTTTTGCTTTCCGCAGAAAGAAAAAATAATGGGGTCAGAGTACATTAATCCCCATTCCCCCAGCAACACCTCAAATTGGGGTCAGAGTACTTTATTACCCAGGTTACCAGAACCGAGTCAAAGTACCCATGCCCTCCAGCGCCGATAAATCAGAGTAATTTTTTGAAAAAACGAATTTAACTATGCGTGATTTCAAAACTGTGAGGGAGAAACTCTCAAATTCGCCAGCGTACCTTATTAGAGAAATGTACTCTGACCCCAATCTTTGAAATGTACTCTGACCCCACTATTTGCTGGGATTATGCTTCGGTTTGTAGGGCTTGCTTCTTCAATGTTTCTATCATGTATTCGCGCATTTTAAACTTCTGAAGCTTCCCTGTTACTGTCATGGGGTACTCTTTCACTACGCTGATGTATTTGGGTACTTTAAAGTAGGCTAGTTTGGATTTCAGGTAGTCGCGTATCTGATCCTCGTCTATATGTCGATTTTCCTTTGCCTTAATCCATAGGCATACTTGCTCGCCATATTTGTTGTCAGGAATACCAAAGACAGCGGCGTCTGACACATCCGCATGCTGATATAAGACTTCTTCAATTTCTCTTGGATAAATGTTTTCGCCCCCACGAATGATCATGTCCTTTATTCTACCAACAATAGTGACATAGCCTTCTTCGTCCATTTCTCCAAGATCGCCAGAATGAAGCCAACCTTCATCGTCTATGGTGGCTTTCGTCTTAATCTCATCACCCCAATAACCTTTCATTACACAGTAGCCTCTCGCGCAAATCTCACCCGGTTCTCCAATAGGCACCGTATTGCCTTGGGGATCTATGATCTTCACTTCTGTATGGGGCATAGCGCGTCCTACAGTTTTGACCTGCTTTTCAAATGGCGAGTCAATGTCAGTAATATGATTGATAGGGCTACACTCTGTCTGACCATAACCTATGACGACTTCTGTCATATAAAATTCACTATGGACCTTTCGCATGAGCTCTTCTGGACAGGTACTACCTGCCATGACACCTGTCCTTAGTGTTGATAGATCAAAGCTCTTGAAGTTGGATAGTTCGAGCTCAGCAATAAACATGGTAGGTACGCCATGTAAGCCCGTACACTTTTCTTCTTCTACCGTGCGAAGCGTTGTTTCAGGGTCGAATGATTCCCCAGGAAATACCGCACACGCTCCAGATGCTAAGCATACTAAGTTGCCCAATACCATTCCAAAGCAGTGATAAAGTGGTACGGGGATGCATAGCTTGTCTCTGTCCGTAAACCTCATTGCTTGTGACACTAACAAACCATTATTTAGAATATTTCGGTGAGTTAACGTCGCACCTTTCGGGTTACCAGTGGTACCGGAGGTGAACTGAATATTGATGTTATCATCCGGGCTAAGTTTCGATTCAATCGCTAACAGCTGAGATTTAAGCGCTTCCGTTGGTTCTATTTGTAATGCGGAAAACGCCTGCAATCCTTCCACAGGTTTATCGCCAATAGTATATACATGCTTAAGAGAAGGTAACTTAGCAAGCGTTAGAGGACGCTTTGGTGTGTTCTTATCTTGGCTGTCTATTTCTGGCGCAAGCTCTTTCAACATGGCGACGTAATTTGACTGCTTGAATGACTGCGCCATGACTAAGTATTTTACGGAAACGTTATTAATGGCAAACGCTAATTCATCAGGGCGATAAGCAGGGTTCAGGCATACCATGATCGCCCCGATTCGCGCAGTGGCCATCTGTACGATCGACCATTCGATATTGTTCGGAGACCATATACCCACACGGTCGCCAGGTTCTACACCGTTTGCAAGTAAGCCGCAAGCAACACGTTCTACTTCATACCAATACTGCTGATAGGTCCAGCTAACGTCTTGATGTTTTACAATAATCGCTGGGTTATCGCCATAATTGTCGACAACATTTTTGAAATACTGACCGATAGTGAGCGACGTCAGCTCAGCGTCATCAGAGCCAGTAAACTCACTTTTCTGAAGAGGGAGTAGTGAGTTCGGTGTAAATTTTGATTCCATCATATCTTGCCTCCATGCGCGTACGCATCTGATTTATATATAAATAATAGAGTTGGCTGTTTCGGCTTTTGGTTCCAAATAACCAATGGCAACAATTGCAGTAAATGCTGAATACGCAACGAATAAAACAAATAATTCAATCTTTATTAACAATATTGTTGCAAACGGGTTTTGTCGACAAGATGTTAGTCGTATATGGGGTTATTCAACGATGAATTTGTGTGACTCGTCGTACACGCTGAAAGGAGAGTAATAACCAAAAGTGACAATGTATTTGATGTCTAAAGAAAATTTTCTCGACTTTAATGAAACAAAAAAGCCTCCGACGAAGGAGGCTTCCTAAAAATTTTTACTTTACGAGAGGTGAGCGTCTATTCAGACTCAATACCTTCGAAGTAGGCACGATATTCCATACGGGTAACGTAAGAATCGCCATTTTCGTCCATCATCTCAAAGTCACCTTCGACATGTGCAACCTTTAACTCCTCGGCTGTAAGCTTACCGTCGCTGTCTACATCGATTTCAGTAAACTTATTGTCGGCTGTGGCTGACATTTCAGTACGAAGCTCCTTATTCTTCTCTGATATCATTTCACTGTCTGCTTTAGAGAATAATTCAGGGTTGCCCTTTTCCGAGAGTAGAGCGTCATTGGTGCCTTCAGTTTTCACCTGAGTAATGATGTCGTCGCTAAACATTGATGGTTTTTCATCAACAAACTTGTTGAATTCAACACGGCTAATCATGCTGTCACCATCGGTATCCATTTTTGCGAGAAGCTTACTGTCAATAACGCCAGAAGACTCAGAACCGACGATATAGCCGTTTCCATCCTTATCCATTGCGTTAAATCCCATCGAGATCTTCTCTTCGTGGTGGCCTGCTACTGCTGAAGCAGATAGTGTTGCAGCAATAACAGCACTGGTAATCATACTTAGTTTTGTGATCTTCATAATCAAATTCCTTCTGGCTTTTACAGTGAACTTGGGCGCTCAATTGCCCTAACCACTAGGTCCACAGACCTCAACATAGGTGCAGATTGGAAGTAAGTTTCAATCTGACACCGCTAATGACTTACGTAATTCATTATTCATTGAATGTGCCAAATGCATAACTAACTGATTTAGTGAGGTAATAAAAATTTAAGGCAAGGATTTCAATGTTATTGCTATGTTAAATTGTCGCAGTGTTTGCAAGATCTTCATACGTCAAACTTAAGCTGATCTCAGATATAGATAGAACCCCATTAATGAGATTAAAACAGCGAGAGTTGATCGTTCGCTATTGTCTCAAAATTCAGGCCAATAAGAGGCAAGATACTATCGGCAATGGGTTGGACTTGCTTTTCAATATAGTGGTCATATTGAAGGGGGGCCGTGGCGGTTTCTGCGGTTTGAGGGCCCTGTACTGTAATAACATAAGCAATGGTAGTATGAAACTGATAGCGAAGTGGCAACCCCTGTTCTTTATAGTACTCGTCGGCTAATCGCGCTGCCCTTACGTGGGGAGGCAGCGACTTGGTATACGACGACAAAGGCTTTCGCAGCCGCTTTTTATAGACCAAAGCGTGATCCATTTCACCGGACTTTATCGCTGCTATCGTGCTATTTATGTAGTCTTCAACAGGCTGTCCAGTAAACACTTTTTTGTACAGCTCGTACTGGAAGGTTTTAGCTAGTACCGTCCAATCAGAGCGGACATTTTCTAAGCCTTTAAAGACAAGTTCACCGCCCTTCATTCCTGCGTAACGTTTTTTGCTGCCTTCGGAAGAGCCTCGGATCGTCGGCATAAAAAACGTAGAAAAGTGAGATTCAAACTCAATTTCTAAGTGGCAATCAATGTCGAACTCACTTTTTAGTAACTCTGTCCACTTTCGATTAATAATGCTAGCGAGCTCAAGTCCAGTCTCTGGGGGCGTACCCAGTGCATCATTCCCTTCTACATGAACAAATGTTGAGTCGGTATCGCCGTAAATAACCGTATAGCCTAGTTCTTCAATCCAACCCGCAGTGGTTTGCATAATCTCGTGACCCCTTAATGTGATTGAGCTAGCCAGGCGAGGATCGTAGAAAGGGCAACCTCCACTACCAAGCACACCATAGAAGGAGTTCATTAATATTTTGATGGCCTGAGAGCGCGGTGCGTCATTCTGTTTTTTGGCTTCGTCGCGCTGCAGCCATAGGTTTTCAATGATGGAAGGTAGAAAATGAGATTCGCGGCTAAATACTGCGCCTTTAAAACCTTCTATCGCCGTGTCAGGAGACTTAAGCCCTTCTGCAAGTCCTAACGGGTCGATTTTAAATGTACGAATGATGGAAGGATATAGGCTCTTAAAATCGAGGACTAAAACGTCTTTATATAAACCTGGCTGGGAACGCATGACATAACCACCCGGACTAGCCAAGCCTCCATTTTCAGGTCTTACCCCCGCGACATAAGACTTGCGGTGAAGCTTAGGCAAGTACACATTTAAAAACGCGGCCACTGACCCTCCGGGGCGACTCATATCTAGGCCGGTAAGAATACTGCGCAGCGCCAGAAAATCGATAAATTGGGTTTTATCCTGAATGCGATTGACCAGTTCCGTGTCTTTAAAGTTATAGTTAGCGAGTGCAACAGGGTCGCTATGATAAAGACGCTTTATCGCTTCAAGCTTGTCGGCAGCCTGAATAAGCTTATTTTCGCCAAGCAGTTCTTCAGATACGTGATCGAGCGAGAACGACTCGAATTGATAAGTCATTGTTTTTAGTGCTTCGATACCATCAATGACGCATCGTCCTGGCACATCAACGAGGGTTTGATCTTCCCACTGTCTTACAGAAGCCTCTCTGCCATGGCGGCCGATAGCATACTTTAGCGAGTTAGCCCTAGCGCGGCGTTCAAGTACCGCCATATCGAACTGTTTAACGTTCCAGCCTAAAATGATATCTGGGTCGTAGGATGTAAGATAAGAAAAAAATGCTTCAAGCAGTACTTTTTCTGATTCAACGGTAATGAGCTCGTACGCGCTGTCTTCTTGTCCCTGCAATGTTTGCCCAACAAAGCGTGGCGGGCATAAAAGCAGCACAACGTTGAGTCCTTCACCGGCTAACGCAATGCTAAAGAGTTCTTCATGCTCATTGCATTCGATGTCTATGCTTAGCGATGTAAATGTGGTTCTGAATTGACAGGGTCTGATTTGCGCATTTTCTATAACGATCTGAGGCGTATCGTCGAAATCTTGCGGGGCCAGGAATTCCACCGCGCCATACACAAAGCGCTCCATTAAGTAGCGATCGGCAACGCGAATATCGGCTTCGTACAATACAATACTGCTTTCCTGCGCATGCTGGCGAAGCTGATGCATGTGTGATTCGGTTGCGGTTTTTACCGTCGCAACAGGAACTTGTTCCAGCGTGTGAAACCCGTCATCTGAAATACTGATCTTTGCAGAAATACGCTCGGCGATATTGCGTAAATCATTGGCGTGATCAACAGATACAAAGCAAGTGGGGTATTGGGGTGAAGAAATTAACCTAGCGGTGCTACTGGGCGTTTTAACCCATAGCTCAACATACACCTTGCCTCGCCGGGTAAACGTACTTTTATTGAGTATGAACCCTTGTTGTATTGTTGAGGCTGACATGAATCTAATTTACTAACCGGCTTTGTTGACGTTAATTTCTTTAAATAGCCTCATGGGCGTGTACGTTTTATAAACTCGCATTACCGTTATCTGTTCAATAACTGGCGCAAAGGTGCAATAAAAATGCGCTACCACTGTGCACGAGAAACGGCAGTAGGCTTAGTATAACGTTTGTTATCACCTACTCCTATAGATCTCTATTCGACAGATATGTTTGTTTTTGTAAGCAGCGCGAGTTAAAACGAAAACGTACAGTCTTTGTGCACGTTAGACCATGCACGATAGAAAAGGTGAGGGCGATATGGAATATCTATTCGATAAACAGGTAGAGCCGGGCGAGCTAATAGAAGTGGCCGATGGTGTTCTTTGGCTAACAATGCCGCTCCCATTTGAACTTGACCACATAAATTTGTATCTGATCCGCGGTGAAGGCGGTTGGGTGGTCATTGATACTGGCATAGGAACGTCCACCACCAAAGCGCTGTGGGAGCGTATATTCAAGCAATTAGACGGGCCAATAGTTGGTGTCATCGTTACGCACTTACATCCTGATCATGTAGGGTTAGCGGGCTGGATAGCCGACACGTATAACGTCCCCTTTTATATGTCTCAAATTGAGTACTTTACTGCCAGAGCGTTTGCGGCAGGAAGAAATGGCGCAACGAATGAGCGGGATGTGCAATATTACCAGCGAGCAGGTTTAGACGAATCCATGATCGCAAAGCTTACTTCTGGTGAAGGCAATGGCTACAGCAGCGTTGTTTCACCACTACCCATTAGCTACACCCGTCTAAAACATGGTATGACGCTGTCGCTTGGCGGTAATGAATGGCAGATCATCATTGGCCGCGGCCACTCTCCTGAGCATGCGTGCCTTTACAATAAGCAAAAAAATATTCTCATATCAGGCGATCATATTTTGCCGATTATCACGCCAAACATTGGCGCCTACTCAACAGAGCCTGATGCCAACACCTTAGACGACTACCTTTCTACGCTGCCGCAATTCAAGAATTTGCCCAAAGATGCGACAGTATTACCTGCTCACAAGCTACCCTTTATCGGCCTGCATGAGCGAGTAGATTCGCTTATTGCTCATCATCACGAGCACCTAAAAGCACTGTTAAATGCTTGCGAGCAACCTCAAACGGTCGTAGAGTTATTACCGGTTATGTTTAAGCGCAAGCTCTCTAGTCGCAACATGGTGTTTGCAGTAGCAGAGTGTTTGTCTCACCTTAATTACTTGCTTAATGAAGGAGTCATTTCGCGGACGTTAAACAGCAAGGGTGTGTATACATTTAAAGCCTGTGAAGTAAAAAAGCTTGCTTGTTAGTTCAGTCAGAGGACATACAAACAGAGTGAGGATTAACAACGTCCTACTCTGTACTGGGCTATCTGTTTTCTAGGCCGTTTGAGAGTTTTCCGTTTCGTTTTCTTTATTCTCTTCATTATCTTCACTGGACGGGGGCTGTGCTGCAGGCTGTTTCGGAATGGTGATCTCTACCACGGTTCCTTTTGCCTCTTTGCTGCTAATAGATATTTTACCTTGATGTTGTTCGATGGCGGTGTAAGCCACAGAAAGGCCCAGCCCTTGGCCTTGCCCTTCGGGCTTTGTAGTAAAGAAGGGTTCAAAGACTCGCTTTAGATGTTTCGTAGGAATACCGCAACCCGAGTCCAGTATTTTGATGGTCACCAACGTAGGTGAATCGAGCACAGTAAGTTTAATGAAGCCCCTATCTTCTATGGCCTGCGCTGCATTTATCATGACGTTCATTAGCGCCTGTTTCAGCGGCCCAGAGTTTCCCATTACCTCCACTTTCTCTAATTCACATTCAAATTTATATTGGGGCGTGCTGTACTGGGCGGAAATAAGCGTGATCAGCTGGTGACACACGGCGCAGATATCTACTATCTGCACACCTTCGGTAGTCTCCAGCGAAAAGTTCTTAAGGTTTTCGACGATGTCTTTTACGCGGGTAAGACCATCTGTCGATTCGGCAATTAGCTCAGTAATATCGTCCTTTAACAAGTCGTAGTGATTAGACTCAAACAGTGCGTCGACCTGCTCTTTAAGTTCGTCGGTGAAGTGTTCGAGTTGCTCCTGAACGCCATCACAGATCGCAATAAGGTGAGTTGCGTATTGCTCAAGTGTATTGAGGTTAGCGCTCACAAAACCAATAGGGTTATTAATTTCGTGGGCGATCCCCGCCGCTAGCTGACCAGTAGAAGCCATTTTCTCAGCCTGAATTAGCTGGCTCTGTGCGGTATCGAGTTTGCGAATTAACTTTTTTTGCGCTTCGTGTTCTTTCTTCAAAGCTTCAGAAAGCTTTTGCTGGGCTCTAAAATAGCTAGCTTGGGCGGTCACATCTTGCAGAAAAATACACGCCAATTTTTGCCCTGTGTTTTTGTCTTTAATGGGCAAGATTTCCATGTTTTGATACATCTGTGTTTCTTCACCCGTTATAGGGCGAGAGCTCTTAAACGGAAAGATGTGGGGGCGTTGTTCCCAGTAGCTAAAGCTAGGATGCTGCAGTACAAAAACTGACTTTAGTCTGCGTTTTAGAAACTTACCTTGTCCTTGAAATAACTCAACAACTGGCGTTTCTTTATAGCAGTCGCGCATATTGTGAGGAAGTCGATCTAAAAAGAAGTCGTTTAGATAAACAACCTTAAAGCTCTCATCGACTATACCAATTCCGACTGGTAATTTACCTACCAGTTGTTCAAACATTATGCGAGTAACTCATCCAATGTGTCTTTCATGCGTGCAAGAGATTCATCGTCTAAGCAGAAAACAACGCGCATGCTAAACGACGAGATCGCGATAATAAACTGCACTTCCATCACTAAGCTGTGCTGCCATTGCAACTCATCGAAGTTCGCTTTATCGGGCAAGAATAACGTGGGCATGTTCAAGTTAGTGGTAAGCTCCAACTGGTCGGAAAGACCAGCCAAACACGCACCTGCCAAAATGTTACAAAGCTCCAAGATAATCTCTTGAATGTCTTCTCTGCTTAATGGTTCATCGTAATCCATTAACGTTGCGACCTCACTCAATCCAGCTTGAGATAGCACAGACATCACTTCGCCGTGTACGTCGCCTAAAAAAGACTGACGGGTATAGAAAGCGTCTTCGGTTTCAAATAAAAGACTGTAAAGCTGGGTGGGAGTAACCGCTGAGATTTTTGGGATAGAAATATCAATTTTGGTTTCAATTAACTGCGCAAGAGAGTTAGCCGCTTGCCCCATGGAAATATTTAGGAGTTCTTGAAGGGCATCTCTTTGCTCTTCGTCTAGTGGTAGTACAATGCTCATAGATACCCCAACTCAAACAACGACATTGCTAATTCTTCTTTATCAAGCGGTTTGCGTAAAAAGCGCTTTGCCCCCAGAGACATGACAATTTTCTGTTTTTCTGGCTGAAAGTCAGCGCTAATCACAATTACATTTGGGGCGTCGGGCCTTTGGTGCAAGAATTCCAACACACCAACGCCGTCAACTTCTGGCATGGTTAGGTCTAAAAGTACCAATGCAAATTCACTTTCTGACAGCGCATTTATGGCTTCTTGCCCGTTCGTTGCTTCGGTGATGTCATACTCTAAATCTTGCGGAAGTGAGCGAATCACACTACGCCTCGACAACTTAGAATCATCAGCTACTAATACAGAAATTGACATTTACAGCCTCCTAGAGCGGCATTTGATGCGATGCCTTTTTAGTAAAGTATGTGCAACTTTAGCGTTACTGCAACAATACCGTAAAAATTTTCCAATCAGCGTATTCTTTGAGCAGTGGCGCTTTAGAATGAGTATATGACAGAAGTGACTTTTATGCGTATTAGACTTTTAGTTGAAAATGACTAGGAGAGTAAACGGGGAAGTAGCAGAAAATTTAAGTCTATAAGTAGCGAGGTGTGCATTGGCCGACAATGCACACCCTTGTAGCTAAGTATTTTGCATAGTGTACATTTTTTCAAGTGCACTGGGCATGGCATCAACATAGCGTTTTACATCGCCAATTTTTCCCGTACTTACGCGAGACCAGTTGTCGTATGTACGGTAGATTCCTCTAATCAGCACGTCCTGTTCAGCCATGGCTTGGCGGAAGTACTCTGCGTTGCCGTCACCTAAATTAACAAAAATAAAGTTAGTACTAGAAGGTAGCGCTGTCAATCCATTTGCTTTTACTGCGTCCATAACCATAGATTTACCTTCATAAATTTTCTCTTTAGAGAAAGTTAAAAAGGCATCGTCATTGTAGCTGGCGATAGCCGCGGCAAGGCCTGCTTGATTCAATGTATAGCCACCCATGCCATAGCGATTGATCCACTCAGTGTTTTCCTCTGATGCGATTAAATAGCCCACGCGCATACCTGCTAAGCCATAAATCTTTGAGAAGGTTCTCGCTACAATGACATTATGACCAGCTTTAACGAGCGGAATCATTGAATGCTTAGGAGGCTCATCGATAAGCTCGTTATATGCCTCGTCGACCAACACCAGTGTTTTTTTAGATGCTTTTATGCAGAATTCGCGAAGCTTATTCGGATCGAGCACTTTTCCCGTTGGATTGTTCGGGTTACAAAGGTGAACCATACCAATAGAGTCGTCTATTGCGGCGTACATGGCATCAAGGTCAATATCAAGCTCTGCCGTATTAGCAACTCTCACTATTTCTGGCGCACCTTGTTTTTCAGGTGCTTTAGACGTGGTGTCCCAAAATAGGTCCGGGCCCAGAATTTTTCCGTTCTTGCTGGCCGCAAGGGCGGCGTAGGAAAGAATAGGGCTTGAACCTGCGCTCAAAGAAATGTGCTTTCGAGTAATACCATAGCGCTCGGCAATCATATCCAATAGTGTCATAGCGGCAGGATAAGCATAGTAGGCTCCACCTTCCGCCGATGCTTTTGCGATAGCGTCTAGCGCTTTCGGGCTCGGCCCAAACGGGTTTTCATTGGCATTGAGCTTTGCAATCCCAGGCTTTGGTCCATACATAACAGACGATGGGGAAGCGCTTGCGCTAACAGATTGGGCGCTCACAAGGTGACCTATGCCACTCGCACCTATTGCTGACGCTGCAACGGTGCCACCAATAAACAAGCGTCTTGAACGGTTATAACTCACGGGTTGTCTCCTTCTTCTTTTAAATGGCTTTATAGAACATTGCGCTAGAAACAATGACGAGATAGATGCCAAATAAGCGCTTTAGCTTCTTTTCACTGAAGTTGTGCGCCATTTTGGCTCCGATTGGAGCGGTAAAGATTGCCCCAATACTGATAGCAATAAGCGCAGGTATATTGATGAAGCCAATAGTGCCTACCGGCAACGAGGCGGTTTCAGGGTGCTTCATAAACAAAAAGCCAATGGCACCTGGAAGCCCGATAAGAAAGCCGACGCCTGCGGCGGTCGCGACAGCCTGTTGAATGGTGCGCTGGCACATCACCATAGTGATTACTGTTGGCGTACCGCCGCCTATGCCAAGCAGAGCAGAGAAACCACCCAGAACAAACGCCAAAACCGCTTTGCCTATGCCTTTAGGCATATCGAAAACAAGCCCGGGTCTTACAACGAACTCAGGGAAAAGGAAGTATACGGAGTAAAGTAGAACACCAGCGGCGAACACGACCGTTAAACCATTGGCGCTGGAGTTGTTTGCGATGAGCAGCCCGCCACCAACGCCAAGAATAAGCCAAATACTCCACGAGCGAAGAATGTCAAAATCCACCGCACCTTTAGCGCGATGCGCCATCACTGACCGAGCACTGGAAACCACAATGGATGCCAATGATGTTCCGATGGCTACCTTAACGAGGGCTTCTGATGGAGGAGTAAAAAACGGAAAAACAGCGAGAAGAGCAGGCACGACAACAAACCCCCCGCCATTACCAAACAGACCTGCAGTGATACCTGCAATGGCACCAGTTATACACAAAGTAACTACAAACCACAGTAGCTCTATTTCCATTTGCTTTTTACTCCGCATGAAACAGCTTTAAACATGAATGACCTTTTAATTTTTTCTTATATACAGTTAACTACATACACAAACACCGACTTATGTCGGTGTTTGCAAGGAGCCAGTTAAAAACGGGCTGCAAGTCGGGTGTAGTAATATCCTCCCTGCCAATCAACCACCGAGGCAGAGTCATAGACTTCACCGCAACAGGCGTCGCCGTTAGTACTTACATCTGGGTAATTGTCGAAGAGATTTCTTACCCCCACTGACAGGGTGAAGTTTTCGTTAATTAGGTAAGAGCCCTCTATATCGAACATATATTCGTCACCGAAGGTTTGAATATTTGTGGCGTTTACCCCGTCATCGCTTCCCGCATTTTCGTATTCGCCAAAATAGCTAAGACGCGCAACGGCAGACCACACGTCGTAACTATGGGTAACTGAGAAGACACCACGCATTTCGGAACGACTATTTTCGAAGTCAAATTGGTCTTCGGGATCAAGATATTCGCTAGGGTCAGAATCAAATTCTGTCTTGTTGTAATTCACAGAGCCGGTTAGCACGGTTGCGCCATACTTCGATTCCATCTTGTAAGTAGCAACAACGTCCACGCCCTCGGTTACGGTATCGAAAGCATTTTGGAAGAAGAACACGCCACCAATGGACTCGGCGCCAGAAACATTGGCACCTGCTAGGGCTAGATAGTTTTGGTATGCGTCATAACCGTCTGCTTGAGGGTCGGTAACGACAGTGGTGGAAACATCTCGGGTAGACACAGAGTAAAGGCGGTCTTCAAGCTTGATGTTGTAGTAATCAACAGTGAGCGTTAAGTCGCCATAGTTCGCAGTCATGCCCAGCGTAAAGTTGGTCGATTTTTCGGGTGAAAGCTCGTTGGCACCAAGCGCCTGCGCTACTTCGCCGCCGGCTGGGAACAGACCTGTTGCTACTGGGAAGCCATCGGGCAGACGGGTAGATACGTTGGTCGTGCCTTGCTGACCTGGAGTAGGAGCTCTAAAGCCAGTGCCAAAAGACGACCTAAAGCCTACTTCATCACTAAACTGATAGAACCCTGCTACTTTGTATACTACTTCTGAGCCAAAATCAGAATAGTCTTCATAACGCAGCGCAGCCTGAGCAAACAGCTCGTCTGTAATGTCACCAGAGATATCCGTGTATACCGCATATGAGTCACGCTCGTATGAGCCCGAATAGTCTGGTGAATAGCCAGGGAAGCCGTTGGAGCCAACGCCTACAACAGTATAAACGGCGTCTACTCCAGTGAATCCATCATCTTCAACCCCATCGTCGTTACTGTCAGCACTGGTGTAGTTGGCACAATTCAGAGTAGAACCGTTGGCGATGACTGCCGCGCCCAGTGCCGTAGTGGTGTAGTCGTCGTTACAAAACTCCCAAGGGTCGGATGTGGCGTAAGAGCCTGCAAAATAGGAACTTAGCTCGCCTTCAGATATTTCGTATGACTCGTCTAAGTAACTTGCACCGAAGGCAAGAACATACTGGTTCAAGTCATAGGTGAAGTCAGCTTGAATCTGTGTTTCTTCGTTGGTTAAGTCACCCGGCTTAAATGAAGTAGGTGACTCGTTACCCAGTGACGGGTTAATGGTATTGGCTAGTGTGTAAGAGATTTCATTATTGCCGTAACGACCACTGATATCATAAGTAAGGTCGCCCGACATGCCCTTAACACCACCAACAAATGAGTAGTCAGTCACATCACCGAAGAAACGAGGCGTGAAGCCACCGGGGAAGAACTCTAGCGGGTTCCAGATTGAACCGTCCTCTAGTCGAATGTCTTCAATGGTGCCATTGCCTGGATAGCGATAATAAAATGAACCGTCACCTTCACTTTCTGAATAGTTACCGAATGCGTAGAGTTCAAGTTCACTGGATAGTGCGTAACCTGCGTTAAAGAAAACACGCGTCCCGCTTGTATTTGGTTGCCCCCATGGTTGGACTACGTCTGAACCATGAACGCTGTTGGCCATGGCCGTAGCATCAGCGATGTATTGATCTGACTGGTCATCCACACAAAACCATGGCTCACAGTATTGCTCACCACGAAAGGTGGCTTCGCTGTCAGAGTATTCGGCTGAAATACTGAAAAAGCCATCGTCGCCTAATGCGAAACCTTTATTCCCAGTAACGGTAATTTGATCGCCATCTCCTTCGTAGTAGCTGCCGTAGTCCGCAGTGAACGAGCCGCCTTCGGTGTTATTTTTTAATTGAAAGTTGATAACACCTGCAATGGCATCTGAGCCATATTGCGCAGCTGCACCGTCGCGCAACACTTCAACACTTTGAATTGCTGCGGTGGGAATAGTTGCGATGTCTGGCCCCTGTGTGCCAGAACCGCCAATTGAAACAAGTGCGGCCCTGTGACGACGTTTAGAGTTAACCAAAACAAGTGTTTTGTCGGTGGGCATACCTCGAAGCGTTGCTGGACGGATAAACGTTCCGCCGTCGGAAATGGGTTGACGGCCTACGGAATAAGAGGGAACGAGTGTCATAAGGACATTGTTCATATCGGTAAACGCAACGGCTTCAACGTCTTCGGCGGTGAGTACATCAACCGGTACAGGAGAGCTGGTTACTGAACGCGGTGCACCGCGGGCACCAACAACGGCAATGCGTTCTAGGTCTTTGGCTTCTGTGGTTTCTTCAGTCACTTCTTGCGCCTGTACAAGCAATGAAGTAGTAAAAAGTGTTAATCCGGTAAGTGCGTAACGTACTGCAGTGTGGAGCTTTTTCTGTTTCATTTGTGTTCCCAATCGTGCTTATTGCTACTTAGTTTTGTGGGTGTGGATTATTAAAATCTGCACTCTTTTTAGGCACGCACGAGCACTACTTTGATGCGAGAAGCATCTTGTTATTGTTGTCTAGCCACTCGTGTACAAGAACAAGGCTAAAAACTCTTTGGCTTTGCAGGAAGAAAGAAGATTATTCAGGGGTATAAGAAAAATATTGAGCCGTCTCACAGGGCGCTAATTTAATGCTATTAGACTTAAGTATGGGGGAAGACAAGATTTTCATGCCCCACTGCTTTTAGCCCATTTTTACAATTTTGCTTCATATAACTTAATGGAATGGCATATTCGTTGCTGCCGTCTTCATTAAACCGTTCCCGTTCTAGAACTCACCACCTTTGTAAGGAGGGCAAGTGCATTCAAAACAGCTGCATTATTTTGTTATGACTGTGCGTAAGGGTAGTATTGCTGCGGCGGCGAGAGCATTGGATATCGCTCAACCCGCCATTAGTCAGCAGTTGGCAAGTTTAGAAAGAGAGATGAAAGCGACGCTGCTTGAAAGAAGTTTTTCGGGAGTAATCCTAACATCGGCGGGCGAAGTTTTTTATAAACATGCATTAAAGCTGCTAACCGAAATAGACAACGTTAAGGCCGCATTGGAAGCCTTTCAAACTGGACAAAAGAAGGTAGTAAAAATAGGAATGCTACCATCAATCGGCAATGTGCTCTCTTTACCACTGCTCACGGAAATAACGGCGAACCATAAAGGGCTCAAAGTCGAAATCAGCACTGGACCGTCTTACACCATTAATGATTGGCTTGAGTCAAAGCAGGTGGATGTTGCGCTTACTTATCAGCAAGCTGTCGACCCTAAATTTATGCGAGTCACACCGCTAATTCAAGAAGATCTTCATTTGGTTTTTTCTGCTTCCTCATCGTGTGAACAATACGCCAAGCTTCGAGATAGAACGACGATCCGTTTCTGGGAAATCAGTGAATTACCTTTGCTGTCACCGGGTAACAAAGATGCATTGGGTCAACTAATTGCTGACTATGAAAAAGCAACGGGCGTTAGTTTGCAGCACGACTTGGCTTATTCTGGACAACTCATGACTGGCCTTAGGCAAGTTATGCAGGGAGAAGGCGTGATGATCCTGCCTACATCAGCTATTTTTCATTTAAAGGAGTCTGGCCTAGTTTCATCACTGAAAATAACACAGCCAGAAATGCAGCGTACTGTGCTCGCTGCGACAAACAAAAGTGCCAAGACGCTGCTAGATAGCAGTCCGATCATTGATATTCTCAGAAAAGTAGTGGCCCAAGAAAACGCACTGAAACATTGGTGCGGTACGTTAGAATTTGCCGCTTCATCGTTCATAGCGCAACCTGCATAGCACTGTGCCAACACAAGATGATGCTAAATCTCGCGTACGACGAGAATAATGCAACCCGTTAAGTGCAAAAGTGCACTGGGTTAGTCGTTCTGGGGCAGTTCAATATCAACAAGCACAGGTAAATGATCTGACAAGATTCGAGTTTTCGCATTTTTTAATTTTCTGCACGCTTTTACCTTGATGTCGTCAGACACCCATACTCTATCAAGTGCAAATACAGGAAAGTGGCTTGGAAATGTTGCCCCCACTTTTTGCTGTAATAGCAATTCGTTAAGTGCTTTAAACGCTTTTGAGAAAAACTGCCACTCGTTGAAATCACCGGCTAGAACTAGAGGGATTTGCTTCTCTTGCATCCTTGAAGAAAGGTGCTCATGAAGCAAAGAAAACTGTGAGCGACGTTCTAGCTTCTTAAGCCCCTTATGGGTATTCACCACCGTAAGCGGTGTCTTTTCCGTCTTGAGTTCTACAATCTGAACATTTCTAGGCTGTCGCCCGTTTTGGCTGACATCCAGTGTATCGTGCGCCAACACGTCAAAGCGAGTGAGGATGGCGTTACCATACCAGCCATCAGATTCCCTAATGGCTGGTGATGGAATGAGCTTAAACGTGTTTTCAGCGCAGATATCTTTAACGTCCTGTGCTGTGCTTCGCTCAGAGGGACGGGTATCCATTTCTTGCAGCAGCACCACGTCAGCGCCACTGGTTGCCAAGAATTGCCCTATGCGTTTGTAATCGTGCTTTTTGTCTCTACCTATTCCGCTGTGAATGTTGTAGGTCACTATGCGGCACATTTCTCTACCTCATCTTTGTCACTATTATCACTGGCAGTATCTTGATTCCCCGACTCCTTTCGAGCTTGGTAGTAGCGGGCAAATTTTTGCGAGCCCCAAATCATAAGGCCCCATAAAACGATACCGCCAACTAAATAGCTAATGGTTTCCACAGAAGGGTTCTGCCAAATTTGTGCTATCGAATCACCCACAAGCCCTTTCGCAATCATGGGCGGGAACATGCCTAAAAATGTCCCCACTAAAAACTGGAAAATGCCAATAGATGAGATACCCGCTACCAAATTCACCAAGCTAAAGGGCGCTACAGGCAACATTCGAATGGCCGCGACGCCAACGATACCGCTACGCTTTAGTTTTTCATCAACGGCAGCTACCTTTGGACCACCAATTTTTCTAAGCCCCGCGTTGCCTGATAGCTTGCCTATTCCAAACATGATTGCAGAGCTCATTAGTGCTCCCATGATGCCGTAGATGGGCCCCCATATAGGGCCAAAAATAGCAGCCACAGCAAGTGACAGTACAGTGACCGGGAAGAATAAAACGCCGCCGACCACATAAACCAGCAACACGGTAGGCAGAGCAAAGTAGGTTCCACGACTTTTCTCTAGAAAGGCGTTAATGCTGTCGGAACTTAACCATGGTATGGACTGGCTAGCCCAAAACATAAGCCCGCCAAGAACAGCAATGATGGCAAGACCAATCAAAATCATAATACTGCGACGTCTTGGGTTACGTGCAGGCATAGCTGCTCCATCAAAGGTTGGCACCGAAATAAGGGGTTCTTCAGGGTCAGATAACGCTCTGAACACATTCTTAACGGATTGTTCGGTAAACACCTCATCGCGAACTTCGGTAAGTACGTAGCCGTGTGCTATCTGATCCTGCATTAATGCTTCAACCGGATATTCATTGCTGAATAACGCTGGCATTGCATCAATATCACGCCCCGTGTGTTCTGCGAGTAAGTCGTTTCTCACTTGCTCAATACACGCCTGATTGTCTTTAGTGTTACCAAACAACACCGTGTCGATTTCGGTGTCTAGCGTCATTGAGCGATTACTCAAGTTTGATGACCCGATAACAAGGTATTTGTTATCGATGGTCATCACCTTAGAGTGGATGCGCTTGTATGCCTTGCGGCCTTGCATGTCTTCAATTGAAGAATAAGTCAGTTTTACTCGCTTAGGGTCAATCCCTTTTTCTAAAATTTCCTTAAATTCTATGCGGCTTGCCCAAAATGCTTCGCACTCAAACTTACCTTTTGGCTCGTAGGAGCTTACGATAATGACCGAAAGATTAGGTTTCAGTTTGAGCTGCTTATTCAGCGCTTCAGCGATCTCCTGACGCGTTGTAAATTGATTCTCAATGTAGATTACAGACTCTGCTTCACCGATAAGATCAAGCAGCATATGACGTACCTCTTGAGCAGGCTCGACCTCATCCATAAATGGAATTGTTCTGGCAAGTGCACACTCTACGTCTTCAAAAAGGGGAGGATAATCTTGTGGCCAAGCATCAGGCAACGGGGCATTTTCATCAATGCGCGCGTCCTCGCGGATATCAATAGGTGAAGAGTCAGCAACACGCTGCCATCTCCATCGAACCAATTTTGAAAAGTCGGCTACTACAGGTCCACTTGATACCATTTGCACATCATGAAGAGGACCATACTCCCCATCAGGCCCATCACGCTCTTCTGAAACTACGGGATGGTCACGAGTATCCCAGCGGTTAGTAGATACATCCATTCCACCTGAGAATACGAGTTCATCATCGATAACCACAATTTTTTGGTGCTGACTTCCGCCCATCGGAATCGTGTCATCGAGCTCGGTTTGCACATTGTCTGGAGTTTTTTCTTCCCACACTTCCTTTGCCCACATTTCGCGCTGCGCGAAAAAGGCTAGTGATGAGTCCCAACGTAGCAGGTAAATTTTAATGTCAGGATTTTGCTCAGCTTTCCACTTAAGTAAATCACTTATTACGCTCGGCGCTTCACTGTTCGCTTCGTCGTCGCCTCGCAGCAAACGAATGCGGCTATCTATATCCCATCCAACAATGAAGATACTGTGCTTAGCTTTAACGATAGAGCTGTGCAAGGCTTTATAATAGTTTCCGCAATCTATCAAAGGTGTAGAAAAGCGAGCCTTGCTCTCTACCCAACAGTTTTGACCGGGTTGAAATACACTCTTTCCTGATTGCATGTGACGTTTCCTATTTATTCATTTTTCACTATTTGTATTCTGTTGCAGAATTTGTACCTCTATAAAACGTAAGAATGAGAAATATAAGTAAATGATTTTTATCGATAATTAGAGTTTTTGAGATCGTGTGTAAGATGTATCAGTTCGCAATGTGTAATATTTTCACTGTGAAACGAGTTTAATATTCACAGTTGGAAAAACAGGGAAAGATCTTCTATATAACTTAAAAAATTTAACGAAAAGGTCTAGGTAAATGAAGTTTTTTTCAAAGGAAAATGCGGCGAAACAGGCGCTTGCTCAATCAATCTTGGCTGTAGTTACCATAGATGAAAAAAACAACATTACGTTTTACAACGATGCCGCTCAAAAGTTATGGGGCTATACGCCAAACGAGGTACTAGGCAAAAATATCAAACTATTGGTTCCCCACGAACACAAAGCAAATCACGACGATTATGTTAATTCTCATCGACAAACAAATGTTAATAAAATCGTTGGTAGCTCGCGAGAAGTCGAATTAGAAACAAAAAGTGGGGAGCGAATTTGGGTTCAGCTTGCTTTATCTCAGGTTATTGTTGCAGGAAAGAAGCACTACACCGCTTTCGTTCGAGACGTTACAGAAGAGCGAGAGTCTCGCGAAATAGTGGAGCAAACATTAGAGCAAGCGTTAGATGCTGTAGTGTGTATTGATGAAAACAATAACGTAACCTTGTTCAACGCATCCGCTGAGAAGCTATGGGGATATACAAGAGATGAAGTCATTGGCCAAAATGTGAAGATGTTAGTGCCTCAGGCGATTCAAGCGAACCATGATAACTATGTCAACGCAAATAGAGAAACAGGCCAAGACAAAATTGTCGGAACCAGCCGCGAAGTTAAAGTGGAGCGGAAAGACGGTAAAAGCCTGTGGGGCAGGCTGTCTTTGTCTAAAGTAAGGCTGGCTGACCGAACCCTCTACACAGCATTTATTAAAGATGTAACAGAAGAAGTAGAGCAGCGAGAATTACAACGTATGCTTTCGCTGGTTGCCAACGAAACAGACAATGCCGTTATTATATCTGATGCAGATGGTCTCATAGAGTACGTTAATAACGGGTTTTACCGGTTGACGGGGTGGGAGCTGGACGAAGTAAAAGGCAAGAAACCTGGATCATTTTTACAAGGTGAGGAAACCGATAAACGTACTGTGGATGTGATACGACAAAAAATTAAAAACCGCGAAGCATTTTATGATGAAATTCTTAACTATAGAAAGGACGGTACACCTTACTGGACTTCACTATCAATAAACCCCGTTTTCAAAGAAGAAAAACTCGTTAACTTCATCGCGGTTCAGGCTGATATTACTCGTGTTAAGCAAATGGCTTTAGATTTTACTAACAAATTAAAAGCTATAGGCAGTGCACTTGTTCTTCTTGAAATGAAGCCTAATGGTGAAGTCGTTGAGGCAAACAAACTACTACGCGACACATTGAACGGGGTAATGAGCTCTGAATCATTTGCAAATGAGGTAATGAATAGTCTTTCTACAGAGGATAAGTCTACTTTAGAGAGTGCTGGTTTTGTTTCAAAAATTACTGAGTTTCAAGTGGCTGGGCGTTATCTTGCCTTTGACGCGAGAATCAGCGCACTTAAGAACTTCAACGGGCAAGTAACACGTTATGTCTTTTTTGCCGTTAATATCACCTCTAGAAAACAAGCGGTGAACGATACTCAAGATTCTATGAAAGAGCTACTGGTTACCAGCCAGACTATAAGTAATATAGTGGGCACAATTAATTCTATTTCTGAGCAAACTAATTTGCTGGCGCTAAATGCAGCGATAGAAGCGGCACGAGCAGGTGAAATGGGAAGAGGGTTTGCGGTTGTGGCTGATGAAGTACGAACGTTAGCAGGTAACTCCCAGTCCTCATCCAATGAAATTGACAACTTAGTTAAAACGACAGTGTCAAAAATTGAGGAACTGGCGCAGCTCATCCAGAAAATAGATGGGTAGCAAAAAGTAAAAAGCCTTGGCTGTGTTGCCAAGGCTTTAGCATTCTCATTAAGTCACGTTGTTAAACGTGAGGCAACCAATGTCTTAGAAACGATACTCAACACCAATACTGGCTTGCTTAAGATCAGTTTCAAAATCGGTGTCGTCGATGTCATCAAACGCTTCGTCTGCATCAAGCTCTGTATCATAAACAGTGTACTCGGCGTTTACTAAAAAGTTACTAGTAATCGCGTAGCTTAAACCTGCGCCTACAAACAAGCTTTCGTCATCGTTATCACGTGAAACGCCAGCAAAGTTATACTCGGTTTCTGACCAAAGTTGACCTGCTTTCGCGTAGAGAGAAAAACGCTCTGTTAATGGAAGAATACCCTTGATCGCCGCTGTGTAGCCGTCTGTTTCAGCACCTGCTAGGTCGTTACCGTAATCACCAAAATCGATGTAACCACCTTCAATTGCAATCCACTCATTGAATTTATATCCAACAAGGCCTTGCCAAACATCTTTGTCATCGTCAAAGTCATCTTCACCTTCAACGCGTAGGTAACCGTAATTACCACCTACATAAAAACCACTGTCTTTTGCTTCAATTTGATTTGATTGAGCATGCGCACCGAATGAAGCCATAGCACTGATAGAGGCAACAGCTGCAAGTCCGGTAAGTGTCTTAAGTGTGTTTTTCATAAGTTCATCCTCATTACTTCTTTAACATTCCATCGACTTCTTATCTGAAGTTAATGCGTCTTTAATTGCATCATCTCTGTATCAATTGCTGTGCCATGGTAGAAATTGCAGAATGTATTTCAATTAGATGAAAACTTTACATAAACCGGCACTTTTTAGTTGGTTATTTAGCCACTTATAGAAAGTATGGAAAAGTTTCACTCTTCAAGAAGCGAAAAAATTTCCCAATCTCTGAAAGAGATTCACAGATCCAGCTCATTGTCCGCATTACATAGTTCTACTGAGCGACAGTCGTTTACATCATAAAGTGAACTGGGTTTTTAAGACATTGAAATTAATAAACTTTTCATTGATTGGATTTTCTAATCAGTTGAATTCATTTTATCAACTGTAAATATTCTCTAAGCCTGTCTATCTTTTAACTGCTTATGAGGTAAACAAAATGTTAACAAACTAGTGGTGTGATTCGCACTCACGCTTTGGTAACTACAACAAACTCAGACGGGAAAAGACCATGACTATAAACAGGTTTAAAAAAAACACAGTATCAGTACTTGTTGCCCTATCGCTTGGTGCAACTGGGGCTATTGCCAACGATCAAATTAGTAAGCCTGCTGGTGCTAAAGGCACGGGCACTGCTAAAGCTTTTCAAGCGAAAAATAATCAATTTTGGTGGCCTGATCAGCTCGATCTCTCTCCGTTAAGAGATCACGATAATCGCTCAAACCCACTAGGTGATGATTTCAGTTATGCAAAGGCATTCGCCAAGCTAGATCTCGACCAAGTAAAAAAAGATGTTAATGAGCTACTCACTACTTCTCAAGATTGGTGGCCGGCCGACTTCGGAAATTATGGTCCTTTCTTCATTCGACTTTCATGGCACAGTGCAGGTACCTATCGTACGCTAGATGGTCGTGGCGGCGGTGACGGTGGTCAAATGCGTTTTGATCCGCTGAACAGCTGGCCAGACAACGGAAACCTTGATAAAGCGCGTCGCTTGCTTTGGCCTATTAAGCAAAAGTACGGTGAAAGTTTATCTTGGGGCGACTTAATGATCCTTGCGGGTACCGTAGGCATGGAAAACATGGGCTTTGACACCTATGGATTTGCGGGTGGTCGTACCGACGACTGGGAACCTGACATGGTTTATTGGGGCCCAGAAGTGGAAATGCTTGCGAGCGATCGTGAAGAGCGCGACGGTAAGCTTCAGCGCCCCTTGGGGGCAACGCACATGGGCTTGATCTATGTTAACCCTGAAGGCCCTAAAGGTGTGCCTGATCCGATGGGATCTGCGAAAAATATTCGCACTGCATTTGGCCGTATGGCGATGAATGATGAAGAGACCGTTGCCCTAATAGCGGGTGGTCATACATTTGGAAAAATGCACGGCGCACACAAGCCTGCTGATTGTTTAGAAGCTGAGCCAGGCGGTGCAGGCTTAGAAGAGCAGGGACTAGGTTGGAAGAACAATTGCGGTAAAGGCAATGCAGAAGACACAGTAACGAGCGGTTTGGAAGGTGCTTGGACACAGCTACCTACTAAATGGACGAGCCTATATCTTCAAAACTTATTGGGCTTTGAGTGGAAACAAACTCGCAGTCCTGCCGGCGCTATCCAGTGGATCCCTACCGATGAATCACTTCATAAATCAGTACCAGATGCGCACGTAGAAGGTAAGAAAAATCCTCCTGTGATGACTACAGCTGACTTGGCGCTTAAGTATGATCCAGAGTATCGAAAAATTGCCGAGCGCTTCTTAGCGGATCCCAAAGAGTATCAAACGGCATTTGCCAAAGCGTGGTTCAAGCTAACTCACCGCGATATGGGTCCTAAGGCACGTTACTTGGGTAACGATATCCCAGAAGAGAACTTCATCTGGCAAGATCCAGTGCCTAAAGCTGACTATAAAGCGATCTCTGATAAAGACGTTAAGAAACTTAAAGCTGACATCTTAGACAGTGGTTTAACCGTTCAGCAACTTGTGAAAACAGCATGGGCGGCAGCATCTAGCTTCCGAGCATCTGATTTACGCGGTGGAGCGAACGGTGCTCGTATTGCCCTTGAACCGCAAATGAATTGGGAAGCCAATGAGCCTGAAACCGTTCAAACCGTTGTTTCTAAGCTTAAAGAGATGCAAGAAGACTACAATTCACGCATGTTTTCTAAGAAGAAAGTATCTCTTGCTGACCTCATTGTGATTGGCGGCGCGGCAGCAATTGAAAAAGCAGCGGCAGATGCTGGCGTCAAGGTTACTGTGCCAGTGGTTCCGGGTCGAACTGATGCTACGCAAGAGCAAACAGACGTTAATTCGTTTTCATTGTTAGAGCCAACAGCCGATGCGTTTAGAAACTATTACAACGCAGAAGCTAGCTATCGTTCGCCAACCGACATGCTGGTAGACAAAGCCGATCAGCTTAATCTAACGGTACCAGAAATGACTGTTTTGCTTGGTGGTCTGCGTTCATTGGGAGCAAATACAGGTGGCACTAACCACGGTGTATTTACTGACAAAGTAGGCACGCTTAACAACGATTTCTTCGTAACGCTTCTTGATATGGGCGTTAAGTGGAGAAAAACAGATAACCCGTCGGTATATGAAGGTGTAAACAGAAATACTGGTGAAGTTATGTATACAGGTACGCCTGTAGACCTGGTCTTTGGATCAAACAGTGAGCTGCGTGCAGTGGCCGAAGTTTATGCTTACGACAACGCGAAAAGCCGTTTTGTTAAAGACTTCGTCGACGCTTGGACCAAAGTGATGACGCTAGACCGATTCGATTTACGTCACGATTTAAACGCCAGCTTGGGTAAATAGATGCGATATAACTGCTATCGCGAATTAGCTTAACAACTAATTCTCAATAGACATAAAAACTAAAAGGGCGCTTCCGCGCCCTTTTTAATTGATTTCTATAAGTTGTGTTATGAATTCTTAATGTGATGAAAACGCCCGCGAGACCATCGCAAACCCATCTTTAATTCGATACACTGAACCTTTATTTTTCGCTTCTACAGACAATTACCACAATGGCTAGTCTTCAACGAACGTTGGTCAATTTAGAAATGCTAAGCGACGATATTAATGCACTTCACGTCGACGCACTTAATACGCACGTCCACATTAAGCTTTTACACAATGTGTTGAATGAGCTAAAGAACGCCGAGCAATTTGTTGCCTTAGAAACAGAGGCCAGTTTCCAAAAGTCGTTATCCGGCTCACTGTTTGAGAACATATTTGAGCGAAAGCGTATGGTGGGTGTTTACATAAAGCTGGTGGGCTATGTTATTACAGCGTGGGAAGCGACCAATAAAGCGAATGCAATCATCAGTGAAAACTTCGATTCAAGTGCCGATAAGCGATTGGAGTTGCTGCAGGTAAAAGCAATAAAAGCCAAATCTCAATTAAAAACCGTAGCGTCAGCGATGGGCAAAGAAGACTATGCAAAGTTTGTTCAGACGTTAGGTCTGTCTGCCCAAGAGTGGCAATGGGATACGCTTCGCGCTAGGTTTTAGCCAGCGCGAAGGAATGACTGAAAGCGCTCATGTCATGAGCGAGTTTAGCTATGGTGTGGTATTTCGAATACCAATGCCTTGTTCGTTGATAACCCTTACTTCGCGTTGAGGGAACGGTATTTCAATGTTGTGCTCGCGTAATGTTTCAAACACAGTAAGCAGCAAATCGCCACCCACGCGGTTTTTACCATCGTCCACCCCTTCCATCCAAAACTCAACGAACATGTTAACGCCAGAGTCGCCAAAGCTATCTATTTCACAGTCAGGCAGCTCTTCAAATGGAACATCATCGCCACTGATCACCTGCGGGTGTTCTGATACAGCCTCTTTAATAATCTCTACCATCGCGCGGATATCAGTTTTATAGGCGACAGAAAAGTCGATGCGGTAACGTTGTTTTTGGTTTTTGTGTGTCCAGTTTATTAGCAAGGAGCTGATAAACTTTTCGTTAGGCACCAGTACATCTTTACCGTCATAAGTTTCTAATACGGCATAGCGCATTTTAAATTCTCTGACGATACCTTTCTGCCCGTCTTCCAATTCAACGTAATCGCCTACGGTCAACGATTTATCCAATAGAATAATGATGCCCGAGATGAAGTTTGATGCGATGGACTGCAGACCTAAGCCTAAACCCACACCTACTGCACCACCAAACACGGCTAATGCGGTAAGGTTAATTCCCATGACGTTAAGCAATAAAAGAAACACCACACAGAACAGGGCAACTTCAAACAGCTTTGCGAACACTTCTTTGGTAGAAACGTCGAGCGACTTATGGTTTCGGATAATATCTTGACCAATGGCATTCGAGCTGCGGCCTAGCCAGAACAGCAAGCCACCAAACAACAACACTCTTGTTACGCCATATGCTGAAATTTCAACATTGCCGATTGATATTGCCATTGACTCCAATGCTGAAGTTATCAGCGGAAGCACGCCAACTAAGTGTAAAAATAGGATAGGTAAACCCACCCATCGCATAAACGCTGCAATGGTGTTGTTTTCGACAAAACCATTAATCAAGGAATTAACAAACAGCATTAGTGCTACAACAACGGCTATTTCCAATAGCCATGCATCAAACTGAAATTGCGCCCCCAACACGGTAGTAAGCTTTAGCATACTGATGGTGATAAGCGGGAATAGTGCCTCACCCAGATTGTATAAAAAGCCGTGCATAGTATGTGCGCCTTGCTGTGGCTTTTCTCGGGTAAACTTAAATGGCTTTTTTACTTGTCGTGCAAGCAAAAACGCAACGCAATAAATAATTGCGATTGTTGTAAGCTGGATAACAAAGCTGTCAGACATCACCGATGCTTTGACTAAAGCCAACTTTTCCTCAAAGTGCTGGGTTAAACTATCAACATTCATGTTTTCTACTTCACTTGTTTACCACACTGCAGCAGCGTGGATGTAATTTGAGCGTGGAATAACTGCGCGCTTTTTATCTGTTATAACAAATATGGTAAAGCTTTTTTTATCTATCCAACAGAAATTGGCTATCAAGTTGACTTTAATTTCAAAGGTTTTGAGGTGTTTTTACGTAGAAGAGTCCTGTTTAACTTGTTTTTTTAACGCACACTTTTAAAAGCTAAATGTCTTAAGGTATTGATAAATACAATTAAACTCTGTTACTTGAAAAGTTTACGTTTCTAGGTCGCAAAATTCGTATTAAATAGATATTTATCGTTTTGATAAAAATATAAATATAACAATATCTCTCCTAAAAATGAGGGAAGACAGTACGGTTTAAGACCATTCCCTTAGTGCGAAAAGCCGATGAAACTTCCCTTGCTGTTATGCTATGTAAATCGGAACTTATTAAGTGAAACGTCAGGAAAGCTCAACTAGATTTTGAACAAAAAATGCGCTGGTGGCTTTCGGCTTTTAGTGGTAGACTCCGCGCGCAATTTGTAAGAGTAAACACCTACGTTCTTTTCTTGATGTCAAACACCAATAAGCCAAGTTGGCAATGGCGTATCTCTTTAGGTTTTCCCAGTAATCTATAACCCCCACGGTTAGCAATAAAGCACTAACGCTTATACCTTTGCGGTATGCAATTTTTTATAAATACCTATGACAGGAGTTTATTAATGTCATTTACCCAATTAGGGCTCGCTGAACCCTTGTTAAAAGCTATTGAAAAACGAGGATTTAGTACACCATCACCAATCCAGGAAAAGGCAATACCAGAAGTATTGCAAGGAAAGGATGTGTTGGCAGCTGCGCAAACGGGAACAGGGAAAACTGCAGGATTTGGACTTCCTATTTTACAGAGATTGATGGAAGGACAACCTGTATCTGGCAACAATGTTCGGGCACTTATCTTAACACCCACACGAGAACTTGCTGCTCAGGTAGAAGAGAGCATCAGAGCGTTCAGCGAGTTTTTGCCGTTAAAAACTGCTGTGGTATTTGGTGGTGTAGGGATTAATCCTCAAATGATGAAGCTGCGTAAAGGTGTGGATGTGTTAATTGCTACGCCTGGACGATTGCTTGACCTCTACCAGCAAAACGCTGTTAAGTTTTCTCAGCTTGAAGTGTTGGTATTGGATGAAGCCGACAGAATGCTTGATATGGGCTTTATTCACGACATTAAGAGAGTACTAAAACTATTGCCACAAGAGCGTCAAAGCTTACTGTTTTCAGCCACGTTTTCTGATGAAATCACTGCACTGGCGAAAACAATAACGCGCAACCCTGTAAGTATTTCAACCGCGCCAGCCAATACCACGGTAGAAGCGGTTCAGCAGCACTTAGTGACCATTGATAAATCTAAAAAGACGACCGCGCTTATTTGTCTGATCAAACAGCAGAAGTGGGAGCAGGTGTTAGTGTTTAGCCGCACGAAACACGGTGCTAACCGTATTGCAGAAAAGCTAACTCGGTCAAAAATTCCAAGTGCCGCTATTCACGGTAATAAAAGCCAAGGAGCGAGAACTAAAGCGCTTGCTGACTTTAAAAATGGCGCAATTAAAGTGCTGGTAGCCACCGATATCGCAGCACGCGGTATCGACATTAGTGAATTGCCTATCGTTGTAAACCTAGACTTACCCAATACGGCAGCTGATTATGTTCACCGAATTGGTCGTACAGGGCGCGCAGGCGCTAGTGGACAGGCGTGGTCATTTGTATGTGCTGAAGAACTGCAAAACCTGAAAGATATTGAGACGCTGATTCAAAAGCTGCTTCCTCGTGAAACGTTGGAAGGTTTCGAACCTCAGCAAGCCGTGCCTGTTACCACGCTTTCTAAGCCTAAAAAGCCCAAGAAGCCGAAAAAGCCGAAAGCACCACAAGGTGAAAGCGGCAGCGAAGGTAAACGAAGTGGCGAGAATAAAAAGACGGGTCAACGTCAAGGCAACCGTAGCGGAAATGGTAATCCGCGCGCAGGTAAACCGGATTCGCGCAACAATAGCGGTGGAAAGCCTGCAGGTCGAAGACGCTCAGGAAGTGAAGGAAGTGCCGCTAAACGACCAGCTAAGCGCAGAAGTAATCCGTCAAATAGCACCACTAATAATACGGCGTCAAACAGGGCAAAAGCGTAAACAGTTGAACTGCGCTTCATAAAACCGAGTTTATTAAAAAAGGGCCGTTGGAAAGGCCCTTTTTAATTGGTTCTAAATCGAGAACATTCAACGCAGTATAGATGGCACAAAGGCGCTGCCCGAAGGGGTCGTTATGGAAGCCTTTTACTCTTTGTCACAGTCCTTTAACTTCGCCCGCTAGGCTTGCAGGACTGTTTCGCGATTAAAAGGCTTCCATTTAGACCAAAATTCGTACACCAAAGGTCAACAGGCCCTAATTATGTTCCCACGAAAACGGATTGTAATGTCGCAATGCTGGCGTGGTGTTGACTCCGTTGCCATTCTCAGAATCTAACGTAAGCTCGGCGCGCTTTATCAGCGTTTTTTGCAGTTCAGTGCGAAACCCTTTGGTCTCTTTCCATAGCTCGTTAAGCCCTTGTGGGGTATTACCTTGTAAATCTAGCGCAAGTAGCGGACCCAGTTTGTCATAAGCGCTTTGTAATCTGAGTGCTTGCTCTTTATTGTAAGCTTCTTCTTCATCTGTCGCTTCCCAGTTAATAAACGGGGCTTTTTGCGCAGTTGTCATTGCAGGAAAGCGAGAGAAATACTGAATATACTCCGATAAGGGAATGCTGTCAGCGCGCCCCCATATATCCATTGACGTTCTGTTTAACAATGCGCTGGTTTTAGGTTCAACCACCATTACCGTTGGTGTGGCGTAATAAATGGGGTAGTCAAATCGCTCGGTTATATTTCTTCTGTCTTCAAGTGTTCCCACATCAACAAATACGGTTTCATAATGAGCGCGTAGAATAAGGTCCATTTCCTTTGTCGCAAAACGCTCAGCTAAGCCAGTACTGTCGTGGCACCACTGAGCACCCAGTACAACCAAAAGTAATTTGCTTTGTTCCACAGCTCGCTGCTGTGCATTGACCACATCTTGATAGGGTGATGCAGACGGAGCGTAAGTGTAAGGACTTTCATTTTGAGTACTTACACAGCCATTTAACGTGGTGAAAATGGCAATTAGGACAGCAATGTTCAGGCACTGTCTAAAAAAGGGGGCTCGGCGAGTAATGAAATTTTTTTGCATACGGTTATCAAAATAGTAGTTAAATCAACAGCAATGTAGCATAAAAAGGATGCAGCGACGCACCTAAAACGCAGTAGAGTAACTTAAGCTCTGTAGGGCAAAGCCAGGCAAACTCGGGTGCCTGATGGTTTGTTCTGGGAAATATCAAACTCGCCATTTATCAACTTTGCGCGTTCTCTCATCGACAGCAGGCCGAGTGTGGGTTCGGCGTTTGCTAGTTGGGCAATATGCTCAGGGATGCCGCCGCCGTCGTCAGTAACGGTAAACACGGCACTGTGTTGCGCATAGTTGATATCAATACTGAGCGACGTCGCATTGGCATATTTTATACTGTTTGTCACCGCTTCCTGCACAATACGATAGATGTGTATTTTCTGGTTTGAATCGAACAGTACTGGCGTGCCGCTAACGTTAAACGAATAGTCTATGTTTGCGCGTTTGAGCGTGGTAATAATCTCTGAACGTTGAATCACGCTTTCAATGGGAAGTGTATCAATACCGGACGGACGTAATCCCCCTAAGCTTTTCTTCATTGCGTGGTATAGAGCATCTATCTTATTGAGCATCATGTCGTTGTCGCTTTCTCTGCTATCTAGCGACAGTTGAAGTTTCAAATCGACTATGCGGTGACCAAAGTCGTCGTGTAAATCCCGCGATAAGCGCTTTCGTTCATCTTCTTGCACTACCACTAATTGACTGGCCAGAGCTTGAGCGCTTTGCACCGATACTTCAAGCTCCTCGTTTTTCTTCGCAAGCTTCATATTCAGCAAGGTAGATTGGTTAATTGAAGCACCTAAAATGAGGCAACTTGTACATGATGCTAAGATGTAAAACTGATGCTCAATGGGAGGAAGTGCGCTCTGGCTTGCCACCACGAACGCAGTAATACCTATGAGTAAACACGAAAACGCACTGCCAATTATGGCATAGCGATACGATAAAAACAGCGCGGGGAAAACCGCTAGATACTTAACCTGATAGCTGATGTTAATTTGTTGGGAGTAGGCATAGCTGCTCAGTATCAGCAAAACCAGCCAAGCGATTGTTGTAAGATACAGCGCTAAGTGACTCTTAGGAATAGATGGCCGTTTATATAATGCGAAGAGAAACGGACAAAGAACAACAATTCCTACAAAGTCACCTAATGAAAAATCAAACAAAATAGAAAGAAAAACCTCTATGCCTGTTTGCAGTTCAATAGCCCTTCTGCCCAAAAATACCGCCCCAAGAGCAACACTTATAAGAACACCAAAAGCCAACGTGGCAAGGGTGCTGGATACATTGTCTATATAAGGTGCGCTAAAGCGACGTCTGAATAAATAAACGCATGTGCAAATTACCGCGGGTGACAGCACTAAATGGACTAAATACCAACCTATGGTTCCACTTAAAAACGCCGTGTTGTCGAGAATGCCACCGGGGTGAAATAAAATGAAGTGGGTTAATTTTTCTGCGATGAGTAGCAGTGGCCAGCTGTAAATTGGCAGTAGTAAAAACGCCGCCAGGCGAACACCAGCAGGCAAATACCAGCTCACCGTACCTGAAATAATTTCAAATTGGGTGCTGAGCAACCACACGCCGTGAAATAGCGCGGTATAACCTAATCCCATTAGTAAATAGGTAACGTTGAAATACCGCGTCAAATTCATCAATTTGCTTTGACTAGCGTGTCGTCGTAGATAACGTCAGAAACGTCGAGGTACCCAGTTTCTAACGCAATTCTAAGTAAACCAAATTGGGAGGTTACATTGAGTTTCTTGTAAATATTAGTTCTATGAACCATCACTGTTTTCGGGGCAGTATCTATGTAGTAAGCAATCTGTTTTGGCTGGAATCCTTTTGCTAACAGTAAGAAAATTTCCTTTTCCCTTTCAGTAAGGATAGAGGTTAGCTGTTTATCACCGAACGCTAACTTTTTACTAATATCTGTGCTTAGATAATTCTCGTCCTTTTCTAGAGACTCCAACGCGTCCATCAATTCTTTAGTGGCGGCATTCTTTGTAACGTAGCCATCGGCGCCGAGTTCAAGCGCTTTACTGATATAGCCTACATGATCATACATGCTCAGCATTAAGCACTTTATAAACGGCGCGTCTTTCTTGATTTTTATCAGCGTATCGAAACCACTCTCCTGTGCTAATGAGATATCTAGAATGGCAACGTCAATATCGTCTAACGTAGCGAAGGAGGGAAGAGCATCCAGAGAGCTTACTGCGTAAGAAACATGCCAGCCATACTCTTGCTCAATGAGTGTTTTAATGCCATCCCTTACAATTTCGTGATCGTCAATAATGAGTATGTGCATGAAAAAATGTTTATTATCTCTTAATGCATCAAGTGTACGTTGTATTTGGCTTATAGTGAATAAGCCGATGGCTTAGACTGGTGCTCTCTTTAATTCTCAGAATAAAAAAAGCCGGCCTATCCTTGGCCGGCAATTGCTTAACTCTTAACTGTTCAACGTTTAATTCGCCAACTGTCACGAAGAGCGCGTCAGCGATACGCAAACTACATTAAAGGTTTACAGACACTGGTGCAGAGCATGCAGAGGTTTCATCACAAACCATATAAGTATACTCACCAGGTTGAACGCCTCTGCTTCTGTCGCGATAACGTCCAGTGTTGCTTACTTCTTCAAGTAGCTCACCGTTGCGATAAATCATTACAGTATCGGCCATCGAGCCACTATATGATAAATCTACGCGTAACGAACCGAATCGAGACAGCATAGCGCGGTCAATCTCGGCAACAATGTTGCTATCTGAAACTGATACGGTTTCTGTTGATACGCCAGTTTGGCCTTCAGAGTCGGTAACCGTAAGGGTTACGTCATAGGCGCCAGTGCTCGCGTAAACATGCGTTGGGTTCTCTTCCGTTGAAGTAGAGCCATCACCAAAGTCCCAGCTATAGCTGACAATGTCGTCATTAACGTCGTTACTGTTATTAGTAAAGCTTACTGATAAGCCTGAAGCGTCATAGGTAAACGCAGAGTTAGGCGGTGTTGGGCCTACTTCACCAATACCGGTCACCACAAGGCTCCATGTGTTAACAGTGCCGTTGTCACCGTTGAACGTATCAAGCACGTTCAAGGTCCAATCGCCTGTCGCTACTTCGCCGTTAAAGGCATCAGAGTTATAACTCTCAACAATATCATCTGTAGCGCCACCTTGATTCTGACGAAGAACGGTGGTCGTACCCTGAGGAGAGGTCAGCGATAGTACGAGATCACCGCTATAGGTGTGTGTGATATTTACCGACGCCTGCATACCGAATACGGTTAAGTCGTCAGGTACGTTAATCACTAGGTCCACGCCAACATCGTCTGGATCTTCTTCATTCGGTAACGTAGGTACAGCATCACCAGAATACGCGTAAGGGAATTCGTTTAGCCCTTGAGGGTAAACATAAAGGTTCGCTGATTTAGATTTCTCAATATCACCGCTTACACCGTTAACCGTAAAGCTGTACGGACCCCAAGGCGTATCTTCAGATGTCTCTACGGTCAGTGTTACTGTATCGCCAGGCATTGCCGAGCTTGCACTTAAAGACGCGATATCACTTGGCTCTGCAAGCGATAGCTGTACTTCTTCTTCGTAGCCAGCAATTGAACCAACTTCAATAGTGAAGGTGTAGGTTTCACCCGCTTCAATTTCAGCTGAACCAGGTGTAATGCCCAGTTTAAAACCTGGAGTTGGATCAGCTTCTTCAAGTGCGTTAAGTACATTTAGGCGGTTGCCAGACACGGTGCGACCATCAGCCCATAGGCTAGTTTCACCTGTAGACATTAACAGCTCTTTCATTTCAGATGGCGTAAGTTCTGGGTTTAGCGACCACACAAGTGCTGCTGCACCCGCAACATGTGGCGTTGCCATTGATGTGCCTGAGTATGCCGCATAGCCGTTACCTGGTACTGTAGATAGGATAGCTGTCCCCGGCGCCGCGATGTCTACGGTTTCAATACCGTATGAATAGCCGCTGTCTCCGTCAGTACGAGTGTGGCTAGCAACTGCAAGCAGACTGTTTGTTGTAGTGACATAGTTAGACGGGTAGTTATCTACGTTGTCGTTGTTTGAACCAGAGTTACCTGCCGCAGCAACAAACAAAATACCCGCTTGGCCAGCTTCTTCAATAGCGGTTTCTAGCGCTTCACTATAGCCGCCGCCACCCCAGCTGTTGTTGGTAGCTTTAATATTGATGCCGCGGTTCTCTTTAAGGTCGGAGAAGTAATCGATACATTCAATAGCGCCAGCGGTTGAACCGCCGTCAGGACCTAAGAATTTACATGCAGCGATTGACACGTCATGGTTTACACCGACTACGCCAATTCCGTTTCCGCCCACAGCGCCAATTGTCCCGGCCACATGCGTACCGTGAGAATCGTCGTCCATTGGATCAGAATCGCCGTTAAAGGCATCGATACCGTAAACATCGTCAATATAACCGTTGCCATCATCATCAATACCGTTTCCAGCAATTTCACCTGGGTTAACCCATGCGTTATCTGCAAGGTCTTCATGATTGTAGTCAACACCCGTATCGATAACGCCGATGACCACATCGCTATCACCGGTTGTTATATCCCATGCTTCTGGTGCGTCAATATCCACATCTGCAGTACCGCCGGCTTGACCGGTGTTATTCAAACCCCATAGGTCACCATAAGAAGGATCGTTAGGTACCAGGGCTTTGCGGTACAAGAAGTTTGGCTCGGCGATTTTAACCGCAGGATTTTTCTTTAAGATTTCTATGGCGTCTTTTACAGACTTGCCACGAAGTTCCAGTTTGGCAATGCGACCATTTAAAAGGTTAGAGAAGCGATCATCTACTTCATCACGGTTTGCATCACTAATTCGTGCACCTACCGAAGAGCGAGCGCGCATCTTTTCCGCTTTACTTACATTTTCTTTGTACACAACGATAACGCTATCGTCGAAAATTTCGGCTTTTGCGGCATGTGCATGACTAGATACCATTAGCGGTAGAAGGGCTAATGACAGTGCTGAAAGGCCTGTTTTAAAAGGCTTTGTTTTCATAATTAGATTCCATAATTAGCAATAATGCTTTAATCACAGAACCTTCTCGTTCGGTCTGATATAACTAACGGTTAAAACTTATAACGCAAATTTAAAAACCTGCCACCCCTAACAGTAAAATTTGCTCAAAAATACTACTTAACCACTAGGAAAAAGTGAGAAGAGAAGTCCAAAGTGGTACTTAATTACTATGATTTTTGACAGGTGGTTAAGGTCTCTATGTCTTAGGGGCGCGTTGTAGCTATACCCGCTAAAAGACCCTACAAAAACTAGGTGGTCTTACCAATAATTACTCGGCGCGTGAATTTTCATCAAATCTAGCACTATGGTATTACCCATAGTAAGTAACTTGCTGATTTAACGTGTGCTAACTGTATTTGACCTGTAATAAATACAACTTATTGGTGATGGATTCTCGCCGTCTTAAGGAGTGTTATAGAGGGGTCACCTTTGTTGTTAATCAAGGAAGCAGTCGTTCTCATGGACAAGAAGCTAAAGGTTAAAAAGAGCCAATTTGCTAATAACGCTAAGGCACGTAGAGCCGTTGCGTTGGCAGCCATTACGGGGTGCAGTCTTCTAACCGTAAACCTTCCTGCTTATGCTCAACAGTCCGACTTATCAACAAGCTCAGACATGGTGGAATCTTCTCTTTCAATGAGTCTGAATGCTCAAGCTATAACGATAGACGATGAAACGGTCTTCATCGCTGTTAGTCAGTTTGGGCTAAATAACATAACTAACATTATCCAAAGCGGCAACGGCGCCAACCTATCGAATGTTGTTCAAAACGGCAGTAATAACGAAGCTCTTATCACTCAGCTAGGTGAGGGGAACGTCGTTAATTTATTGCAGCAAAACAACAATAACTATTTCGAGATTATTCAAGATGGGTTCGACAATGTAGCCAATGTTAATCAATTGGGTGAACAGTCTTTTACTGTTTACCAGATAGGGAACGAAATGGTGATTAACATCACACAATATCAAGAATGATGTGATTGCCATAGGGAGACAAATGTGAAAATGAAAAAAACAAAAATAGCGAGTGCATTGCTTTTAGTAGCAGCGACAGGGTGGGCATCGGCTCAGGAAGTTCCAGCGAGTAAGACAGTTGATTTCAGTGCTTCAGCAGATTTTATTGCTGCAGCTGAAGGCAATGAAATTACGCTAACCCAAACGGCACCAGAGGGAAATGAGGTAGGTAATGAATCTATTTTAAGTCAGGAAGGTGACTTAAATGCAATTTTTGTAGAAGTAACGGGTGACGCAAACGAAGTACTTGCTTCACAAATGCAGTCAGGTAATACCTTCTTTGCAAGTGTCACAGGTAACGGCAACTTCTTAGAATCTGAGCAAGATAGTTTAAATAGTACAGCCGATGTCGTTGTCGAGGGTGACGATAACACGGTTTCACTTGTTCAATTAGGTGATGGCGGCCCTATCGGTTTTATTTTTAATCGCTCAATAAATAGCATTTCGGGCAGTGGAAACACGTTGTCAGTGTATCAGGGCGATGGTGGTAACTGGGCTAATAATGCCATTGCGGGTAACGACAATACGGTATTTGTTGATCAAAGTGGTGACTGGCACGAATCGTATGTTCGCGAGTTAAGCGGTGATGCGAACGTTATCGATGTTATTCAAGACGGCTATTACAACGTGTCTGATTTAACCGTTATCGGCTCAGAAAACGAAGTTGAAATTGACCAAGATGGCGACCAGAACGCTGTGGGTTGGAGCATGGTTGGCGACGGTAATGTGCTAGAGTTTGAACAAGATGGAGATGGCAACGAGATTACCACAGGAGTATTTGAAGGCTCTGGCAATGAAGTTAATATCGATCAAATCGGTGACGTTAACTTAGCTACCGTAGAAACTATCGGCGGACAAGCGAATACGTTCGAAATTAACCAAGTGGGCGAAGGCAACACGGCTTATGCTGGCGTAATTGGCTTATTCAACGAGTTTGATTTAACTCAGGTAGGTGATGCCAATGAAATCAGCACAGTTAATTTCGATGGCCTGTTTAACACCGTTGAAATTGAGCAAGATGGCGATGCCAACTTGGCGTTAGCACAAGCTGGTATTGGTGATGCAACTTACTACGCTGATGGCAACATCATTGAAATGTCTCAAGAGGGTGTTGAAAATACGGCATCAGTTGAGTTGGCAAGCAACGTTACATCAAGCTACAACGAAATTATGGTTTCGCAAACGGGCGAGCTTAACTTACTAGACCTATTGGTTAACGGTGACGACAATATTGTTAGTGTTATGCAAGAAGGCGCAGGAAACTGGGTAACAGACGACGCGGGTGGTCAGTTCGTTATTTCTGGTGATATGAATACATTTGAAGTTACGCAAATGGGTAACGACAACTTAGTTACAGGTAGTATCACTGGCAATGGCGGCACAGTAAGTGTTACGCAGGTTGGTGACTACAACGTAGCTACCGTTGTTCAGATGTAAACCTACAGATGTAAAAGTGAGTAGCCGGGCGTTTGCCCGGCTATATTCAGTAAAATGAAGTACTTGTATTGTTTCTCTCTTATCACACTGCTTTTTAGTGTGTTCTTTTCTCCGATTCACGCAGAAGAAATTCGGCTAGGTGGACTGTTGCTCGATAACAGTATTAGCCGTCAAGGCCACGAATTTGCCTCTCGCATTAGCCAATACTGGCGAGAAGTCCCAGACAGTTCGGGTAAGAACCTTGTTGTTAAAGAAATTATTGTTCCACAAGCGGGTACTCTTCTTTCGGTGATTTACGACAATAGAGTGGTTTATCAAACGTACATGGGGCGCAGACAAGTACCGTTAGATGAAAAAGTACAGCAAGCCATCATGTTAGTTTTAGACGCGGTGGCAAACGCGAGTATAGACAGTAGAAGCCCAGATTTAGCAGGGGACGAATGGTAATGAAAAAAGGGATATTGATAGCAGCCTTAATCGCGACTGGCTCGTGGACTTCAGCTAGTGTGAAAGCCACAGAGTTGGTGTATGAACCGATCAACCCGTCATTCGGTGGTAATCCACTTAACGGATCATTTTTATTAAGTAAGGCGAATTCACAAAACGCTCATACAGCGCCTTACAGCGAGCGCTCCTATGACGAACGCCTTCAAGAATCACTCGAACGCGCCTATATCAATCGTATAGTCCGCGAAATCACAGACATCGCATTTGGCGAACAAGAATATGATGAAGATGGAAACCCGATAGATAGCATATTCAATCAGGATAGTATTTTTGTTAGTGGTGACTTTCAGGTAGAACTAATAACGAGTAATCCTGACAGCATTGTTGTGAACATTACTAACTTACTGACAGGTGAGGTTACTGTCGTTGAAATTCCACGGTTTGGGTAGGGAAACACATGAGAAGTACCGTTTTTTTAATAGTGGCCATGGCGCTTGCAGGATGCCAGTCCATCACTAATACGCTGCCGCCTGATACAACGGCCGCTGATGTAATTACAGACAGTGCCACATTGGCTGAAGTAAAAAGCTTGCCAGCGCCTATGGGACAAATTCCGGTTTCTGTATATGCGTTTAGAGACCAGACCGGGCAATATAAACCGAGCACTGGGGCAAGTTCGTTTTCTACTGCGGTGACTCAAGGCGCAACCTCTATTCTTGTTCAGACTTTAAGCGAGACATCGTGGTTTTTACCTGTTGAGCGTGAAGGGCTGCAGAACATTCTTACCGAACGCAAAATAATTAGAGCCGACGAAAGCAGCGGAGGCGATTTACCGCCACTCACTACAGCTAGAATTATTATAGAAGGTGGGATAATTAGCTACGATACCAACATTCGTACCGGCGGCGCTGGTGTAGAGTACTTTGGCATTGGAGCGAGTGAGCTGTTTAGGGAAGATCAAATTTCCATTTACATGCGTGCAGTTGATGTGAGAACAGGCCAAGTACTGGTGTCGGTTTCAACATCTAAGAAAGTACTAAGCCAGGAGGTGAGAGCAGGCCTGTTTAGGTATGTTTCGCTTAAGCGCTTGCTTGAAGCAGAAACGGGCTACACGACTAATGAACCCATGTTCGAGTGCGTTAAACAAAGCATAGAAAAAGCGGTGACGGAGTTGGTGCTACAAGGAATGGAGAAAGGCGTATGGCGCGCGAAAGCGTAGACGCCATACGCAATTAGATTCAATGGATTATCAGTTTAGATACTTACTCGTTGTGGTTGGCTAAACTGATGATCGAACCACTTTATAAGCTCAACGCGATTTCGGCAGTCCGTCTTTCTAAATATGCTGTAAACATGAGTTTTCACCGTATTTACGCTGATGTGTAAGCAGTCTGCAATCTCCTGATTTTGGGCTCCATCTGCAATTTTGCGTGTGATGGATAATTCCCTCTTGGTCAGCACAGTATGTGACGATTGAAGTGCAGCAACGGGTTTTGGTTTAGACACTAGGTTGGCATCAATATAGCGACTCATAATCTCGCGACTGAACCATTTGTTGCCCGCCTGAACTTGTTGAACACCGCGAACCAGAAGTTCTAAGCTATCTTCAATATGGAAAATACCGTTAATACCATGTTGTAATGCCGCATAATGAAAATCGACGTCAGACTCTGGCACGTTGAAAATGACTTTGTTCAACTCTGGATTATCGTTGACTACAGGCAAGTTGAGCATAGTGGCAGAGTCACAATACTGCGCATCGATAAAGAAGGTATAGGTGTTATTAAGCACGCTTCGAGGTGGATGAATCGCACCGGTTGAGACGACAAATCCACATGACGGCAAAATACTTAGGAATCGTTCGTGAGCCCCATCCTGTTTAGTATTTTCTGAAAAACTTTTTCTTGTTAAAACGAACGCTTGATGTGACATGAAAGCTCCTTTTCGTGTCTATCAACTTTACGAACTATACATTGGCTTTACAATACTCCTCTGGTCTAACTTGCTCCGCCAAAGCGTAACAAAATGTAACAGTGAAAAGCGCCTGTAAGTTTTGCTTAAATGCTAGAGCCTCTAAGTGTTCAACGAATTAAATATAAGTAAATTATCTCGATAAAAGCGGCTTACCCCCTTTGTTAATAATGGTGTTAGTGTATAGTTCAACACCAAGTCATTCCTTCCATTATTTCAACACACAGAGAGAACCATGACCGTAAACGTTGACACTCAGTCTTTGATTGCATCAATGCGCGATGTAGTAGGGCAGGCCTATTTGTTAACTGATAAAGCGAAGAAGCAGCCTTACACTAAAGGGTTTCGTTTTGGTGTGGGCGAAGCGCTTGCGGTAGTGCGCCCAGGAACGCTTGTCGAAATTTGGCGAGTGCTAAAGCTGTGTGTTGAAGCCGATGTTGCGGTTATAATGCAGGCGGCCAATACAGGGTTAACAGGCGGCTCTACGCCAGATGGTAAAGATTACGACAGGCCTCTCGTTATTATCAGTACTATGCGTATTGATGATATTCAGTTAGTCGACAATGGAAAGCAGATCGTTGGCTTGGCTGGGAGCACCTTGTTTGGATTGGAAGAGACGCTTGCGCCTTATGGTCGCGAACCTCACTCTGTGATAGGTTCTTCATGTATTGGCGCATCGATCGTGGGGGGGATATGCAACAATTCAGGTGGCGCTTTGGTCAAGCGAGGCCCTGCCTATACTGAACTAGCGCTTTTTGCCCAAATTGACGTCAATGGCAATCTATCTTTGGTAAACAATCTGGGGATTAACCTAGGTAGTGAGCCAGAAGAAATTCTGAATAATCTTGAGAACAAACGTTACAAAGAAGTTGATGTTCAGCACCCTGACGCTCGTGCATCAGACAACGAGTATGATGAACGAGTTCGAGACGTTGATTCAGACACACCTTCGCGCTTCAACAATGACGGCAGAAGACTTCATGAAGCTTCAGGCTGTGCGGGTAAGCTTGCCGTGTTCGCAGTGAGGCTAGACACCTTTCCTATTCCTGAGAAAAAACAGGTATTTTATGTGGGGTCTAACGACGCCGCTGTGTTTACCAAAGTGCGTCGCGACATACTTTCTACTTTCAAGAACTTGCCTGACTCGGGTGAGTACCTTCATCGTGACTGCTACGACGTATCCAAGAAATACGGTAAAGATATGTTTATTGTTATCAGCAAGCTTGGCGCCAAATTTATTCCTAAGCTTTTTGCATTTAAGCGCAAATTTGACGCATTTACTGACAAGCTGGGCTTCTTACCCAACAAAATGTCAGATCGCGTTATGCAGTATATGAGCTACGTTTTTCCTAACCACTTGCCTAAGCGAATGGAAGAGTACAGAGACAAGTATCAGCATCATTGGATATTGGAGATGAGCAACGACGGGGTAGATGAGGCCAAAGCCTACCTTGATGCTTTCTTTAAAACCAATGAAGGTAGTTATTTTGAGTGTACAGAAGAAGAAGCTGATAAGGCTATTTTGCATCGCTTTGTTGCTGGTGGCGCGATAGGTCGTTACCACGTGATGCACAGCAAAGACGTGGGCGCTATGATGACCATCGATGTTGCACTTCGCCGCAACGATCCCGACTGGTTTGAAGTGCTGCCTAAAGAAATAGACGACCAGATAGACACAAAACTGTATTACGGCCATTTATTCTGCCACGTAATGCACCAGAATTACGTGTTGAAAAAAGGGGCGGATGCCAAATTGTTAAAGGGTAAAATTCTGGAAACTTTTGATGCGAGAAGCGCTGAATATCCAGCAGAGCACAATGTGGGACACGAGTACTTTGCAAAAGATGCGCTGAAAAACTTTTACCGAGAATTAGACCCAACCAATAGTTTTAACCCGGGAATAGGCAAAACCACCAAACTTAAAAATTGGGCTGAGCATGATGGAAGTTGTTGTGGTGGGCATCATTAAGCGCAAATTACGCTTCCAGCCACTTGTGCATTGATAAAAGAGCCATAAAAAATGATGTCAGTGACATTCTATGGCTCTTTTTAGTGACCTTGGTGCCAGCGATACTAAGAAGCGAGAGAGTCGAGGTTAAGTTCACTGACTGATTTTGCACCGCATAGTGTCATCGCGACATGCATTTCCTGTTTGTACAGATCGAGTAAGTTCTCTACTCCTTGTTGGCCTTCAGCAGCAAGTGCATAAATAAAAGAGCGCCCTAGTAAAGTACAATCGGCACCTAGTGCCAGCATTCTCACCACGTCCAAGCCGTTACGAATACCTGAGTCTACGAAGATACTTAGATCGCCTTTCACCGCGCTAGCAATCGCTGGAAGAGCCTTAGCGGTAGAAAGCACGCCATCTAGCTGACGACCGCCGTGATTGGATACTACAATGCCTTCTGCGCCAAAACTCAGCGCATCTTTGGCATCTTGTTCAGTTAAAATGCCTTTGATAATCATTGGGCCGTCCCAAAACTCTCTGATCCATTCTAAGTCTTTCCAACTGATAGACGGATCGAAATTGGCGCCCAACCAGCCAATATAGTCTTCCAACTGGGTCGGTTCGCCACGATAAGTAGAAATGTTGCCAAGATCATGAGGCTTACCGAATACGCCTACATCAAATGCCCAACGAGGATGGGTCATCGCTTGCAGTACGCGACGGCTTGCAGCAAATGGCCCACTCATACCGGAGTGTTTATCGCGATAGCGAGCCCCTGGTACAGGCATATCTACGGTAAAAACCAACGTTGTTACACCCGCTGCTTTGGCGCGCTCCAGAACATTCTTCATAAAGCCGCGATCGCGAAGCACATAGAGCTGAAACCACATTGGACGTTCAATGGCTGGTGCGACTTCTTCAATAGGACATACTGACACCGTCGACATGGTAAACGGGATGCCTTTGTTTGCTGCCGCTTTAGCGGCTTGCACTTCACCACGTCGCGCATACATTCCGGTTAATCCCACGGGAGCAAGGGCAATAGGTAAAGCCAATTGTTCACCAAAGACCGTTGTAGAAAGGTCAAGCGACGACATATTTCTCAGCACTTGCTGCTTTAATGCAATGTCAGCCAAGTCAGTTTCATTGCGTTTAAGTGTATGCTCTCGATAGGCACCACCATCAATGTAGTGAAATAGGAACGGCGGTAATATTTTTTGCGCAGCGCGTCGATAATCAGTCGGCGATGAAATAATCATGTCTTTAATCGATTGTAATTAACTTGATAAAAATATAACGTTTCTCGCCTTAGGGATATACGGCAACAATGAAATTTATCTTTTCCAAAAGTGAAGTAATAACGTGAGAGCAGACGATTTAATTCTCTTTGCACAAATTGCGGAGATGGGCAGTTTTAGCAAAGTGGCAGAGGCGAACAACATTACCAACTCGGTAGTCAGTAAGCGAATAGCAAAGCTTGAAAAAGAGCTGGGAACGCAGCTTTTGTATCGCACTACTCGCAAACTCACGCTTACCGAAGCGGGTCAAGCTTTGAAGCAAGGCGCCATGAATGTAAAGGCGTCCACGCAGGAAGCTATCGACACAATTTCTGGATACAGTGAACAAATATCCGGACACATTAAAATGTCGGTTCCAACGATTTCGGGCGACTTACTGTTAGCAGATGCGGTAGCTGAGTTTTGTACACTTCATCCAGGGCTAAGCGTTGATATGTCTCTTGATAATCGATTTGTAAATTTAGTCGAGGAAGGGTTTGATCTTGTTATTCGAACGGGATATTTGGAAGACTCAAGTCTGATCGCGCGGCACTTTTTAGATTCCCATTGGGTGGTTTGCACATCGCCGGATTACATTAGACGAAAGGGCAGGCCCAAAGCACCTGAGGACTTGAGCTTTCACAACTGTTTGTTGTATTCCTACCACACATCCGGTGCAAGGGAGTGGGAGTTTACGTCGTCTCAAGGCAGTTACACCATCACCGTAGATGGCGCATTTTCAAGTGATAATGCAGGGGCGCTTCGCAAAGCAGCTCTTGCTGGTAGAGGTATTGCCTACGTACCTAAATGTTTGGTATTCGAAGATTTATGTAATGGAACACTGGTCGATTTGTTTCCAGAGCGGGTAGGTAAGGTGTTAGGCGTTTATGCCGTTTATCCTTACAGCCGCCAGCCATCTCGAAAAATTAAGCTGTTAATTGAACATATCAGGCAGCGCTATTTATCTATGTCTGATTATTTTTGATAAGCCAACGCTATTGAGTGTTGGCGTTAAAGTAAAATTAGTCTCTAAATTAAATAACCAACTAGTAGAGTGAATTGTGGTGTTTATAGGGCTCGGTATTACTGAAAAGCCTTTCTTTCATAAGGTCATAGGGATATGTCATCACATTACCAGGTTGTGTTTTTGTAATGTCGAAAGCGTCGTAGAGTTCTCCAGTCAAGGTATATGAACGATATGAAAGAGTGTTCTCGTGTACTTTTATAGCTTGGTAAGTCGGCGTATTTTCTCCGACTCTTTCTAACGTAACATTGAATTCTTCGTATTCATCCCATCGCGTTTTCTTTAGTGGATAAGCTTTAGGACTGCTACTTGCCGTAACAAAAACACTATTTACATGCGTGCCCGGCTCGTTTTTTATACTCCCTCTAGAGTAAGCATGATCGTGTCCTTGTAAAACCAGATCAACATTGAATTCTGTTATTAATGGCAATAAAGCACTGCGAACTGCGGGCTCGTCTTGCCCCGGACTATTTAGTGGCATTCCACAGTTTGAAAATATTGGGTGATGAAAGGCGATAATTTTCCATTTTGCTTTACTTTCACTAAGTGTCTGTCTTAGCCATTTTGTTTGCATTGCGAATGCCGTCTCATTGTGCCTGATTTCCGTATTAACAATGAATACGTCGGTATTAGGGTAATGCAAAGTATAAGCTGTCTCTTGTAATTGATTTGATAACTCCGGAGAGGTTGGAAGCTTAAACTGATCTTGCCAAAAGCGGCTTAAAACCCACTGTTTTCCGCCATCGGTTAAATGCTGATGGGCATATTCATGGTTTCCAACCACGGGGACTACTGGAATTTCTGCGTGTATGAACTGCCCTGCAGAAAACCACTGCGCCCATTCTAAGTCCCTAGCTCCATGGTCTACAAGATCGCCAGTATAAAGAGCAAAGTCTGCATCGGGCATCGCCTTAAAGCCCTTTCTCAAGAGTGCTGGAAATTGTTCGCGCATGCCATTTTGTGCGTCTGAAAAGTACAGAAATCGTGTAGTTGAAGAGGAGGGTAGACCGGCCGTTTTCGTCATATACCATTCAGACCATTTACCTAAGCCTCCTCGTACTCTATACGCGTAACGCGTATTTGGTTTTAAGTTTTTAAATGTAACTTCGTGATATGCAACGTCGGCGAGGTGCGTGTTGTAGTGATATTGAGCTCTCTCTTGATTAACATTGTCTCTCGATTGCTCATGAACGTTAGAAGGTATTGAGTTACCTCTGCGCAATTCAGCGCGCTGTGTTTCTGCTTTGTAGGTTTTTGCACCCAAATCGAATCTGGCGGCTGATGTAACAGGTGCAATTTGGGCAACCGTAATTTCAACTTCTTCCGACGTGCGCCAATTAACAGAAAAGCTTTCACTAGGAAGTTGGGTAGGATTAAGTATAACCCTGTCAGGGTATTCGCTTGCTTGCTGCCAAATTGGTGTGCTAGCAAGTGCTATAGTAGGTATGCAACTAAGTAATAGTATAAGCACGAGATGCTTCATATCAATGCCTCTTGTGGGCAGACATCTGCAACCTGCAGATGCCTGCATTAGACTAGAAGGTAGTGCGAACGCCTACGCCGTATGTTGCTGGAGCACCAACGAGACGAGCACCTGCATTGAGTTCTAGAAAATATTCTTCATCAGTAATGTTTCGACCATATGCAAATGCGGTAAACCCGTTACCCAACTCAAGGTCCATATTGATATTAAGCAAGCCGTAATCAGGCACCGTATTGCCAGCACCTGCATTCAATCGGTTAGTTTCTTCGTCGTGGTAGGTATAGGTCAGACGAGTAGAAAGTAACCGGTTAGTTGCAACGAAAATGCTATGATTGAGCGAGATTGAATATGAAAGCTCGGGTGAGCCAGGTAACGGGTCTCCAACTGTATTTTGCACATCATCGACACGGTTAGATGAAAACTCCGTAATTTCTGTATCGAGATAGGTAACAGATGAATTGAACGTTAATTGTTGTTCGCCATTGTTTAACAGCTGGGCGTTGAAGGAAGCTTCTGCACCACGAACTTCAGCCGCTCCAACATTTGTTCGTCCATTGGTGTCATTTGAAAGTCGAGTAGTTGCTTGCATTTCTTCAAAATCGTAAGCAAATAAGTCGACGCTAGCACTCAAGCTCTCGTCGGTATAACGCAACCCCAGTTCAAATGAGTCTACGGTTTCAGAGTCAAATGGCTCAGTCTCTTCTAAAGAGAATATTGATGTACCATCAAACCCCCCTGCTCTGTATCCGTTGCCAATAGAGGCAAAAATATTCAGGTTATCAGAAAGGTAGTATTGGGCGGTTAGCTTACCTGAGACATTATTGTCGTCAAAATCTCTGTCCCAAGAAAACAGGCCAGGGGAGTTGAATACTTCCTCATATATAGAAGTTCCCCAAGGGTCTAAGTCTTGGTTGTAGCCTGAAAACTTAGCAGTATCTTGGGTATAACGAACGCCCGCAGATAATTTCAGGTCGTTGTTTACAAACCAATCAACGTTGGCAAACGTAGCAAAGCTGTTTCGAGTCTGACTATACGGAGAAGTGTACTGGGAGCGAACTGCGAAGCTTGTCCAATCGCTTACGAAGTCCACCGAGTCGCTGACATAGAAGACACCTGCGATCCAATCAATGTCTCCTCCTTGACTATCACTGAAGCGAATTTCTAAAGAGGACTGGTCAAGTGTTTCATCAAATGCATATTTGTAGCGAGGAAATGAGGTTCCGTCACCATTTCCCCCCATATTACGCTCACTTTCTTGGTAGCCAAATAGCACGTTTACGTTCAAATCAGTGTCTATTTGATGAGCTAATTCTCCGTTTACACCTTCGATATCTATAGTGTGTCTATAGTACTCATCCGCGTAAAACGCATATGGGTCGTCGTTTTCGCCTGCATTTCTGCTTATACCAGAGCCTGTCTCATTTTCCAAAGCGATACGATCGTATTGAAGTGTGTCGCCATTATCAGAGCTCATAAAGTAGCGCAAAGTTAAGTCAGTATTGGCCTGGAAGGTATAAACCCCGGTTGCACGAAAGGCAAATAGGTCTTTATCACCAAACCCGTCTCGCTCTCCCGGATCGGTTACGGCTGGAATTACCCCCTCAAAACCTTCTGGCACATAACCAGCGAACAGGCCCGCGCCTTTGCCGTCCATGTAACCACCACCTTGTTCAAATTTCGTAGCGATACGTACCTTTAAATTATCAGAAACGCTTCCGCCAAATGCAGCTTCACCCTGCGTATACTCGTAACTTCCATACTCTACGCTGGCATAGCCTTCGAATTCATCTGTGGGACGCTTTGTGATGGCGTTAATGACTCCTGCTGTTGTATTACGTCCGTAAAGTGTTCCTTGAGGGCCCTTGAGGACTTCAATTCGCTCTAAGTCGAACAAAGGCATGCCAAGATAAGCATTAGACGTTTGGTAGATACCATCAACATGTAATGCGACAGAGGGGTTGCCATTTGGTTTGTAGTCATCAGCCCCACCAATACCACGAATTGTAATGAAACTATTGTTGGCTCCGCCAAATGCAGAGTTAATTGATATGCCCGGCAGTGCATCTACCAATCCTTTGAAATCAGTGACCCCTGCATCTTGAATCTGCTGTGTATTCAAGACAGAAACAGCCGCCGATACATCCATTAGGTTGGTGTCACGTTTTGTAGCTGAAACTACTATTTCGTCGATAGGTGCTCCATTGACAGCAGTGTCCTTTGGGGTAAGAGACATCTGGGGCCCACGTTTCTTTATTACAAACGCCCCATTCGTTTGCTTGACGGCCTCTAACCCAGAATTGAAAAGCAATTTTTCAAGCGCTTCATCTATTTCATAGTTCCCATTTAGCGCAGGAGCTTTAATATTATTGACCAGTCGCCCAGGTGCGATGATCACAATGCCCGACTTGAATGAAAGTTGGTTTAATGCCGATGCCAAAGGAGCTGGCTCAAGTTCAACGCTTATGCTTTCTTGGGCAGCCGCAATTGCAGCGGTATTTAGTGACAAAGCTGTACAAATGGAAAAAGCTAACAAGTGTTTCTTTACACAACGCGACGATGTCATTTTACATTCTCCGGTACGGTCAGTGGTTTACTGCCGATTGAGTTCAAATTAAGTGTGTTGCAGTCGACTGTCGTGAACAAAGAGGCAAAGAGAGGAAATCTTTTTCAAAACTATGTCAGGTTTCATAAAACCTTCATGAATGTAACTAAATTGATTGCGGCACTTTTGCATTCAAAAAAGTACCGCTAACTGCTAATTTTCAGAATAGGTGAATGTAATTGTGCTACTTGTTCTCACCATTTCCAGTGGATAAGCCGCAGGCAAAGAATCGAGCAGTGTGTGAACATTGGAAGGGGTAACTATCGTGTTTATCGTAACAGCATCAGAACTAAAACCTTCAAGAGAGAGGGTTTGCTCTACATAAGGTTGTATTCGATACAAGAACTCTGTAATAGGGGTATTATTAAAAATAAGTTTATTGTCCATCCAAGCGAGTGTTTCTTTATCTGAGAAAGTCGTTATGCTCGTCATCGGTCCCCCAGTTAGTGGTGCAGAAACTCGTTCTCCTTGAGATAGGAACACAGGTGCTTCGCCTTTACCTGAAACTTTAACACTGCCCTCCACAACACTTACTCGAGTGGTTTTTTTGAAGTTATTTACATCTACTTCAAATTCAGTGCCTGTCACTTCTATAGTATTAACACCACTATTTACTATGAAAGGTTTATTGGTCATCGAGACTACATCAAAAAATGCTCTTCCTTGACTCAGTTCAATAGAACGGGTTGTGTCTAGCTCCGTATACGAAACACTACTTGTAGGACCTAGAGTGAGTTTGCTGCCATCAGGCAACGTAATATTCTTTATCTGTGCTGTTGTCGTAGAGTAAGCAAAGACTTGGCTGGGTTGAGAAAATGATTGGTCCTGTTTATTTAGCAGAGTAATAACTGTAATAACTAAAGTCGCAGCGAACGCTACGAGCGCACCAACTTTCTTGTACAGGTCTTTATATTTGAGTTGGGTTGATTTGCCTGTTTCTAGTGTTGAATTTTTTTCGGTCTCATATGCAATAATGTCATCAGTAAAACCTGTTTTATCCCACATTTTAGCAATAGTTTTAAACGCGTTGCGATGACGTAGGGAATGGGTGTACCACTTGGTAAATGCTTCCTGATACTGATGTGCTAAGTCTTCATCGTTCATTAAAGTAAACCAATGAATGGCTTGTTCATTGATAGACTTTTCAGCATTAAGATGGGTGACGTTTGAATTCTGTTTCACGTTCAATCTCTTTGTTCGTTTTTCCCTAAGGCACAATCAATCATTTGCATCTACTGAGCTTGCGAGGATAACCAGTGCACTGTTAAGTTGCCGACATACATCGGCTATACTCCATCCAGTATCGTCAGAAATCTGTTGATAGGTTTTGCCTTCAAGTCGGCTTGCACTTACGATGTATTTTTGCTTTTCTGACAAAGTGCAAAACAAAGCCCCTAGTTGCTGCAAAGCTTGCTGTGAATGCAAAATTTTATCGGGCTCAGATAGTGACAGTAACTCTGATTCAAACGACTCGTCGTTACCGGGTACAACGTTCGCAATCCATCTATCTGATTTCAAAGAACGCAGTGTCAGGTTAATTGAAATCTTGTATAGAAACGCCTTAGGGTTTTCAATATGCTCGCGAGATTTCATCTTTGCCAGCTGGTAAAACGCGTCTTGCGCTACATCCTCAGGGTCTGGAGGACCTGAACCAAAGGTTTTTCTTAAGAAAGCGCATAATCCCTCCCAATGCATATGATAAAACGAAGAAAAATCTGACTTTTTAGTGGGAACTTTCGCCTTTGGTAATCCTTTGCGAGGGGAGGCTATTTCATTTTCTTGTTCACCAACAAAACCAACAGCGTGTACTTTAGATAACGTATTCACATTAATCCCAAACAAATATCTTTCGAAAAGCGGTGTATTTTGGAAAGGAGACTATGTTAATTACTAATTATTACAGAATTAGTGTATGTCCCTAGACAAGCAAACAGTATGTTATTTGAGAGCGTTCAAATGTCGCTGGAAGATAGATAAATAAAACACTACGAACGCTCGCTATATGAAGAAATTGCTTAGTTAGCGCAGTCGGAATCTGAACGTTCCGACTTTATATGCTTACACCAAGCTTGAACCGATTCAAACCTTCACAAGTAGAAAATATAAAGTTTGTTCGCATTACACAGGGTTTCAACTTTCCTGTCAGTGAAAAGGGATTTGCTATGAAAGGCCAAGTAAACAACTCCACCATTCTTCTTCCTGTATTTCTCCCCGCCGTCGTCATTATTTTGCTTCTGGTGATCGGAACCATCAGCAACCCCGAAGTTGCCGGCGAGGCCTTCGATAGTACATTGGCATGGATTACAGAAACCTTTGGTTGGTTTTACATGTTGTCGGTCGCTATCTTTTTGGTATTCATTGTATCGGTAGCATCATCTAGCTGGGGAAACATAAAGTTGGGGCCCGATCATGCAGAGCCTCAATATAGCTTTCCCGAATGGTTTTCTATGTTGTTCTCAGCAGGCTACGGCGTAGCGCTGCTCTACTTTGGCGTAGCAGAGCCTGTTCTACACTATTCTTCACCGCCTGCAGGAGCAGCTGAAACTGTTGATGCGGCGAAACAAGCCATGCAAATCGCATTTTTTCATTGGGGCTTTCACATCTGGGCGATCTACGGGCTAGTCGGTTTGGTTCTTGCCTATTTTGCTTTTCGACATGGCTTGCCGTTATCTATACGTTCAGCTTTGTATCCGCTGATAGGGGATAAAATTTATGGCCCAATAGGTCACGCGGTAGACGTATTCGCCATTCTCGGTACATTATTTGGTATTGCGACTACGCTCGGGCTATCCGTTACACAGATCAATGCGGGGCTAAATTATCTTTCCGGCGATATCCCCATTGATATCATGGTGCAGGTAGGCACCATTGCAATCGTAACCATTGCCGCAACAATATCGGTTATCGCGGGCATGGATAAGGGCATTAAAAGGCTATCAATTCTTAATATGGTTCTGGCTGTATCGCTTATGAGTACCGTTTTTATCTTCGGAGAAACGGTTCATATTTTAGAAACCTTTTTACAGAACACAGGAAGTTATATCAACGGCATCATTGAGCGTACCTTTAATCTTCAGGCCTACAGTCGCAGCGATTGGATTGGCAACTGGACGCTGTTTATTTTTGGCTGGACCATCGCTTGGGCGCCGTTTGTAGGCATGTTTATCGCCAAGATAAGTCGAGGCAGAACCATTAGGCAGTTTGTTTTTGGTGTAATGCTTGTGCCTACCATGTTCACCTTCCTTTGGTTTTCCGTGTTTGGCGACACCGCGCTAAATGCCATTATGAACCAAGGTGTTACTACACTCATTAGCGATGTGCAGGAAAACGAAGCTGTTGCCTTATTTAAGCTCTATGACTTGCTACCTGGCGCGTCAATCATGTCAGGCTTGACCGTGTTATTGATCATTACGTTCTTTGTGACGTCATCAGATTCAGGGTCGTTGGTTATCGATTCTCTTGCTTCTGGAGGTAAAGAAGAAAGCCCGGTTTGGCAGCGTATATTCTGGGCGTGTCTGGAAGGAACCGTTGCTGCAGTGTTGCTGTTGGCTGGCGGGCTGAATGCTCTGCAAACGATGACCATTGCGAGCGCATTACCATTCGCCTTCATTATGCTAGCGTCTGCAGCAGGCTTATGGCGTGCGCTAGTCATTGAAGGCTACCGAAACAACAGTTTGAAGGCGAATACGCTTAATAGAAACCACGGTCGCTCGACTAGCCTAAAAGGCCGACTCGCAGCAATGGTCGATTACCCCAGCCGAAATGAGGTGCATGAGTTTATTGATAAAACTGTGATTGCAGCGATGAAAGACGTACAGGCTGCTTTGAAAGCGCGAGAGTGGGAGGCGTTCGTTAAGCTTGATGAGGAAACGGGAAGGGCCATCTTCACTGTTGAGCGTCACGATCACATGGATTTTATCTACGATATTCGTATGACTGAATATTTAGTGCCAGGGTTTAGCTACGCAGAGCTGCGTTCAGAAGAAGACGAGTCGGAAAAATATTTTCGCGCTGAAGTATTCCTTCGCCGCGGAGGGCAAGCTTACGATATTTACGGATATGACAAAGAGAGTATTACTAAGGACATCTTAGATCAGTTCGAAAGTTATCTTCACTTCCTCGATACCAGCCCAGGCGAACTGCCTTGGGAAATGGATGCGTATGATGACATGTTGACGCAGCCTAAAGAGTAAACAATCCACAGGGGCTTAGGTTGAAGGGAAAGCAAGGCTGCTTTCCCTTATTTATCCCCTAATTAATTACTTACTTAGAAGTAGTTAGCAATTTGGTTAATAACCGCATTTACTGCGCGGTAAGCATTAGATTCGTTTTCAACGCCACAGGCTTGGCCATTACAGCCTGACCAATAAGGGTCAGAGAAATAGTCGAGCTGGGTGGCACTACCGAATGCCTGAGGATAGGCCATGATAGTTGAGAAGTTATTATCAACGCCGTGACCGATACCATCATTATATACACCGCCTACTGAGCCTTGGCGAACAGAGTGGCCTAAGCCCATGTTGTGACCGAGTTCATGAACAAATGTGGACAGACCGCAATCAACGGCGCTAATGCTGTACATGCGGCTTTGCGAGCTAGAGTACAGTGTACCGTTGTTGCCTTGACCTACCCAGCCAATGCCGCACACGTAACCCACTAGCTGGCCGCCTTCATAAATGTTTTCACGATTACCTAAAAGCACAACCATGTCTGCGCCGTTTGAAGATCGTGCGTTTTGCACACCACTGCTATCAGTTAACAAGTCTAGCGCACTTTCGGTAGGTTGAAGGTCGCTAGATGTAGCAGCAGAAGACTGAGCGCCCACTAAACGCAACTGTAAATCTACCGCATTATTTTGATAAACACGGTTGGCGTGTGAGATGTATTGGTTAATTTTAGTGTCGATATTAGACACATTATTTGCAGCAGGTTGGGTGTAAAGCACCATTACATCGATGGTGGCTGCTGTTACTGATGTTGCACAAAGCAGTGAAACTGCCATTGCCGTTAAACACTTAAATGTGTGTTTCATTTTTATTTCCTTCTTGTTGTTTTATTTGAGCTTGTTGAATTTCCTGTGAAGCTCAACAGGCACTAGGGGATTAGTTTTGGCCGAGATCGAAGACTTCTTCAGCGTTGTCGTCGCTAAGCGGGCGTTCGCTGTCGGGTTCACGTTCGATGTGGTTTTGCATCATTGAAGACTTTGGTGCGATCCACGCGTATTTATCATTGCCTTCAAGCACAAACACGTCGCGAGGCGTGGCTAAGTTTCCGTAGGTGGCGTTTTCGCCAAGCGTTATAACAGCGGCGTAGAGAGAGCCCGCACCTGGGATGTGGGCCTCTACGGTACGATCGCCGTTTGGATGAGTGACAACGTGGTCAACTTCACCGGTGTAACTGCCACCGAACTGTGGGATGTATAAATCGAGATACTCGCCAACTTCTACCGTCATTAATTCTTCACGATCAAGCTCAATGTAAGCTTCATCGGTTACATCAGCGGGAATATAGCCTTCTGCTTCAAGTACCTTTTTGCCATCTTCTGATGTTGTCCAGACGATGGTGTCTTTCTCTGATTTACCGTTAGTAGTAGTTGTAGCCTGAGCTTTTAGCTCGGCTTCATTTTTTGGTTTGAAGTTATCGACACCTGTCGATAACACTTTGCCGTTTCGTTGCCTTTCAACAGCGCTTTCTTTACCAACAGGTTTTGTCTCAGCATTCGCCGCTGCTACCTCTTTTTTGCCCGAGGGGGCTGTATCGATAAAGGCGAAAATACAACCAATAGCTACAATTGCCGTCGAAGCGGCAACAATACGCTTTTTCATAGTGTGTTCCTTTTATTTTTACTTACTGAATTTAGGAAATTAAACGTTAGAAATTAGCGACACTCTGCTTCTCAAAGCGCGCTCTAAGTGAGCGATATAGAGAACCAATGTGTTTAGTGAAATTGCTTAGTGAATTAAGTAAGTCATTAAAACGTATAATATTTTCACGGTTATAAAAGTATCGCTTTGCATAGGGGTGTATAAAATTTAGCCCTTTAATGCAGTGTAAATTTCTTAGGCTAAATACGGGATTGCAAGATGTAGACCGAACGCCGAATTGGCTCGTTTTGACCATGTGAGTGAGAACGAATAAGCCACCTAAAAATGGCTTCTGGATGATGAAAAGGGAACACCAAATAACAAAGGAACAATTCCACTTAATAAGGGAGCTTGCGAGGTAACAACAGCGCAAAAACAAGCGAGATAGGTAGGGAAATGATAAAAAAGAGCGAGTAAAATCCTTTACTCGCTCAGTAAGAAGGCCACCTTTTCTGAGGGAAAGTAGCCGTCGGAGAACTGTTGGTTTTCTCTTACGCTAATCGGTTGATTATTGAAGAGAAATCCATCCCTGCATTGCCTTCTTCGCAATGCATTTCAAACCACTTTGCAGCAAGCTCACCCATAGGTACTTGCGCGTTGACGCCCTTCGCGCCCTGCATGGCCAGCCCCAAGTCTTTGAGCATAAGCGCAGAAGCGAAACCGCCAGCAAAATCGTTATCAGCAGGGCTTTGTGGCCCCACACCTTTTACAGGGCAGTAGGTGGTCATTGACCATGTCTGTCCCGAGGCATTTGACGCGATATCGAAGAACACTTGCGCATCTAAGCCTAGTTTTTGTGCCAGCTGGAAGCTTTCACACGTCGCAATCATGGTCGCGCCAAGTAACATGTTGTTACAAATCTTTGCTGCTTGTCCCGCACCATGGCCGCCCGCATGAACGATTTTTTTGCCCATTGCGCTAAGTACACCATGGGCTTTGTCAAATGCATCAGCGTCGCCACCCACCATAAACGTGAGTGTGCCGCCCGCAGCCGCTGCAACACCACCAGAAACCGGCGCATCCAGCATTTTAAGGCCTTTTTTCTCTGCCAGTTCCGACACACTCTTCGCCGTTTCTACGTCGATGGTGGAGCAATCAATAAGCAAGGTGCCTTCGCGGACAGAAGCCAAGATCTGATTTGAATAGATATCTTTTACGTGCTTGCCTGCTGGTAACATAGTGATAACGATGTCGGCCTCAGCAGCAGCTTGCTCGGTACTTTGCGCAATAGTACACCCTGCTTCTTTGGCTTTGGCCAGTGCCGCTTCGCTTAAGTCAAAAGCCAATACGTTGTAGTCGTTCTGAACCAGGTTATCTGCCATCCCTGAGCCCATATTACCTAGGCCAATAAATGCAACTGTGGTCATAATAGTCTCCTCACTTAGCCCATGGTTGGAATAACAAAGGCGTTGTCGTTCGTATCTGAGCCATCAGGCCAGCGCTGCGTAATGGTCTTAACCTTGGTCCAGAATTTCACCCCTTCCATACCGTGCTGGTTGGTATCACCAAATGCAGAGCGCTTCCAGCCCCCAAAGGTGTGGTAAGCAACTGGCACAGGAATAGGTACATTAATCCCTACCATGCCCACGTTTACACGTTGCGCAAATTCGCGCGCCGCATGGCCGTTACGGGTGTACATAGCTACACCGTTACCGTATTGATGGTCACTTGCTAAGTTAACTGCTTCGTTGAAATCTTTCGCGCGCACCATTTGAAGCACTGGACCGAAAATCTCTTCTTGGTATGAACGCATGTCTTTGGTCACGTGGTCAAAGAACGTTGGGCCGATGAAGTAGCCTTGACTGTCGTCTGGGATCTGACTGGTTCTGCCGTCGTAAACAAGCTCAGCACCTTCTTCTATGCAAAGGTCGATATAGCCTTCAACGCGCTCTTTGTGAGCAGCAGTAACCACAGGGCCATAATGAGCGTTAGGATCTTCACTATGACTTACCATAATGTCTTTAATAGCCGGAATAAGCTTGGCTTTCAGTTTCTCAGCGGTTTCATCGCCCACCGGAACGACAATCGGTAGCGCCATACAGCGTTCCCCGGCACTGCCGTATGCAGCACCAACTAAGTCGGTTACCACCTGATCTAGATCTGCATCAGGCATTACGATGCCGTGGTTTTTCGCGCCGCCCATGGCTTGAACGCGCTTACCTGCACGAGCGCCACGCTCGTACACGTAATTAGCGATATCAGAAGAGCCTACAAAGCTCACCGCCTTAATAGTTTGATGATCTAAAATACCATCAACTACTTCTTTGTTACCGTGTACAACGTTAAGTACACCTGCAGGAAGGCCTGCTTCGATCATAAGCTTTGCCAGTTCAACAGGTACTGACGGATCGCGCTCTGATGGCTTTAAAATGAACGCGTTACCGCAGGCAATTGCCACACCGAACATCCACATTGGGATCATGGCCGGGAAGTTAAATGGCGTAATACCTGCCACTACACCAAGTGCTTGGCGCATGGAGTACACATCGATTCCTGGGCCTGCGCCTTCGGTATATTCACCTTTTTGCGCATGAGGGATTCCACAGGCAAACTCGATAACTTCAAGGCCACGCTGAATATCACCTTGCGCATCAACCAACACTTTACCGTGCTCGCTTGATAATAGTGCCGCTAAGCGATCGCGGTTTGCTTCAACCAACTCTTTAAACTTGAACATAACACGAGCGCGTCGTTGAGGGTTTGTTGCTGCCCACTCAACCTGTGCAGCTTGAGCTGTTTCAATTGCATAGGCCAAAGTTGAAGTGTTAGCCAAGCTTACTTCAGCCTGTACTTCACCGGTGTTAGGCGCAAATACCGACGCGGTATTTTCGCTGCTATCCTCAAAATCTTTACCTGCAATAAAGTGAACAATCTTTCTCATGACATAGCTCCTGTAATTTTTAACAATATTGAAACCTTGTGTTTGCAAAGACAATACATATACTTGCAGTATGGTGCTGTAAAAATGCAGGTGTTTAAGTGAATTGGGACGACATGCGTTTGTTTCTTGGTTTGGCAAGAAATGGTCGTGTAGCTATTGCAGCTAAAGGCTTGAAAGTAGACCCTACGACATTAATTCGTCGTGTAAAAAAACTGGAGGACTCATTAAATTGCAAGTTGTTCGAGCTAACTAAAAAGGGGTATGTGCTTACCACCCATGGCAGTGAGCTAGTTACGTATATTGAAAAAGCAGAGCATTACTTTCTAGAGGCACAAAATGAATTAGGTGATGAACGCTCGCATTTGGCAGGTACGATCAGAGTGAGTGTTTCTGAAGGTTTCGGTAGCTGGTTTTTAGCGCCTTTACTACCCGATTTTAAAAAGCAGTATCCGGGGATCAGTATTGAGCTTGTGGCAACCAGCGGCTTTTTAAACCTGAACAAACGAGAAGCCGATATGGCTATCTTGTTAGAAAAGCCCAGTAAAGGCTTGCTGGTTACACAAAAATTAACTGACTATAACCTTTATCTTTATACCCACCAGTCCCTTATCAGCGACAACGAACCACGAACATTACAAGAGCTCACCGCCTTCAATTTAGTGAGTTACGTGCCCGATTTGGTGTATGCGCCTCAATTAAAGTTCATTGAAGAGACAGCTTTGTCACAATTAAGTGCGCTGCGCAGCACCAGTATTAATGCGCAGTATCAAATGCTTGTAAATGGCGCAGGAGTAGGCATTTTGCCTAAATTTATGGCTGAAACTCAGCCAGGCTTAGTTCGACTCATTGAAAACGAGATTCACATTAAGCGTACATTCTGGCTGGCCACACACAAAGAAACTCATTCTCAAGCACGCTTTCAGGTATTTACAAAATGGCTTACAGATAAAGTTACGCAATACCATTCAAAATTTCTCGACTAAAAAATTAGACGTTTATCTACTGTCTCTTGCAGGGTAAATATGTAAAAAATAGCGTAGCAGCGTCGAAAAACTCGCCACGCATTAATACAAGTGGCTGAATGTGGTCTAGGCTTTAATAAATTAGGCCGACACGTCTTAGTTAAAAAGACATTGTCTAGCGAACCGTTTGCTAAACCTTGTGTAGATTCATCAAATTATCGTTAAGGCAAGGTTAGTTACTGCCGATAAACGGCATATTACTGTAATTCTCTGTCAGGGAAGGCCCTATGTTCAATAAACACTTAGTGAAAGAAAACGAAGCGCTTCGCGAGGAGCTACACATACTCAAGCAAGTGCGAGATGGCTTGCGCGAAGAAATGATCTTTCTCAATCTTAATGAGCGTGGTGAAATTGAAGCCGTCAACGAGATGTTCGAGAAAGAGCTAGGTTACTCACTCTCTCAAGTGAAAGGGCATCGCTTCTTTGAATTTGTTCCCGAGATTGCCAGAAACACGCCTCATTTTAAAAAGCTGAAAGATTCTATCGAGCAGCGCGTCCATTACTGGGGGGCGATTGAGTTTCTTCGTGAAAATGGTGAAGAAGCGTGGTTAAGGGGCGTAGTTGAACCTATTTTTGACGGAAAAGGGAATATTCACAAATTCTCAGTTAACCTCAACGACCTCACGCGCACTATAGCCAACTCGAAAGAACACGAAGATTTGGTGGCCGCGTTGCACAAGTCAAATGCGGCGATTGAATTCGATTTAAACGGAAATATTCAGGACGCAAACGAAGCTTTCCTGAAAACCGTTAAGTACAGTCTTAATGACATTAAAGGTCAGCATCATAGAATCTTCTGTGATACGGAGTATGCGAATTCCCGCGAATATAAAACGTTTTGGGAACGACTTGCTCAGGGTGAATTCGTCGCAGGAAGATTCGAACGTTTCGACTCTCACGGCAACACTATTTGGCTGGAAGCCACCTATAACCCGATTTGTGATTCTCACGGTCGTATGTATAAAGTGGTTAAGCTGGCTACTGATATTACTGAGCAGGTGGCGCGAGAAAATGCCGTGTCCAGTGCTGCTGATATCGCCTACCGTTCTTCAAACACAACGGATCAAATCGCCACGCGAGGAAAGGAAGTCATTAGCGAACTGCTTTCTGAAATGTCTTCGCTGTCGCAGCAAATGGATAGGGCAAAAGAGGGGATTAATGCGTTGGACGCTCAGTCTCAACAAATTGCCACTATTATCGGAAGTATCAGCGCTATTGCCGAACAAACCAACTTGCTTGCTCTAAATGCTGCGATTGAGGCGGCACGTGCTGGCGATCAGGGGCGAGGTTTCGCTGTAGTTGCTGACGAGGTGCGTCAGTTAGCATCGCGTACAACCGAAGCCACAGAAGAAATCATCAATGTGGTTAAACACAACCAGACATTGGCCACCGACGCAGTAAATTTGGTTAATGAAGGTGATGAAAAGGCGCAATCAGGGCTCAACTACGCCAGAGAGGCGGGTGAAGTTATCGAACAAATTCAAGACGGTGCAAAAGAAGTCGTTGATGCAGTAGGCCAATTCAGCAGTCGACTGGGAAGCTAGTAGCACAGAGAAACAGGCTTACCGATAAGTGTAAACTGTCTAAGTTCTTACCAAATAAAACATCGCTCAAAACAGAATTCATCCTACCTTGGTAGGATGAATTCGCCCCTATTGCAGGATGTGCTTTTTAACGCAGCCTCTATAGCATAACCCTGTAATAAAAGGCTTGCAGGGGCGGTTATGTCAGGTTTTACGAAAATATCTACAGCTATAGTGGCCGTATTCATTGGCTGCTTTTTGGTTTTTACCTGTCTGGTCTACTTCCACATACAAGATAACATTGAGGAAGAGATGACGGGCGCGCTTAACCAAGTGCGAGAAATGGTCAACCTCAATATCCCTGTTGCTGATATCGAAGCGATTGTAGAGCCTAGCCCTCACTTATCCGCCCATTATTTCACGGGGCGCCTTCAGGCAGAGCAGACCTCAGTGATGCCGACAACCGAACGTACTGCACTCACACCTGTTATCATCCCAATTCAGGAAAATCAGTATCTTATTGTTACGCCTTTTGATGCTACTGAACTCACCCAGAATCTCACTTTTTTTGCCTTGGTGGCGGGACTGTTTTTCGCAACCTTTGTCCTGTTGCTGTTTACGTTAAAAGTGGCGGTTAAGCAAAGGTTAGTGCCGCTAAATCAGCTCGCTGCCGCGTTATCTGAGCTACGAGAAGGCAAAGAATCACAGCCCCTGCCACATTCAGATATCACCGAAATGAACAGGGTATTAGACCAATTTAAGCATCTGCAAAATGCACTTAAATCAAAAGAAAAGCAGCTCATAAAAATAGATAAGCAGTTAGCTCTTCTTCAAGAGCAAGAGCGTAATTACCTTGCCAGAGAGCTTCACGATAATGTGGGGCAATTGCTGACCACGATAAAAGCCCACGCTTATATTTTGGTTAACGCAAAAGAGCGATCTGTTGTTGAACTGTCGGCGCAGAAGGTTCAAGTGATGTCACATCAAATAAGCGATGCAATTAGAAAACTCACTGCTCACCTACACCCGCTTGTTTTAGATAGAGTCTCTCTTCAGTCGTCGCTTGAGCGATTGGTGTACGAACAAGAAGTAGCACAGCCCGATACGCAGTGGGACGTGTCAATTAATCTAAAGCGCTATCAAGAAGATAATGAGCGAGATATTCATCTTTACCGATTTGCTCAAGAAGCCATTAACAACGTGATTAAACATGCGAAGGCCACCAAGGTTAGCATTCAAATTTATGGCGATACTCACCGTGTTTCTGTGATGGTCAAAGACAACGGTCGGGGATTAGGGAACCACATTGTAGAAAATATTGGCATGTCTTCAATGCGCAGCCGAGCACGTTGTATAGGAGCAAATTGCAGTGTGACGTCACCCGATGGTGGCGGCGTTGCTGTATCGCTGTCCCTTACCCTTAAAGAAATGCCTCCTCTTATGGGCGCTAACGTCGCATGAATATTCTAATTGTCGACGACCACGCTGTGGTGCGTGAAGGATACAAAGCTTTACTCAATGCGATGATGCCCGATTGCCGTATTTTTGATGCTGAAAACGGCGCGCAAACCCATCGTTTATTAGCCAGTAGTGACATTGAGATCCTAATCCTCGACATAAATCTTTCAAATGAAAGTGGCCTTGTTTTAGCCAAGATTTTTTTGAAGCGACATCCAGATTTAAAAATTATCTTTTTCAGTATGTTCGAAGACAGCGTCATATTGCACCGCGCCATGCAGACCGGTGCTATGGGGTACATCAGTAAAAGTAGTTCGCCTGAAATATTGATCTCGGCAATTAAGGTCGTTGCAAAAGGGCAAAAGTATATTGAGCGAGGCCTGGCGGTAAATTTAGCCAATCAACTTCTCGATACCAATGTGGACATTGCTGCCAAATTAACAAAACGTGAGTTCGAAATATTTATTGCTATAGCAATGAATAAATCCCGCTTCGATATTGCTGATGAGTTGGGCCTATCGGCTAAGACTGTTTCTAACGCACTTACCGTCATTAAGCGAAAGCTTGACGCGGTGCCCTCCCAGTTTTCAGCCATTGCGGCTAAACACGGTTACATCGGTGATGCAGAGCTTTCAGCGTCTCAATCGGTGTCTTTTGTCGAGAAGAGTGAGAAGTAGCCATAGGTTTCCCCTCCTAAAGTAGGAGTCAAATCGGTCTATCGCATCATGGTAGGTACAACGTAAAAGTACCATTATCAAACTACACAACAAACCAAGTTACTGCGCGTGGTACGCGCAACGTTATCAAAAGGTATTTCTTATGATTTATGCAAAGCCAGGTAGTGAAGGTTCGGTCGTAAGCTTCAAAGAAAGCTACGGTAATTTTATCAATGGCGAATGGGTTGCACCGGTTAAAGGTGAGTACTTCACCGCAACATCACCAGTAGATGGCAGTGACATCGCACAAATCCCTCGTTCAACGTCTGAAGATATTGAGCTTGCTTTAGATGCCGCTCACGCTGCGAAAAAAGGTTGGGCAGATACATCAGTAGCTGAGCGTTCTAACATTCTTCTGAAAATAGCCGATCGCATCGAAGAAAACCTAGAGCTACTCGCCGTTGCAGAAACTTGGGATAACGGTAAAGCCGTTCGTGAAACACTGAATGCCGACATCCCGCTTTGCGCAGACCATTACCGTTATTACGCAGGCTGTATTCGAAGCCAAGAAGGCACCATCGGTGAAATTGATAAAAACACGGTGGCGTATCACTTCCATGAACCTTATGGTGTAGTTGGACAAATCATTCCATGGAACTTCCCGCTACTTATGGCTGCATGGAAACTTGCGCCAGCACTTGTTACCGGTAACGTAGTGGTGTTAAAGCCAGCAGAACAAACACCAGTATCTATCTTATTGTTCGCCGAACTAATCCAAGATTTACTGCCACCAGGCGTTCTTAATATTGTTAATGGATTTGGTGCAGAAGCAGGGCAAGCCCTGGCAACGAGCACTCGAATTGCAAAAATTGCGTTCACCGGTTCTACCCCAGTTGGCGGGCACATCCTTCGCTGTGCTGCCGAAAACCTTATTCCATCTACTGTAGAGCTTGGCGGCAAATCGCCAAACTTATTCTTCGCAGACATTATGGATCACGAACCAGAATTTATTGATAAGTGTGCGGAAGGGTTAGTGCTTGGCTATTTCAACCAAGGTGAAGTATGTACGTGTCCTTCTCGAGCGATTATTCACGAAGACATCTATGATGCGTTCATGGAAAAAGTGTTGGAAAAAATTCAGAAGATCAAACGCGGCAACCCACTAGACACAGACACCATGGTAGGCGCGCAGGCATCTAACGAGCAGTTCGAAAAGATCCTTAAATACATCGATATCGGTAAGTCAGAAGGAGCTCAGGTTGTCACTGGAGGTGAGAAAGAACAGTTACCAGGCTTTGATGGAGGCTACTACATTCAGCCGACTATCTTGAAGGGTGAAAACCACATGCGTGTGTTCCAGGAAGAGATTTTTGGTCCGGTAATCGCTGTTCAAACCTTCAAAACCGAAGAAGAGGCGATTGAGATTGCCAACAACACAAGCTTCGGGCTAGGCGCAGGTGTATGGAGCCGCGATGCGAATGTAGCATTCCGCGTAGGTCGAGCGATTGAAGCAGGTCGCGTATGGACGAACTGTTATCACTTGTATCCAGCTCACGCTGCATTTGGCGGCTACAAGAAATCGGGGATTGGCCGCGAAACCCACAAGATGATGCTAGATCACTACCAGCAGACAAAAAATCTATTGGTAAGCTACGACATCAACCCACTTGGTTTCTTCTAAGTAAACCTGAGGGCGGCGCCTACCGCCGCCCGCTACTTTTATGCGCATCGCATTTTCCTCAATCATTTTCTTGCTGTTTCTCAGCACCAATGTGTTGGCGCAGTCTGACGCGACAGACATTCCACAAGACATTTACAAAATATTTCCCAACGCTACACGCGTGGGGGAGATGCACACTGACATCAAGGTAACCCCGGTCTATCAGCTTCAGCAACTACTCGGATATGTTTTTGAGTCGAATGACTTTGTCGACTTCATAGGCTTTTCAGGCAAACCGGTTAATGTAGTGATTGGGCTAGACACACAAGGCAATGTGGTCGATCTTTTCGTCAAGCAGCATAGCGAGCCGATTTTTTTGCACGGGCTTGGCGAGAAGTCTATGTTTGATTTCGTTGCTCAATATCAAGGGCACAGTGTCAAAGAGCGTTTTATCATTGGTGGGAAAAGCAATGTAGGCAAAGACGCTACCTACTTTGATGGGGTTACGAAAGCCACCGTATCGGTGCTGGTTATCAACGATACCATCGTGACATCTGCATTAGCCGTTGCCAGAGCTAAGCTCGATGGCTTTGTTGCGCCTAGCAACAATATTATCAATCCAGACTTTTTCGAACCTCTTACTTTTAGCGAATTGGTGGACAAGGGCTACATTCAAAAACACCAAATTACTCGACAGAATACCGAAGGCCTATCGAGAGAAGTGATTCGGGCGGTTGACGATATCCAAAGCGAGTTTGCCCTTGATGGTGACATCATCGCCGAACACTACTATGCGTTTTTAAGTCTTCCTATTGTGGGGAAAAACCTGCTGGATGAAGAGGAATTTGCTCGGTTACAGGAAAATCTAAATCCGGGTGAAATGGCACTGATGGTGCTGAATACGAAAGGTTTCAGTTTTATCAGCGATGAGTTTATTCCCCAAACCACACCTGAGCATTTACGGGTATCTCAAGGCGGTTTTCCCACGGCTATCCGCGATATCGATTTTTATAGCTTCTATGATCCCGCATTTTCACAAGCATTGCCCGACTACAACGAGATCAAAGTACTTCGAGTAAAATCGAAAGGTGGGCTGTCACTTGACCAAGAAATGGAAATAGCGATTAGTGTGCCGTTTAAGCCAAGTTTCTTCGAGCAAGATGAGCATCTGTTCCCTTTGAAAGTGACACTGCCTAGTGAACTATTTATGGAAAATCCTGAGGCTCAGTTAGCGAAGCCCATTCCGTTGTGGCAGAAAATTTGGATGGACAGAACCTTAACGATAAGCATCACCGTTGTTTATCTTGTAGCGCTGTCGTTGTTTTTTGCATTCCAGCAAAGGCTAACGCCTTACACCAAGTTTGTGCATACAGTGCGGGCATTTTCCCTTGTGTTCGTGCTGTTTTTTATTGGCTTTTACGCTCAAGGGCAACTGTCTGTTGTCAACATATACACGCTGCTACTGGATATTGTCGATGGATTTTCCTTAGAGGTATATCTTCTCGACCCGGTCATTTTTATTTTGTGGAGCTTTGTATTTGTTTCGTTGTTTATCGTTGGGCGGGGACTATTTTGTGGCTGGCTTTGCCCCTTCGGAGCACTCCAGGAAATGATGGGAATACTGGCTGAAAAGCTCAGGATAAAACAAATTAGAATTAAACCTCAGCACCACAAACGGGCGCAAAAAATCAAATATGGGTTGCTTTTAGGGCTTGTTGCGTGCTCATTCTATTCGCTAAACCTTGCGGAGAAGCTCGCTGAAATAGAGCCGTTCAAAACGTCCATAACCCTACACTTTGTTCGGTATTGGCCCTTTGTGCTGTATTCGGTTTTATTGCTGCTACTTAGCTTAAAAATTCATAAAGTGTACTGCCGCTATTTATGTCCATTGGGAGCTGGGCTCGCCATTCTGGGGCGTTTCCCTTTCGTTAAATTGCTTACACGTAAAGATGCCTGTGGTAACCCGTGTCAGCTGTGCAAACAAAAGAAATGTGGTATTGATGCTATAGAACAAGACGGCAGCATTGACTATGCTGAATGTATTCAGTGCCTTGAGTGTGTGGTTACGTTAGATAACCCTGACTTGTGCAAAATCGATAAATATAAAAAGAAAAAGGTGCCAACGCGTGTCAAAAACCTCAATCCTGTCCGCACTTAGTCAACCTGCTAATAGCAAGGTTAACGATGACAACCATTCTAGTTTATACGGTGCTAAAGAAGCCTGCCGTGATGTGGCTAATGAGATTTTAGCCAACGTTAAGTGCGATGAAATAGAGCTATTACTTTTTCATACCAGCACGCTGTTTGACTTAGACACCGTAGCAAAGGAAATCTCCGCACGTTTTCCGCACGTGAATATTGTTGGCTGCACCAGTGCTGGAGAATTTAATAAAAATGGGTATGGAACAGAAAAACTTTTGGCCGTCGCGTTTTTGAAAAACGAATTTTCTATTGCCACAGCATTGGTGCCTAATTTAGGCGAAGTAAACTTTGATGAAGCCCACGATATTGCCAGTGGTTTGCGCCGAGCCTTACAGGGGAGGGAGCGTCGTTACGATACAGAGCAGCACTTCGTTATTTCTGTGCTCGATGGACTTACCCGCCATGAGGAACATTTTCTAGAAACCTTTGCGACTGCATTTGGCAATATTCCACACTTAGGCGGTAGCGCTGGCGACGATCTAAAGCTTGAAGCCACCTATGTGTTTTACAACGGTGAATTTCATCGAGACGCAGCAGTACTGCTGCTTGTTGGCACGGGAAAGCCCTTCACCGTGTTCTCCATTGATCACATTAACTCTCCCGTATCGAAGCTGGTGGTCACCCACGCCGATCCTGAGTCGCGAACCGTGTATGAGATTAACGGTGAACCCGCAGCGCAGTATTACGCCAGTTTATTGGGAATGAAAGCTGAAGACTTAACGCCGGATGTGTTTTCCATGTTTCCCCTTGCTGTGATGGTAGGTGGCAAATATTTCATCCGCTCTATTCAAAAAGTAGATTTGGCCACTAACGCCATTACCTTTTACTGCGCGGTAGATATTGGCATTATTCTTACATTTGTTCAGCTGGGAGACTGCATTGAAGCATTAGAAAGTAAACTAGACAAACTGCGCGCTCAGCTTGGCGAGCCCGAATTTGTCTATGCTTGCGATTGCTTTTTGCGAAGGCTCGAAATTCAACAGGGCAAAAACGACCACGAAATAAGACGGCTACAGCAAAGGTACAATGTCGCGGGCTTCAATGCCTATGGCGAGCATATTCACTCGGTTCACTTGAACCAAACGTTTACGGGGGTGTATTTTGCAGCCCAATAATCAATTTACCGACGTGGAAGCGCTCCAAAAGGCGCTTTACGAGCAACGGCGTGAAAACGAAAAGCTTGAGAAAATAAACGCAGCGCTGATGTATCGCATGGAAGAGGGCGGTTTTAATCATCACAGTTACCGCGCCTTCGAACATTCGGTTCAACTCTCTGAAAAAGTGAGTCAGAAAACAGAGGAGCTACAGTCAGTACTGCAAAAGCTGGAACAGTCAAACGCCGAACTGGTGCGTGCTCACGAAGAAACCCATCAGGTGAAGCAGCGTTTACACGATGCCATTGAAAGTACCAATCAGGCGATGGTGTTGCTAGATAGACTGGGCGGGATCATTTTCTTTAATCGGCACTTTGAAACTGTTTGGGATGACCTTTCCATTACCCCTAAAATTGGCGATAACTATTACGATATCACCCAAGCTGCCAAGCATTCCGGGGTTATTCGCCGCGCCCTGCCTGCTGATGTCGAAGGCAGGATGATCTATCAGTTGTCGAACCGGCGATGGTATCAGCTGACCAACCGACCCACGCAAGAAGGCGGGAACGTTATTCTGTTTAACGACATCACTGAAGTAAAACTGCTTGAATCGAATCGTTACGAGCAAGTCATTAAAGAGAAAAACAAGCTGTTGCAAAGCCTTATCGATAATATTGATGTTGGAATATTGCTCATTGATAAAGAAGGTGGCATTGCGTTTTGGAATAACACGTTTTTGACCCAATCAAACGTGCCTCAGCACGTACTGGTAAACAGTAAGAATATTTATGCCCTTCAAAATAACCGTCACTGGAGCGGGCTCAACTTAAACCCGGTGGGGCCACGTACCCAGATTATCCACGAGCAATTGGTGGTTGAACGCAACATCACTACACTGCCCGACGGCAATACGCTGTGCACGTTCACCAATGTTACATCGCAGCATCACTACGCGGAAACGCTGAAGCAAAACGAAAGCTGGATCCGCATGATAACCGATAATGTACCGGCGCTTATTGCTTACATTGGTACCGATAAAAAGTTTCAATACACCAATAAAGGTTATCGCGATTGGTATGGCGTTAGTGAGCAAGACATTAATGATATGCCTATGGATCGAAGCCATCTGAAAGAGGTTTACCCCAATCTTATTCAGTACTTGCGCCGTGTTAACCAAGGCGAAGTGGTGAGCTTTCAAAGCAAAGAAAAAAATGCTCATGGCGACGTTGGCTTTTTACAGAAAGTTTATTTACCTCATTTTAATGAATCTGGCGATATCACCGGGCACTTTGTCTTGGCAACAGACGTGTCGCAGCAGGTAGAAAGCCAACTCCAGCTTAAAGCGGCTAAAGACCAATTAGAGTCGAATGTAGAAAAGCGTACCCGTGAACTCAATCACGCCAACATCGCCCTTCAAGAAGCGATTGATTCAAAGAGCAAATTTTTGGCTGCTATTAGCCACGATCTTATGCAGCCCCTTAGCGCTGCCATCTTGTTCAACGAAACATTGAAAGATCAAGTGGATAGTTCATCCAGCCCCATTGTTGCCGCCCTCGATAATTCACTGTCTGATTTACATGGCCTTATTCGCACGCTTATTGAAACATCTAAACTGGACGCTGGGGTGTTACAGCCTGACAAACAGCAAGAAAATGTATTGCCGTTACTTATGCAGCTAGCCGAAGAGTTTACGCATATCAGTAAAGACTATAACGTTGATTTTCGCTACCGCTTGAAGGAAGCTTTCGTGGAAACAGACGTGAACTTACTTTCTCGAATATTGCGAAATTTATTAATAAATGCAATGAAATACGGTGCCAACGGCAAGGTGTTACTGGCAGCACGAAAGGTGAATGAGAACCTGGAAATTAGCATCTATGATCAAGGTGTGGGTATAAGCGAAGACGATCAGAAAGTTATTTTTAAAGAGTTTTCCAGATTAGAAAACGATTTTAACTACTCTTACAGTTTGGGTCTGGGATTATACATTGTAGATAAAATGAGTAAGTTGCTAGAGCACGATATTCGAGTGCGCTCGAAAGAGGGCGTAGGCGCGTGCTTCACGGTGACCATTCCTATTACCGAAGTGTGTGATACGAGCCAGGAGCAGGACTATCTTTATACTTTGGAGCCATCGTTACCAGATTACGTTTTGGATAAGCATATATGGCATATTGATAACGATGCGAATATGCGCATTGCTATGCAAACGTTGTTCGCAAACTGGGACATGGAAGTAGACACTTTCTCAGGTTTTGAACAATGCAGCGCTGTAAATAATGGCAGTTTTGACGAGTGCGACATGCTTATTGTCGATTACCACCTAGATGAAGAAGAAACCGGTTTAGACATTGCGAAACGCGTAAGAAAAATCGCGCCTTCAATGCCCATTATGATTTGCACCGCTAATCACTCAAAAGCGTTAGCGAATGAACTTGAAGGCACCGACATTCAGCTGCTGCACAAACCTGTTAACTCTTCGGTGCTTAAGGCGGCGCTAGTCTCAAGCTTGAATGGCTAAAAGTATAGGAACATAGGGCCTGTATATGGTCTCCCCCATTATTGCAAGAGTAAACATGCTGTTTTGACTAAAATGGTTTGCGTCCGTATATCCGGCTTCTCGTTGAAGTATTTTCAC